>JBJFGJ010000155.1:0-11325 GCA_051892575.1 Alloprevotella sp. | reverse complement strand
TCAACGGTACGCCCCACGGCAAGACCGCTACCGGCGCCACCACCTGCCAGCTCTACATGCGCCGCTTCAACGATGGCGACGTCATCACCGTGGAACCCTGGCGCTCGGCTGCCTTCCCCGTGATCAAAGACTGTATGGTAGACCGTTCGGCTTTCGACAAAATCCAGGCTGCCGGCGGCTACATCACCGTACGCACCGGTGCGCCTCAGGACGCCAACGCCATTCTCATTCCCAAGCAAGACGCCGACGAGGCTATGGACTGCGCCACCTGTATCGGTTGCGGTGCCTGTGTGGCTGCTTGTAAAAACGGCTCGGCCATGCTCTTCGTCAGCTCTAAGGTGAGCCAGTTTGCCCTCCTGCCTCAGGGTCGTCCCGAAGCTGCCAAGCGTGCCAAGGCTATGGTGGCCAAGATGGACGAACTCGGTTTCGGCAACTGCACCAACACCCGTGCCTGCGAGGCCGTTTGTCCCAAGAATGAGACTGTGGCCAACATCGCCCGCCTCAACCGCGAGTTCATCAAAGCCAAACTTCACGACTAATCTCCTTCCCTCTTCATCAAAGAGGAGAACTACTCATCAACTGCCGCCGCAGGCCCACGGATGGGTCGGCGGCGGTTTGGTCATGAGTGGGAAGGTTGGACGTTTCAGCAAAAAGCTATGATAAAAAACAATCTTCAAATCTACAACACGCTCTCACGCAAGAAAGAGGTGTTCGAACCGATCAACCCCGGACACGTCGGTATGTACGTCTGCGGGCCCACGGTCTACGGCGATGCCCACCTTGGCCACGCCCGTCCGGCCATCACCTTCGACCTCCTGTTCCGCTATATGCGCCATCTGGGCTATAAGGTGCGCTATGTGCGCAATATCACCGACGTGGGCCACCTTGAGCACGATGCCGACGAAGGCGAAGACAAGATTGCCAAAAAGGCACGCCTCGAACAGCTTGAGCCGATGGAAGTGGCGCAATACTACACCAACCGCTTCAATCAGGCCATGGCGAGTCTTGGCGTGCTGCCGCCCAGCATCGAGCCCCATGCCACGGGTCACATCATCGAGCAGGAACAGCTCGTGCAGCAAATCATGGACAACGGTTATGCTTACGAGTCGAACGGTTCCGTTTATTTCGATGTGGAGAAATACAACAAAGACCATCACTACGGCATTCTCTCCGGCCGCAACCTTGACGACGTGCACGACGCCAGCCGCGAGCTTGACGGCGTAGGCGAGAAACGTCGTCAGGCCGACTTCGCGTTGTGGAAGAAAGCACAACCCGAGCACATCATGCGCTGGCCGTCGCCTTGGAGTGAGGGCTTCCCCGGTTGGCATTGCGAGTGCACAGCCATGGGCCGCAAATATCTCGGTGCGAAGTTCGACATACACGGTGGTGGCATGGACCTCGTCTTTCCTCACCACGAGTGCGAAATTGCGCAGGCTGTGGCCGCTCAGGGCGAACCTATGGTGAAATATTGGATGCATAACAATATGATCACCATCGCAGGCAAGAAGATGGGCAAGAGCTACAACAACTTCATTACGCTTGACCAGTTCTTCACCGGCGACCATCCCCTGCTCGAGCAGCCTTATACGCCGATGACCATCCGCTTTTTCATCCTTCAGGCCCACTATCGCTCGACGGTAGACTTCTCAAACGAGGCACTCCAAGCCTCCAAGAAAGGCCTCGACCGCCTGATGGACGCCATCGCTGCCCTCGACCGCATCGAAGCCACTGCCGGCGGCGCCTTGGGTGAAGACTTTGCCGCCGAATTGGAAGCCAAGTGCTATGCCGCACTCGACGACGACCTCAATTCGCCCATAGTCATCAGCCATCTCTTCGATGCCACGCGCACCGTCAACCAGTTGGCCGACCGTCAGCAAACCATTACGCCGGAAGGCCTTGAGGCGTTGCGCCGCGTGTTCCGCACGTTTGCCTTCGACATCCTTGGCTTGCAGCCCGAAGAGAGCGGCAACGCCGAGCGTGAGAAAAGCTTCGGCCAGGCCATCGACCTGCTGCTGGAGCTTCGTGCCAAAGCCAAAGCCGCCAAAGACTGGGCCACGAGCGACCAAATCCGTGACCGTCTGGCAGCCCTCGGCTTTGAGGTGAAAGACACCAAAGAAGGCGCCACCTGGAAGCTTAACAAGTGACCTGCTGACGCTCGCAATTTTTCTCAATACTATTTTTAGCCGGCGTACAAACAGGCCACCGCTACATCGCAGCCCTTGTACGCCGGCTTAGTTTATTCCCACACTCTTTTTCATGCACATCGCCATCGTCGGAGCCGGCGCAGCCGGTTGTTTCGCCGCCATCCAGATTGCCCGGCAGTGTCCCGAGGCCACCGTCAGTGTGTTTGAGCGCCTCAGTCGCCCATTGGCCAAGGTGGCCGTCACGGGTGGCGGCCGCTGCAACCTGACCAATTCGTTTGCCGATGTACGCAGCCTTGAGTCGGTCTATCCGCGCGGCGCCCGACTGATGAAGCGCCTCTTCAAGGTCTTTGACCATCGCGCCGCGATGCGTTGGTTCGAGCGCGAAGGCGTGCCTTTGGTGACGCAAGAAGACCAGTGCGTTTTTCCGCGCTCCCAGCGTGCCGACGACATCGTGCAGACCCTCCTGCGGCTGATGCGCCGCCACGGCGTCCACCTGCACACCGGGTGTGGCGTCACGGCCATACATCCCCTCTCGCCGGGCTACCGCATAGATTTTCAAGAGAAAAAGTCGGTCGAGGCCGACATCGTTGTCGTGACCACAGGCGGCAGTCCGCGTGAGAGCCGTCTCAATTTCCTCTCGCCCCTTGCGCTGGAAAAGGTGAGCCCCGTGCCGTCGCTTTTCAGTTTTGTGCTTGAAAATCATCCTTTGGCCGAACATGCCGGCATTGTCGTGCCCAATGTCACCACCCGCCTGGCCGGTACGCGCTTCAAGGCCGAGGGGCCGTTGCTTGTCACCCATTGGGGCGTGAGCGGGCCGGCCATTCTGCGCCTTTCGTCATACGCCGCGCGTCATTTATGCGACAACGCCTATCGTGCCGAACTGGTCGTGGGTTGGTTGGGCGAGGAAAACGAAGCCTCTGCAGCCGAAATGTTACAGCGGCTCTCGGCAGACCATGAGGCCAAGCAGGTGGGCAGCGTCAGTCCCGAACCTTTGAGTCGGCGGTTGTGGCACACGTTGCTCCGTCACGCCGGCATCAGTCACGAGCGTCGTTGGTCGTCGCTCAGTGCCAAAGACCATCGCCGTCTGGCTTCGCGGCTTACGGGCCACACCCTGACCATCAGCGGCCGCAATCCCCACAAAGAGGAGTTCGTCACCTGCGGCGGCATTGCCTTAGACCAGGTCCATCCCTCCACCCTCGAGTGCCGCCGTCATTCCGGCCTCTATCTGGCCGGCGAGGTGCTCGATGTCGATGCCGTCACCGGTGGTTTCAACCTACAGGCCGCTTGGACTATGGGCTTTGTCGTGGCACAGTCCATAGGCTTGAAGGAAGATAATCCCTTCGTAACGGATGGAAGATAAAACACAACTAAACGAATGACCGAACTGCGTAATTCTTTTTCCTGCAACCGTCGGCGTAATGGCTTTTGGGCCATCACGCCCTTGCTCCTGCTCATCGCCCTGTTTGTGGGTTATGGTTTTATGTCTGAGGTGAGTCAATGGGGCCTCGTCGTGGTGTTTCTCATCGTCTCTGCCTATGCCCTCGTGGCCGTTCCGGGACTGCGCTTGCGCACTAAGGCGAGCCGTTTCGTGCGTGGCGCCGTGCATCGCGACCTTTTGGTTATGGTCTGGATTTTTGTGCTCGCCGGCGCTTTCACTGAGTCGGCTCGCGAGATGGGTGCCGTGGACGCTACGGTCAATCTGGCGCTCCACTTGTTGTCGCCGCATTTGATTTTGGCCGGCTTGTTTTTGGCCGCCTGCTTCATCTCGCTGTCGATGGGCACTTCTGTGGGCACCATCGTGGCTTTGGTGCCGGTGGCCGGTGGCTTGGCCGATAAGGGCGGACTACCCGTGGTGATGCTGGTGGCCGCCGTGGTGGGCGGTGCCTTTTTTGGCGACAACCTCTCTTTTATCTCCGACACCACGATTATGGCCACGCGCACACAGGGTTGCAGCATGCGCGACAAGTTCCGTGTCAACGTGCGCATCGTCTTGCCGGCAGCGTTGCTGACCTTGATTTTATACGTCGTCTTGGGCAGCCAACAAGCGGTGGCCTTAGAGACTGGCCCCGTGGCCTGGTTGCGCGTGGTGCCCTATCTCTCGGTGTTGTTGCTCGCTGTGTTTGGTGTCAACGTCTTGATTGTCTTGCTGGTGGGTTGCCTGCTCACAGGCGGCGTCGGGTTGACGACAGGCGCCTACGACCTTGCCGGTTGGGCACTCTATGCCTGTCGCGGTGTGGCCGGGATGGCTCCTTTGATAACCGTGTCACTTTTGGCCGGCGGACTGTTGAACTTGGTGAAACACGGCGGTGGCATTATTTACCTCATGCGCCTGCTCACGCGCCGCATACACTCGCGCCGGGGAGCGGAATATACCATTGCCGGCCTCGTTTCGTTTACCAATCTTTGCACGGCCAACAACACCATCGCCATTCTCTCCGTGGGTCATCTGGCCAAAGGCATTGCACAGCGTTTTGGTGTAGATCCGCGCAAGAGTGCCGGCCTGCTCGACACGTTCTCGTGCTGCGTGCAGGGTCTTATCCCCTACGGCGCGCAACTGATGATAGCCTCCGGTCTGGCCGGCATCAATCCCGTGCACATCATCCCCTATTTGTTTTATCCGATGTTGATGGGCGCGGTGGCGCTGGTGGCCATCCATTTCCGCTATCCGCGGAAGTATAGCGGCGTGGAGTAGGGGAAAGGTTACACCGTGGCAGTCAATGCCCCCAACTCCTGTGAAAAATCATTTGTCAATTATTGACCGTATGGCTTTGGCCTAAATCAAACTTTTCTCCCCACAAAAAACGCGTAGCCGAAGCAGTCGTGGTGGGCGCGATAAAAGTCCATCTCTTCTTGCAGCCGGTCGGTGAACCATCGGGCCGTGTCGCTTTGGTGGTCGGCCAGGAAGGCGGCGATGGCCTGCGGCATATGGTCGTAGTAGGCCGTGGTCCAGCAGTCGGTGGGGAGGCCGAAAGTCCCCACCACGTCAAAGCCGGCCGCTTCCATGAGGCGTGCCTTCTCGGCTATGGTGGCGATTTCGGGTACGTTGTCGCGTGTCCATGCGCAGTCCGTCGGATGGTCTTCGGTGAGCCACACACATTCGCTCAAGGCCACGTAGCCGCCGGGGCGCACGAAGGCGTGCCAATAGCGCAGGGCCTGTTCAAAACCCATAATGAAGGCAGCCCCTTCACACCAGATGAGGTCGAGTGACTCGGGGGCAAAGGGCAGATTGTCCATCGAAGCACACACGGGGTGCACCTGTCCGCGAGCGATGGCGTCGGAAAGTCGTCGCTCGACGCCTTCAATCATTTCGGGCGCTACGTCTACGGCGGTGATGTCGGCCTGAAGGCTCTCGGCCAGCACAGCCGTTTGAGCACCCGTACCGCAACCGATGTCGGCCACCCTTTCGGGCCTGAAGGTGGGCGGAAGAAGGGCCAAGGCCCGTCTGGTCTGCGCGTCGCTGCCCGGTCCCTGCCGCGGCAAACGCTTGAAAAAGTCGGCGATGAGAGCGAGATTAAACTGTTCGATTTCTGTTTGTGGATGTGTGTCGTTCATGATAGTTGGATTGTGATGTAGGTGGAATAATGGTTTTGTCAAGATTGTGCAGTGAGCGCCGGTAAGCTTGCTTAAATTGCCGAGCCGCAGCCTATCTTATGCAAAGTTAAGCCCAGCCCTAGGGGACGAGTGTATGGGAAGAGGCCAAAAAGTGTTTGAATGTTTTTTGATAGAGTCGATACGTGTAAGTTCTATGAGAATTTGACGGGCCAAGTACCTCGTGTGTCCAAAAAGCAGGGTTGAGCGTGACAAAAATACTTGTTTTTTCTTGTGCCGTTAGTTATGTCTGCCGTGAAATCGTCACGCCGACCGCTCCGACGGACAAAAATCGGCGCCGCATAGGCTTTCGCCCGCCTGCCATAAGGCCAGAAATTTCTGCCATAAGGCCGGTTGTTCCTGCCCTTAGGCCCGTAAGGCGTTGAAACATAAAGAAAGAGGCCGGTATGCCGACCTCTTTCTCCTATCCTACGGCAAATATAATGCCCGATGTGGCTTGTCGGAAAGACAAAATGCCGCGCGACTTCAATCCTTATTCAGACCGAAAGTCCCAGCATCTCCTTGATTTCGCGCTCCGTGGGCACGTGGCCTTTGATTTTCACCACACCGTCCACCACCACGGCCGGCGTGGTGAGCACGTTGTAGGCCATGATTTCGGCTATGTCGTCCACCTTCGTGAGCGTGATGTTGAGATGGTGGTCGGCGGCCACTCGCTCTATGGCCTGATAGGTGGCCTTGCACTTGGCACATCCGGGGCCCAGCACCTTGACAGTCCGTTTGTCTCCTTCTGCCTGTGGGTCCTCCGTCTGACAGTCGCACGTTGAGGCCGGCGTGGCGCCGGTGTCCATCTTGATGTCATTGCCGCACGCGCAGCCACACGGTTTCCGGCCAAACAATGAGGCCCAGAATCCTTGTTTACCTTCTTTTTTTGCGTTCATTTTGAGAGTATGTTTTAGAAATAGATTTTACGATATTTATCCGTCGCCTTTTGTCCGTCATAACAAGAGGTTGAACATATAGCCAGAGAAGATGATGAACAGCGTCACGGTGGCGAAAAATATGGCGATAAGCCGCCACGTCATTACCTTTTTGAGCAGTGTGGCTTCGGGAAGCGACAGTCCCACCACCGCCATCATGAAGGCTATGGCCGTGCCCAGCGGTATGCCTTTGGCCACAAACACCTCCACAATGGGCACGATGCCGGCCGCATTGGCATACATCGGGACGGCCAGTACCACGCTCAGCGGTACGGCAAACCAATTGTCGCACGCCATATACTGCTCGAAGAAACCCTCCGGAACGAAGCCGTGCATACAGGCACCGATGCCGATGCCAATCAACACATAGATCAAGACGCCGCGCACAATCTGCCAAGCGTCGCCGACGATGGCCGGAAGGCGTCGCACGAAAGGTGTGTGGTCTTTTTCCCATCCGGCCGTCTGTCGCTCAGACTGCGCCTGTACTTGCTTCACCCAGTCGCTCAGATAGCGCTCGAGGTGCATGCGTTCCAGCACCATACCGCCCAAACAGCCCAAGAGGATGCCGCTACCCACGTAGATCATTGTGGCCTGCACGCCAAACGAACTGAGAAACATGGCCACGGCCACCTCGTTGACCAGAGGCGAGGTGATAAGGAAAGACAAAGTGACACCAAGCGGGATGCCACTCTTTACAAAACCGATGAACAAGGGAATGGACGAGCACGAACAAAAAGGCGTGATGGCGCCGAAAATCGCCGCCGCGAGATATTGCAGCCCATAGAGCCGATGGCTGACGAGGAAGTTGCGTAGCCGCTCAATGGGGAAATAGGCATTGACAATACCCATCAAGGCACTGATGAAGAAGAGCAGCAACACAATCTTTATGCTGTCGTAGACGAAAAAGTTGACCGCCCCGCCCAAGGCTGTGGCGCCGTCCAGTCCAAAGACCGAAAAGACGAGCCAGTCTGCAAAACGCTGTATCATAATGGATGGATTATAAGAGTATTATAAGAAAATGAGAGGCCGCTTAGACGGCATTATAAACGAAGACAGCGTAAATTTTCCCCTCCCTGTCATAGAATAGCCGAAGAGATTATTTGTAATTCGTAGAAAGGCGAACAAATACTGCAAAAAAACGCCGCTATTCGGCGCAACATTCCTTTTTCGCCGTGTTTTGGGCGAGGAAGGCGGTGAAAAGTTGAGCGGCCATTTGCCAATTGTCGCGATTGATGCAATACCTCACCTTGGGCGTTTCAATCTCGCCCTGAATGAGTCCGGCGTCTTTAAGTTCTTTGAGATGCTGCGACACCGTGGCCTTGGCGATGGGCAACACCTCGTGGATGTCGCCGAAAAAGCAGGTGTCTTGCTTGAGCAGAAAATCGAGGATGGCCACCCGTGCCGGATGTCCCATTGCCTTGGCGAAGCGGGCCAGTTGCTCTTGTTGCCGGGTGTATTGCTTTTGTGTCATAGTGGCTTGTTTTGTTTGCAAATCTACGAACATTTGTGCAAAGCGAGAGCATAGTCCAATAAAATAATTTTGATTGGACTATGCCGAGCCGCAGCCCAAGGTGCGATTTATCAACAATATATGAGCATACAAACCCTGTTACAATCAAAAACGATGTGACCGAAGCGTGATTGGAGTGATTGGAGCGTCCAATCACAGCAATCGGCTCATTCACTGATGCTTATAGCCCTGTGATTGTGTGATTGGGAAAAAGGCAAGAATTTGGGTAAATAGAGAAAGGCGGTTTCGTTTCGCCGAGAAGCGGTGTGAGGGTAGGCGGCGACGCAAAAAATACACGACGTATGTGAAAGGTTGGTGTCTTTCGCATACGTCGTGTTGATTGTGGAAAAACGAAAATGCTATCAGGGTGATAAGCCTATGCCTCAATCTTCCAGTCGGTGATGGTGTGCTTCGTCGCGTCAAAATTGATGCCGACTTTGACCACAGGAAGGCCGGAGAGGGCGAAGCGTGAGGGATAGTCTTTCAAGTTGATTTGCTGCATGGCGGCCTCGGCTGAGCGGCCCATCTTAAGCTCAAAGAGGTAGAGCTTGCGGGCGGTGCGCAGCACCATATCCACGCGGCCGGTGGCGGTGCGGACTTCCACGTCGACATACCTGCCAAGGAGAGAGAAGATGACGTAGAGCAGTTGCTGATAGTGACCTTCGTAGTTGGTGTTGTCACACTGCGGGATGGTGAGCAGATAAGTCTGCAACAGGCGAAGCATTTCGTCGAGGTCTTCTTCAAGCAGTGCCAGATACATTTCGCCCACGGTGGTGGTGCCTTTATAGGCGTCAATCTGCACGTAGTCCGGCAGGAGGCTCTCCATCAGTCCAATGCGGATCTCGGTGTTGGGGATGTCCAAGACGTAGAGCTCGCTCACCTCGTTGTAGTCTTTGATGGTGAAGTAGCCGCTCTGGTAAAGCAGCGGGATGACGGACGTCATATTTTCCGTGGGGGCGTCGAAAGCCGATGCCACTGCCTTGGTGGGTTTGAGCATAGACGGCACAACGTTGAACTTTCTCAACATTTCTATAAGGAAAGTTGGTGTGCCGCTCTCAAACCAGTAACTTTTGAGTTGCTTGTCTTGAAGGGCATTGAGCAGGCTGAAGGGATTGAAGATGTCGGGCGAAAAGGGCGTAAAGTGGTAACCGTCATACTGTTTCTTAAGCGATTCCAACGCTTTATCCACGCTTGTCTTTTTCTCCCTTGCAAAGTCTTCGAGATAATCGGCCATTTGCGCTTTCACTTCGTCCACACTGATGCCACACAGGGCGGCGAAGTGCGGGTCCATAGAGATGTTCTTCAGGTTGTTCAGTTCGCTGAAGATGCTCAGTTGCGAAAACTTCGTGATGCCGGTGATGAAGACGAACCGGAGGTAAGGATCGCAATCTTTCAGTGGCGAATAGAAGTTGCGCATCACCTGGCGAAGGAGGGGCAACTGCTCTTGTTCATGCACCACGTCCAAGAGCGGTGCGTCGTATTCGTCTATAAGGACGACCACCTGCTTGCCTGTCTTTTCATATACTCTGGTGATGAGGTTAGACAGCCGGATGTTGGGCTCGCGACGCTCAGACGTCAAGCCAAAGCGTTGCTCGTTTTCTGCAAGGATATACAGCAGATAATTTTCCAACTGCTCCTTTCCCATATGCTTGGCCGATGCCAGGCTGAACCGTAACACGGGGTATTCCGTCCATTCCTTTTCCACTTGGTCTATATAGAGCCCTTTGAACAGGTCTTTTTGGGCTTCAAAGTAGCTCTGTATAGTTGATACCAGCAACGACTTGCCGAACCGACGGGGACGGCTCAGAAATATATAGTTGCTGAGATGGGTCATTTCGTGGATATACGCAGTTTTGTCAATGTAAAGACAATCCTGCTCTCTTAGTTTTTCAAATGCCTGAATGCCCACAGGCAATCGTTTGAGCGTCTTGCTATCCATCTTGGTCTACTTTGTTTGTCGGTGGAAATAGTTCGGTGTGAGCCTGGAAAGGGAGGGGAAAGGATGCCTCGGAGCAGCGCGCTTATTTCACCTCGCTGCCGGGTTTCACTTCGCGGTCTACGGTGATGACGCTGAGGGAGCCGTCGAAGTTTTCGGCCGAGAGTATCATGCCCTGGCTTTCGATGCCGCGCAACTTGCGGGGCGGCAGGTTGGCAATGAAGCAGACCTGACGGCCCACGAGGTCCTCGGGGGCGTAGTGCTTGGCTATGCCCGACACGATGGTGCGGTCGTCGAGTCCGTCGGCAATGGTGAACTTCAGCAACTTGTCGGCTTTGGGCACACGCTCACAGGCTTTGACCGTGCCCACGCGGATGTCGAGTTTCTCAAAGTCTTCAAACTGGATGTCGGCTTTGATGTCGTTGGCGCGATAGTTGGCTTCGGCGTTGGCGGCTTCCATGTCGAGCAGTTTCTGCACTTGGGCTTCGACCACGCTGTCTTCGATTTTCTCAAAAAGCAGTTCGGGAGTGCCCAGTTGGTGGCCTTCGGCCAGCAGGTCTATGCTGCCCAGTTCGTCCCACTTCACTTCGCCCACGGCGAGCATGCCGCGCAGTTTTTCTGAAGAGAACGGGAGGAACGGTTCAAACGCAATGGCCAGGTTGGCCACGAGTTGGAGCGACAGGTTGAGGATGGTCTTGACGCGCTCGGGGTCGGTCTTGATGACTTTCCACGGCTCGCTGTCGGCCAGATACTTGTTGCCGATGCGGGCCAGGTTCATGGCCTCTTTTTGTGCGTCGCGGAAGCGGAAACCTTCAAGCAACTCTTCCACACGTGCCTTCACGTCGGTGAATTCGCCGATGATTTCGCGGTCGAAATCGGTCAGTTCTCCACGTGCCGGCACCACGCCTTCGTAGTATTTCTTGGTCAGCTGGAGTGCGCGGTTCACGAAGTTGCCATAGACGGCCACCAGTTCGTTGTTGTTGCGTGCCTGGAAGTCGCGCCAGGTGAAGTTGTTGTCTTTGGTCTCGGGCGCATTGGCCGTGAGCACATAGCGCAGCACGTCTTGCTTGCCCGGCAGGTCTTTGAGGTATTCGTCGAGCCACACGGCCCAGTTGCGCGAGGTGGAAATCTTTTTGTCCTCGAGATTGAGAAATTCGTTGGCCGGCACGTTGTCGGGCAGGATGTAGCTGCCTTCGGCCTTGAGCATGG
>JBJFGJ010000154.1:0-11436 GCA_051892575.1 Alloprevotella sp. | reverse complement strand
CGAAAATACATCCGTATCGTGGATTTGATGAAGTCTGAAAAGAATGTCCTTGGGCTAATGAAATACAACTCTCTTCGTTACGAAAAACTAGTCGGAGACAAACTGGGTTTATCTTCCGTCAGGGTAAATGACCAATACCGCATAGAGTTTGAGGAATTTGTCAAAGACGGAGAAACAATTGCCTCCATTTGCAACATTACAGATTTGTCTAACCATTACGATTAAACCACAATGAACAGCGAAAAACAGAAGCCCACAAATATGAAGGCGGGATGCCTCAAACCGGCATACCCCACACACCCGGGCCTAATCGTTAAAGACGAAGTGGAGTTTCGGGGAATTTCACAACGCAAGTTGGCAGAGCAGATGGGCATTGCCTGCTCGGCACTGAACGAAATTCTCAACGGAAGGAGACCTGTAACGGAAAAGACGGCGCTGTTGTTTGAGGCCGCTCTCGGCATCAACGCCGAACCATTGCTACAACTGCAAATGCAATACAACATTCAGACGATGACAAAAGACCAAACCTTTATGAAGCGCCTGGCGGGCATCCGACGCTCTGTGGCTGTGCTTTGACGTTTAATATATTGCACCCTTGACTTTGCCACGTCCAAAACGTTCAAAACCGGAGACGGACGTGACGCATTTTTATATAAATAATCGCTGATGAGGGAAAACGAACCCGAAAACGATGGGGAACGACACGGATGAGGGCGCGGAAACGAGGGGAAACTGATGGAGAAAACTTGGAATAGGCCCAAGCGCCGCGGCCATAAGGACTGATTTTTCTGGAATAAGGGGATTTTTTCGTGTCAGTATCCCCGTATCCCGTAATTTTTCGTTAAATTCGCCTAAACATAAGAAAAGGGCCGGCCAAAGCGGCCAGCCTTTTTTCTTCACCTAAAGATAACTACGCAAGACGATAATGAAAAAGACGTTTAAGCGATATGACTTCCGAACAAATCTCTGACGACATAATCACTGCCGGACATGACGTTCCGCCCCAAGACGCCGAGCGGCAGGCCGCGGCACGGAGGCGGCGAAGACTGACACGATGGGCCCTGGGAGCCGCGGTGGTGGCACTGTGGTGGGTGCACTTCTGGCCGTCAAGGCTCACCGAAGACGTGGGGGCCGTGTGCCGCGTGGAAATGGCCGCATGGTATGAAATCGTCACGCCCTCGGCCGACACCCTACGACTCTCGCCGCGCTCGCTCCGCCTCACCACGACCGACGGACGGCTCGTCACGGCCGACTCTCTGACAACGGGAGGCCTCTATGTGTCGGGACAGGGCCATGTGGTGGCTCCGGCCGAAACTTTCGGCAGTTGGGCTCCTACCCTCCCCTCCGACAGCCTGCGACGGATATTGGCCGACGAACTGGAACGGCTCTCGGCACAAAGCGCATTGCTCAAAGAGCGCCAACGCGAATTGGCCTATTATGCCTCGACCCATTCGGTGGTGGACGACGGCTACAACGAGGTGATGGCGCGAAAAGCCGAGACCGACTCGCTCACGGCTCTCAACGACTCGCTCATTGACAGGGTGAAGAGGCTTACCGGCGCGCCCAAGACCGTGGTCCGACTCAGACAGACCGTCACCGTGAGCCACACGCTCGCCATCCCCGACACGCGTGGCGGCGAGGCAGCGGTGGGCACCATCTCGGCATCGGCCCGACTGCTGGCCACGTCGACAAACCTCCTCCTGCTTGAAACAGACGGTCTGCCGGCCGGAGCCGACTTCGTGGCGCTCTCGCCGCGTTTCGTCTCCCTCGCCGGCGGCGGCAAACCGGCCACGGTGACGGCCACGACAGACGACGCCTTGCCGCCCGTGGCCATCGACGCCAAGACGGCAGAGTGGATGGAACGCTCCACACTCACGGGAGGCTGTCTGGCAGGAAGAGACGGATGTTTCGTCGGGATGCTCACCAAAACCGACACCGTCACGGCAGCCCAAATCAGGCAGTTTGTGGGGCGCACGCTGGGCTATTGGTACTGGTGGACGGCCGATGCCAAAACGGCATTGACCCGCATGCTGACCCTCACCGACGACGGACCGGCACGCTCGCAGGTGGGGCATCCGCAGACGGGCCACAACCTCGCCTCGCGCCACAGGGCGGCAGGGGCTTTGACCACACACACAGACTCTCTCGGACGCTATGCCGGCTGTATGGCACAGGGCCGTCCCGAGGGTTTCGGCACTATGCGCTATGCCGACGGCGCGGTCTATACGGGACAGTGGCACGAAGGGCGGCGACAAGGCCGCGGCCTGCTGCGCGACACCACCGGAACGACCTATGCCGGCACGTGGCTCTGCGACTCACTGACGACGGGCACGATGGTCAAAAGCGAAGGCGTCTATCAGGGCCGGTTCGACAACAGCATGAGGCCGTCTGGCCGGGGGCGATGGCGCGACAACACGAGCACCTACGAGGGTGAATGGGCCGAAGGCAAACGCCACGGTTTCGGCTTCTCCATTGCCAAGGGCGAAATCGTCAAGGCCGGCGTGTGGCGAAACGACAAGTTCCAGGGCGAGCAAATGGTCTATACGACCGACCGCGTCTATGGCATCGACATCTCCCGGCATCAACACGACATCAAGAAAAAGGTGTGCCCCATCTTGTGGAACCGTTTGAGCATTGCCAACATCGACCGGGCCGGCGGACGCCGCGTCAAGGGCCGGCAAGACTATCCCGTGAGCTTCGTCTACATCAAGGCCACCGAGGGCACCACCATCGTCAACCGCTATTATGCCGCCGATGCCGCGGCTGCCCGACGCCACGGACTGGCCACCGGAGCCTACCACTTTTTCTCCACCCGCAGCGGCGGTGCCGCACAAGCCCGCCACTTCATTGCCAAGGCCCGTATGCGGCGCGGCGATATGGCTCCCGTGCTCGACGTGGAGCCCACCGACCGGCAAATTGCCGACATGGGCGGCGCACAGGCCTTGTTCAGAGAGATGGCCGCCTGGGTGAGGCTGGTCAAAGCCGCTTCGGGCACCCAGCCGGTGCTCTATCTGAGCCAGTCTTTCGTCAACAAATACATGGCCGAGGCTCCCGAGGTGCTCACCGAATGTCCCGTATGGATTGCACGCTACAGCGAGTTCAAGCCCTACGTCCGCCTGCTCCACTGGCAACTCTCGCCACGCGGACAGGTGAGCGGCATCACGGGCGACGTCGACATCAACGTCTACAACGGCACGCGAGAGAGCTTCGCGGACTATGTGAAGCACAACGGCGTGAAATAATGGCACCTCCTATTTTCTGAAAAACAACACCCTACCTTCACTCTATGACCACACGACACATCCCCCTGGAAGACTTCTTCCGCAACGCCCAAGAGGCGGCCTACCAGCTTTCGCCCGACGGCCGTTTCCTCTCTTACATGGCCCCATACGAAGACTGCATGAACGTATTCGTCAAGCCCACGGCTGGTGGCGAAGCCATAAGGCTCACCGACGAGACCGAGCGCAGCATTGGCGGCTATGCCTGGGCCGACGACGACCGACTGGTCTATGTCAAAGACCACGGCGGCGACGAAAACTATGCGCTCTACGGCATACGTCCCGACGGCTCCGACCGCCGCGCCTACACGGCTTTCGACGGTGTGAAGACAGTCATCATCGACGACCTCGAAGAGGTGCCGGGGCAAATGATTGTCGGACTGAACCGCCGCAACCCCGAGGTGTTTGACCCTTACCGCCTCGACCTCAACACCGGCACACTCACCCTGCTGGCTGAAAATCCCGGCAACTGGCAGGGATGGACCACCGACCACCAAGGGCGGCTGCGTGCCGTCACGGCCATCGAAGACGGCGTCAACACCACCCTGCTCTACCGCCCCGACGACACTGCGCCCTTCCGGCCCGTCTTGACCACCAACTTCCGCGAGTCGGTGAGCCTTATGGAGTTCACCCCCGACGACCGGCTGGTCTATGCCGCCACCAACCTGCACCGCGACAAAGTGGCCCTCGTCTTGATGGACCCCGCCGACTGCAGCGAACTGGAACAGCTCTATGAGCATCCGCACTACGACATCTCGAGCATCACCTATTCACGACGGCGCAAAAAACTGCTGGCTGTCTACGTCACGGGGCACAAAGAGCCCATCCGCCACTATTTCGACGACGAAGAGCGCCAACTGCGCGAACGCATACAGGCCCATTTCCCCGGACGCCGCTATGGCGTGGCCGACAGCAACAAGGCAGAGACATTATATATAATATATGTGGGCGGCGACCGCACACGGGGCAGCTATTGGCTCTATGACGCCACCACCGACAAGGTCGAAAAGATTGCCGACATCGCCCCCTGGCTGCACGAAGACGAACTCTCTGAGATGCACGCCGTGAGCTACACCACCCGCGACGGCCTCGAAATCGAAGCCTACCTCTCCCTGCCCGTCGGACTCACTCCCGAGACGGCCCGGGGACTGCCCGTCGTGGTCAATCCCCACGGCGGCCCATGGGCTCGCGACACTTGGGGCTACGACTCGGAGGCGCAATTTCTCTCCAACCGGGGCTACGCCGTTTTCCAAATGAACTTCCGCGGCAGCACGGGCTACGGCCGCCGTTTTCTCGAAGCCGGCTACGGACAATGGGGACTCAAGATGCAAGACGACATCACCGACGGCGTCGAGTGGCTCATCAAACAAGGCATCGCCGACGCCTCACGCATGGCCATCTATGGCGGCAGCTACGGCGGCTATGCCACATTGGCCGGACTGGCCTTCACCCCCGACCTCTACGCCTGCGGCGTGGACTATGTGGGTGTGTCGAACCTGCTCACCTTCATGCAGACCATCCCGCCCTATTGGCAACCGATGCTGCAAATGATGTATGAGCAGGTGGGCCATCCCGAGCACGACCGCCAACGGCTCGAAGCCACCTCGCCGGCCCTCCACGCCGACCAAATCAAGGCCCCGCTCTTTGTGGCACAAGGGGCCAACGACCCACGCGTGAACAAGGCCGAAAGCGACCAGATGGTCGAGGCGCTGAGACGCCGCGGCGTCGACGTGGAATATATGGTGAAAGACGACGAAGGCCACGGCTTCATGCGGCAGGCCAACCGCTTCGATTTCTACCGCGCCATGGAGCGCTTCCTCGCCCGACACATCGGCACAGACGCTGACAAGCGTGACTGAGGTTACTGAACGCTCCAATCACCATTAGCCACTGAAAATCAATACACTTACAAGGCCGTGACTGTGTGATTGGAGAAAAGGCCAACATTTGGGTAAAGAGAAAGACCGTCAAAACAAGCATTATGCATCAATACATCAAGGGCCGTCGCGTCACACTGAGGCCGTGGCGGGAGACCGACGCCGAAACGCTCTTCCGGCTGGCTGCCGACCCCGAGGTGGGTCCGAGAGCCGGCTGGCTGCCTCATCGCTCAGTGAGCGAGAGCCGGCAAATCATCAAGGCACTATTCATCAACGCTACCACCTGGGCCATTGCCCGCAACGACACGGACGAGGTGATTGGCGCCATCGGCTACGGGCCGTCGTGCGACTGTGCCCTGCCGGCGCGTGAGGGCGAGCCCACCGTGGGCTATTGGATAGGGCGTGAGTTTTGGGGCCAAGGTTGCTGCACCGAGGCTTTGCAACTGATGATCGGCCACATACGCCACACCACTACCCTCACTTCGCTCATCAGTGGCCACTTCGCCGACAATCCCGCCTCGGGCCGCGTGATGGAAAAGTGCGGTTTCAAGCCCACGGGAGAGACCTGCACCGACCCCCGTCTCGCCATCGGCGGCGACAAACCCATACGCGTGTGGCGGCTGGATTTGTAATACCCCCAAAACGACAAGACCGACACGTCGCCCAAATGAAGGGAACGTGTCGGTTTCGATATATCATTATCGGTAGGGTCCGGCGTCGGGTTAATAAACCTCAACTTTGGCAGCAAGTGCCTTGGCCTTGTCGCGCAGGGCGTCGATGTCGGCATCGGGTGCTCCGCTCACCACGACCACGCCCATGCGGCGGCCCACTCGCGTGGTGGGTTTGCCGAAGATGCGCACGTCGGCGTCTTCCACACACGTCTGCTCAATGCCGCGATAGCGAGGCGGCTCTTCACTGGCGATGGGCGAAAGGATGACGGCCGAAGCGCCGGCTCTGAGTGGCTTGACGGGCGGAATGGGCAGACCGAGCACGGCACGCAGGTGGAGCTCAAACTCGTTGAAGGGCTGAGTGCCGGCGAGGGTCACCATGCCGGTGTCGTGCGGACGGGGAGAGAGTTCGGAGAAATACACGCCGTTTTCGTGACTCAAGAAAAATTCCACGCCCCAAATGCCGGCACCGCCCAAAGCCTTCGTCACCTTGTCGGCCATCTCACGGGCGGCCTTCAGGTGCGCTTCGGAAATATGGGCCGGCTGGAAGCTCTCGCGATAATCGCCACCCTTCTGCACGTGGCCGATGGGCGGACAGAAGAGCGTGGGACCATTGGACTGCGTGACGGTGAGCAGGGTGATTTCGCTGTCGAACTTGATAAACTCCTCAACGATGACTTCGTGGATGTCGCCCCGGCTGCCCTCGATGCTGTATTGCCAGGCGTGCTCAAGGTCGGCCTCTGAGCGGAGCAGACTTTGCCCCTTGCCCGACGACGACATGAGCGGCTTGACAATGCAGGGGAAACCAATCTCGGCAGCAGCCTCTTGGAGTTCGCCAAAGGTCTTGGCATAGCGATAGCGTGCTGTCTTGACGCCAAGTTCCCGGGCGGCGAGGTCGCGTATGGCTTTGCGGTTCATCGTATAGTTGACGGCTCGGGCCGAGGGAACCACCTTGATGCCTTCGCGCTCGAAGTCGTAGAGACGCTCTGTGCGTATGGCCTCAATCTCGGGCACAATGATGTCAGGGCGGTGACGGCGAACAGCAGACTCGAGGGCATCGCCGTCGAGCATTGAGAAAACTTCGGCCTCATCAGCCACCTGCATGGCGGGCGCTCCGGGATAGGCGTCGCAAGCCACTACATACTGCCCCAGCCGCTTGGCGGCTATGACAAACTCTTTGCCCAGCTCACCCGAGCCGAGCAACATAATTTTTTTCATAACAAAAGATATTGGCGTATGGATGATGTTTTTTTACATCTGCGAAGTTACGGCAAGTAGCGTAAAGAAGCAAAAATATACCGGGCTTTTTACGCTTGACGCCTCATATTTCAAGCCTGCGGACGGGAGGGGTCGACGACGTGAGACGGCAGATGGCAGGCAGCCACAAACTGGTCGAGATGGCCCACTTCACGCTCCATTTCTTCAAGAGACAGACGGGCGAAACGACACAGGCGACTGAGCGTGGCGGCAGAGGGAGAAACAGGAGTAGAGTGGGGCATAGGCTGGAAACTTTACGTGAAAAGATTGATAGGTTTTGACTTATAAACGGACGGAAAGGTGTTTTAGTGTGTGGAGGGAAAAAGAAAAATGAGAAGAGTGGTAAAACAATGAGCGGCCCTGCAATGGCAAGACCGCTCATTATATCTTTGACTCTTACTCTTTATTATTCTTCTGCGAGAGTTCGACGGTAAAGCTGCGTGGCAGGCCGCTTTGGGTCTTGGCCCTTATCCACAACACGCGCTCTGACGACATGTTGGCTTCGCGCACGGCAGCGTCGAAGTCGTCGACACTGCGCATCTCGCGGTCGTTGACCTTGGTGATGATGAGGCCTTTGGTGATGCCGGCGTCTTTCATCTTACCTGCCTTGACGGCGCTGACCATCAAGCCATAACTGAGGCCCAGCTCTTTTTTCTCGGCATCGGTGAGCGGCCGAAGGGCAGCTCCCATGGCGTCGGTGTCGATGGTTTCGACGGCCGAGGTGGTGCCCTGTACGTTGCGCAGGGTGACGGTGGTGCGATGAGTCTTGCCGTCGCGCAGGTAGGTGATTTCGACTTTGTCGCCGGGCCGGCGTGTGGCCACCTGCTCCTGGAGCTCGCTCATCTTGTCGACACGGTGTCCGGCAATAGCGGTGATGACGTCGCCCTCTTCGAGCACGTCGGCCACCGAACCGTCGGCTGAGACTTCGGCCACATAGACGCCGTTTGACGTGCCGAGGTCAATGTCTTTGCCGGTCTTCTCTTTCTGCTGGTCGATATAGGTGGCCACGTCGGTGCCCTTGATGCCCAAGACGGCACGCTGCACGGTGCCATATTGCTTCAAGTCGGCCACTACCTTGCTGACGATGCTGGTGGGGATGGCAAAACCATAGCCGGCATAAGAGCCGGTCTGCGAATAAATCATGGCGTTGATGCCGACGAGCTCGCCACGGGTGTTGACAAGGGCTCCGCCCGAGTTGCCGGGATTGATGGCCGCGTCGGTCTGGATGAAGCTCTCGATGCTGCCGGCACGGGCTCCGAGCCCTCTGGCCTTGGCACTGACTATGCCGGCGGTGACGGTGGAGGTGAGGCTGAAGGGATTGCCTATGGCCAAAACCCACTCGCCGAGTTTGAGGTTGTCTGAGCTGCCCACGGTGATGGGTTGCAGCCCTTCGGCTTCAATCTTGATGAGGGCGAGGTCGGTCTGCTCGTCTGTGCCGATGATGCGACCTTTATATTCCCTGTTGTCGTTGAGCTTGACTTGCAGTTCGTCGGCATTGGCCACCACGTGGTTGTTGGTGACGATGTAGCCGTCGGCCGTAAGGATGACGCCCGAACCGGCTCCTTGGCGTTTGGGCGTTTCAATCTGGCGCTGCTGACGACCGCTGCCTCCACGGCCGAAGAAGTCGCCGAAGAAATCTTCGAAGGGATCGGAATAGGTGACGGTTTCGCGGCGGCTGTTGGTGGTGACCTTGATGTAGACCACTGAGCCCGTGGCACGTTCGGCGGCGTAGGTGAGGTCTACGGCTCCGGCTGCCGGGCGGCCTTGAGCCGAGGCCGAGGGAACAAAGAGAAGTGCAGCCATCGCGCAGGCTGCGGCGAACAAAAACTTCTTGATCATAGTGTGTTGTTTTTATTGACTGATGTTTTTATATTTATCGACGAGAGAAGACAAGGGGTTTCGGCAGAAGGACTTTCGCCCCACCCTGTCTCCGACAAGAGAGCAAAATTAAACGTTTTGCCCTTCGGCCGGCAGGTATTCGGTCAATAAATCGCTTTTTGTTCATCATATTTAACGCTGGATGGCAGTGGCTTAACAGCACACAGCAGCGACTAAGGTTTTTTTAAGACTAAGAGACTAAGAGACTAAAAGAGTTTGAGCGGTCAAGCCACTCTTTGTCTTTTTTGTCTTCTTTTTGAGTCTAAAAGAGTTTGAGAGAGAAGTTGAGAGAAGAAAAATAAAGATTTTTTGCCGTCTCATTATTCCTATATAAATAATATTCGATATATTCGCAGTCAACTAACAATCTCTATCACATCAATCTAATCAGGTATGAAAAAGTATAATTTCGGTGCGGGTCCGTCAATTCTCCCGCAAGAAGTGATTAAAGCCACTGCCGAGGCTTGTGTGGATTTCGGCGGTATGGGTCTCTCTCTTATGGAAATCAGCCACCGCTCGAAAGAGTTTCAGGCCGTGATGGACGAAGCCCAGGCGCTTTTCAAAGAGCTGCTCGGCATCCCCGAAGGCTACAGCGTGGTGTTTGTGGGTGGCGGTGCCAGTCTGGAATTCTGCATGGTGCCCTATAACCTGCTGGCCAAAAAGGCGGCCTATCTCAACACGGGCGTATGGGCCAAGAAGGCTCTCAAAGAGGCCAAACTCTTCGGCGAGGCTGTCGAGGTGGCTTCGTCGGCAGCCGACAACTATACTTACATCCCCAAGGATTACACCATCCCGGCCGATGCCGACTATTTCCACATCACGACCAACAACACCATCTTCGGCACCGAGTTGCACGAAGACATCGACAGCCCCGTGCCTCTCGTGGCCGACATGTCGTCTGACATCTTCTCACGCCCCATCGACGTGAGCAAATATGCCCTCATCTATGGCGGCGCACAAAAGAACCTCTCCATGGCCGGCGTGACCTTCGTCATTGTCAAAGACGACATCCTCGGCAAGACGGGACGCGACATACCCACGATGATTGACTACCGCACACACATCGACAAGGGTTCGATGTTTAACACACCTCCCGTGGTGCCCATCTATTGCGCCCTGCAGACGCTCAAATGGATCAAGGCCAACGGCGGCGTGGCCGGTATGGAGAAGAGAGCCAAAGAGCGCGCCGAACTGCTCTATGGCGAGATTGACCGCAACAAGATGTTCCGCGGCACCGTCACGGCCAAGGAAGACCGCTCTTATATGAACATCTGCTTCGTGATGGCCGATGAATACAAAGATCTCGAAGCCGAATTCCTGCAGTTTGCCCAGTCAAAGGGTATGTGGGGCATCAAAGGTCACCGCTCGGTGGGCGGTTTCCGCGCCTCTTGCTACAACGCCATGCCGCTGGAAGGCGTGCAGGCGCTTGTGGACTGTATGAAAGAATTTGAGGCGGCTCACTAAACGAAGTGCCTCATCTCACAGAGGGGAGTCAGACAGCCTTTATCCGGCACTCCCCTCTGCATTTTTTGCTCTCTACGGCCCGGCCGTTGTCGCTCAGGGCATGTGAGAAGAAAAGTAAAGCACGAACCTGCAATCTTCATTCCCCCTATGAAAAAGATACTCATTGCCACAGAGAAGCCTTTTGCTCCCGTGGCCATCAAAGACATCAAGGATATATTCGACTTGGCAGGCTATGAATGTCTGCTGCTCGAGAAATACACCGACAAACAGCAGCTGCTTGAAGCCGTGGCCGAGGTGGACGGTCTCATCGTCCGCTCCGACAAAATCGACGAAGCCGTCATGGCGGCTGCACCCAAACTGAAGATTATCGTCAGAGCCGGTGCCGGATATGACAACATCGACCTCGCCGCCGCCACCGCCCACGGCATCGTGGTGATGAACACACCGGGACAAAACGCCAACGCCGTGGCCGAACTGGTCATCGGCCTGCTCATCTACACCATCCGCAACCGTTTCGACGGCTCGGCAGGCACAGAGCTGATGGGCAAGAAGCTGGGATTGATGGCCTTCGGCGCCGTGGCCCAAAACCTCGGACGCATTGCCAAAGGCATGGGTATGGACATCTCGAGCTACTCCCCGCTCAACCGGCCGCAGAAAATCATCGACGCCGGATATCATGTGCACGAGTCGCTCGAAGCCCTCTTCCACTACAACGACATCGTGAGCCTCCACATCCCCGCCACGCCCCAGACGAAAGGCATGATTGGCTACGACGCCATCATGCAAATGAAAAAGGGTGCCATTCTGGTCAACTCCGCACGCAAGGAAATCATCGACGAAGCCGGACTGCTCAAGGCCATGACCGAAAGAACTGACCTGAGATATGTGACCGACCTGAAACTCGACGCTCACGAAGAGGCTGTCGAGAAACTGGGCAACCGCTACGTCTTCACACCCAAAAAGATGGGTGCACAGACGGCCGAGGCCAACATCAACGCCGGACTGGCAGCCGCC
>JBJFGJ010000153.1:0-11454 GCA_051892575.1 Alloprevotella sp. | reverse complement strand
ATGGAAGTCTACACCACCGAGCCCGGCGTGCAGTTCTATTCAGACAACTGGGCCGACGGCTACAAGGGGCAGCACGGCGCCACGTTCCCCCGTCGCTCAGCCCTCTGTTTCGAGGCACAGCATTTCCCCGACAGTCCCAACCGCGCCTATTTCCCGCCCGTGGTGTTGAAACCCGGACAGGTTTATACGCAAAAGACCATCTATAAGTTCGGCGTGGCCGAATGACCCACACAGGCGGAAGACAGCCTGCCCGCGGACATCCGGGGCAGACGGCCTTCCGCCGCAGTGTTTTTCTCGGCAACCCGAGTCTGACAGGAAATTTCAAACCAAATCTTTACAAACAATAACCTTAAATTATCATGAGTCAACAAAAAAAACAGTGGGGCGCCATCTTGGTGATGATTGCGCTCTTCGCCATGATTGCATTCGTGACTAACCTTTGCAACCCTATGGCCAAAATCATCAAGAACCAGGGAGAAATCTCTACGGTGCTCGCCCAGATTGGTAATTACGGCAACTTCGTGGCCTACCTCATTATGGGTATTCCCGCCGGTATGCTCATTGCCAAGTTCGGCTACAAGCGCACGGCGCTGATTGGCCTCGTGGTGGGTGCCGCCGGTATTCTCATCCAGTGGTGCAGCGGTCTGCTCGACGCTCAAGCCAACCTGGGTCTTGTCTTCACCGTCTACCTCATCGGTGCGTTCATTGCCGGTCTGTGTATGTGTATCCTCAACTGCGTGGTCAACCCGATGCTCAACCTGCTTGGTGGCGGTGGCAACACCGGTAACCAGCTCATCCAGATTGGTGGCGTGTTCAACTCGGCTGCCGCCGTGGCTTGCTACATCCTGATGGGTGCGCTTATCGCCGATATGTCTAAGGCCAAGATTGCCGACGCCACACCTGCCTTGATGATTGCCCTCGCCATCTTCGCCGTGGCTTTCGTGGTGATTATGTTCACCAAGATTGAAGAACCCGAACAGGCCCCCGTCCGTGTGGACCTCATCAAGGGTGCGCTCAGCCATCGTCACTTCTCACTCGGTCTGTTGGCCATCTTCCTTTATATGGGTATCGAAGTGGGTGTGCCCAGCTATGTAGGCTTCCACCTCACCGAAGATTTGCAAATCCCTGAAAACATCGTGGGTCTGCTCGTGGCCGTTTACTGGTTCATGATGCTCATCGGCCGTTTCGTCGGTGCTGCCATCGGTAGCAAGGTGAGCGCCCGCACGATGATCACTACCGTGTCTATCCTGACCCTCGTGCTCGTGCTCTTCGGTATGTTTGCGCCGCGCACCGTGCTCGTGCCCTTCCCCGGCGTTGACTGGTCTACGCTCTCGTTCATCACCCAAGACATTCCCGTCGGCGTGTTTGCCCTCTTGCTCATCGGTCTCTGCACCAGTGTGATGTGGGGTTCAATCTTCAACATGGCCGTTGAAGGTCTCGGCAAGTACACCGCCATCGCTTCCGGTCTGTTCATGACCATGGTATTCGGTTGCGCTGTGATGATGTTCATCCAGGGTCTCGTTGCCGACGTGGCCGGCTATATGGCCAGCTTCTGGGTAGTGGCCTTCTGCGCTGCCTACCTGCTCTTCTATGCCCTCATCGGCAGCCGCGTGACCAAGCGCGAAGATGAAGTGTCAAATCTCAAAGGCTAATTTCAGACAAATCATTAACCTAATAAATACTATACGCCCATGAAACTCACAATTGACGACGTAAGAAGTCGCTTTATCGAACATTTCGACGGCAGCACGGGTAGCGTATATGCCTCTCCCGGCCGCATCAACCTCATCGGTGAGCACACCGACTATAACAATGGTTTCGTATTCCCCGGCGCCGTAGAGCAGGGCATGATTGCAGAAATCAAGCCCAACGGCACACGCAACGTACGCGCCTATTCCATTGACCTGAAAGACTACGTAGAGTTCAACCTCGACGACGAGGCCGGCCCCAAAGCCACCTGGGCCCGCTACATCTTCGGCGTTTGCCGCGAGATGATGGCCCTCGGCGTGCCCGTTGAAGGTTTCAACACCGCCTTTGCAGGTGATGTGCCCCTCGGTGCAGGTATGTCTTCTTCGGCAGCCCTCGAGAGCACTTATGCCTTTGCCCTCAACGACCTCTGGGGCGAAAACAAAATCGAGAAGATGGAACTGGCCCGCGTGGGACAGCGCACGGAGCACAAATACGTGGGCTGCAACTGCGGCATCATGGACCAGTTTGCCTCTGTGTTCGGTCGCAAAGGCAGCCTTATGCGCCTCGACTGCCGCAGCGGTGAATACCAGTATTTCCCCTGGAACCCCAAAGGCTACCAGCTCATCCTCGTCAATAGCTGCGTGAAACACGAACTGGCCGGTTCGCCCTACAACGAGCGCCGTCTGCAGTGCGAGCACGTGGCTGAGGTCATCAAGCAGAGCCATCCCGAAGTGGAGTCTTTGCGCGATGCCAGCATGGAAATGCTTGACGAAGTGAAAGACAAGATCACGGCCGACGAATACAAGCGTGCCCGCTACGTCATCGGTGAAGTGGTGCGCGTGCTCACCGTCTGCGACGCCCTCGAACACGACGACTACGAGACCGTAGGCCGCATGATGTATGAAACCCACTACGGCCTGAGCAAGGAGTATGAGGTGAGCTGCGAAGAGCTCGACTTCCTCAACGACGTGGCCAAGGAAGTAGGCGTGACCGGTTCGCGCATCATGGGTGGCGGCTTCGGTGGCTGCACCATCAACCTCGTGGCCGACGAACTCGCCGACAACTTCAAGAAGACCGTCGTAGAGAAATTTGCCGAGAAATATGGCAAGAAGCCCATCGTCATCGACGTAGTCATCGGCGACGGTTCGCGCAAACTCTGCTGATTTTCACTCTGACCGTTTAACACCAGTCCTATAGCGGGCGTGTCGTGGCAGTCAATGCCGGGCACGCCCGCATTGGTTTCCCGCGGTAGCGTGACCAGAGCGTGACGGAAATGTTCAGTCACAGCAATTTTATGGCAACCAATGAGTTACAAGCCTGTGACTGTGTGAGAGGCAAGAATCTGGGGGGGAGAGGGGCAATATAATAATCTGTGAACGATGATATTGCTGAAGTAGTTTCAAAATAAGTAAACAAAAAAACATTAGGAAAATATGGAGGTAAAAAATTATTTACTATATTTGCATATCAGAAAGATTATATAATAAAAGAATGATAGGAGGGATAGCAAACAGTCCATTTGGTCCAACTTTCGGATTTTATAAAAAATATCCGACAACAGTAGAGGCTGTGATGAGGGTGAGTGGTATGCATTTTGACGAAATATGTTCGATTGCGCAAAAAAGAGGAATTGAGGTAATAGATATTAAGAGTAGATGTATTGATGAGAAGTTATTATTATGCTTGGCCAAAGCGTTTGCTCGGAAAATTCAAGTCTATTTTGAAACAAAACAAAAGTCAAGTGATGATATAGTTGATAACATACTACTTTATTCTGTATGTTATGATTTGTTCTTCACGTATGGAATACGAGATTTAGAGAAAATCTGTAAGCTATTTATTCAGGCTGTTAAGAACTCGGTTTATCATATATCATTGGATATAGAGCTTAATTGGCTCATATGGAAACGCAAGGAAAATACCTCACAATGGCAAAAAAATATTGCTTCTCAATGTTACATTACACATAAAAAGGCGATAGCTGATTATTTGACACGTTGTATTTTGTCTTATTATAGAGAAGATACTTACAAAGCTCATCATAGGAATACGAGAAAAAGTATTGAACTTAGATTGATAAATGCAGGATATAATATTTATTCAGATGAATATGATTGCTGATAATGCTTTTTGAAACAACAAATATTATTAATCCAAAATAAGTATATAATGAATCAATATATATTCTCTACTAAAGAGATGTTTTTACTAGAACGAAATTCCCGTGGAGACTTATATCAGCAAAAAAATATGTCTCGTAATTACAGAAAAATGTATGAACTAAACAATATGCACTTGTTGGAGAATGTCCCATTGTCTGCAATCAACCAATTCCCTTCTCTTAAAGCATATACTGGTAGATATGATTGGGACGATGACGCTTTTGTGCGTTTTTCCCATAGACGATCTTCAAGAAAAACAGGTTGTGTAGTTCATTGTTTTGAATATGATTATAACTTCGAAAGGTTTTGGACTCATATGGGAAATGTCATCTATGAGCTGAAAGATTTTGAGGCTGTATTTACTCCTGATTTTACGATGTTTGTAGACGCTCCTGAACCTCATAACAAATGGCAACTCTTCAAATCCAGATTATGTGGAGCACGTATGCAAATTGCCGGATATAATGTAATTCCAACAATCACTTATGCAGATGCTTCATCCCTGAACTGGTGCTTAGAGGGGTTAGCCCCAAACGGAGTCTACGGAATTTCTGCTACTGGATTGAAAGATTGTTCCGCGAAATTAAGATTGTTTTTGTATGCCATAAGAAAAATAGAGGAAGTGCTCTCACCGGTAATGGTCTTTGCCTATGGAGAACCGATAGAGGATTCGTCAATCACAACACCAATACGTTTTATTCCTACACAAATCTCTAAATACTTTAGAAATGAACACAAAATATAAACCATTATACCCATTCTACAAAGCTTATTACGAGCAGATGGCCAAGCACTATTATTCTGAAAACGAAAAACTGTTCTTTGAAACAATGAGATATCGGCAGCAGTATGAATTTACTTATGCCAACGACCTTTTGTTGTTTGAAGATGATAATGAGGACGGTTTGTATATTGTACGTCATTATTATGACGAATTTGAAATAGGGAGAGTTGGAATTAAAGAAGATTTCTATGCGATGGATTTCCCCTCGGCAATGCAAGTCAATCTCAAAAAAGTAGGCCTGCTTGGAAGGGACATCACTCTTTTGGAATGGTTGCGTGAACGCGACTATCAGGGCATTAATTATAATGGTAATTTTGACAATCTATAACTATGGGATCAGGAAAATACCACATTAAAGACGGTCGTTTTAGTCTGTATCTTTACACTACCATTCCGGGTTCAGAGTTAGAGATGTTTGGTATGAAATTTAAAATAATTAGATTAGAGTCTGATTTGAGAGGTACTCATTCCAATTTGCCAATGTTATCTGGTACTTCAGATGGCTATTTGTGTTTAGGACCAGATGGTAAACCGAAACAACTTAGATTGTACAAGGGGCATCAGGCCGTTTTGGACTTTGATTGGAGTCATCCTCATTATAACAATCCCAATCAAGGAGGAAATGGGGAACGTTTCCAAAAGGGAGTTGTACATGTTCAACCATTCTCTTCCTCTCTGCAAAGACAAGATATGAATGCAAGATATATGAGCAACGAAGAAATAGCTACTATTGGCCGGATTATACGTTTTTATAATCCAGATGTCAAATTTCGACCTTGACAAGAGTTCTTGTTCTCTGACCTTTTAACACCAGTCCTATAGCGGGCGTGCCGTGGCAGTCAATGCCGGGCACGCCCGCATTGGTTTCCCGGGGTAGCGTGACCAGAGCGTGACGGAAATGTTCAGTCACAGCAATTTTATAGTTGTCAATGAGTTACAAGTACGTGACTGTGTGATTGGAAAAAAGGTAACAATTGGGGTATATATAGGATAAGAGCCGCAGCCCAACTTGCATTTATGAAAGGGTAGGTGTTCAAAATTGGTGTTGTTCATGTAATTATTGAGCGGCCAAGCAACGGGCTGAAAGCCCAACAAGACCCTAGCCCAGGGTAGAGGCGGAGCAAAGCGACGCCGGCACCCTGGGTTAACATAGGCCATTTAATGCGCCCTGTAAGGGCAAAAGATTTATAATTGATTGACTTTGTTACATAATAATGCTTTTGCCCTTACAGGGCGAACATCATTGTACCACATAACCCAGGGTGCCGGTGCCACTACGTGCCACCTCTGCCCTGGGCTAGGGTCTCATTGGCCTTTCAGGCCGTGCTTGGCCGCAAGAAAAGCCCATTCAATTCCACATATTCTACAATTGATAATGCATTCATAGCTTGCGAGGCTATATATAAATGCCCCAAAGCCAATCTCAACTTCAATTGCAATACCAATTCCCAACCCTTTCATAAATGCAAGTTGGGCTGCGGCTCGGAATTTGAAATGAGTTTGATTGCTCTCGTCTTGCACTAATTCTGAGAGTTTGCCCACACCAGTCTCGCCCGTTTCATCGGCAAAATATGGCCTTTTGTCTATTTCTTTTTGATAAGAAGTATGAATGGGTAGCTTTATTTGGACGGAGCGGTGTATTTTTGCAGTGAAATAATTATCACACTTATGAAAATCAAACCTATTGCTTTTGCCGCTTTGGCCCTGACTGCCGTGACGGCTGCCGGGCAGAAAATCTGGACGCTGGAGGAGTGTGTGGACTATGCCATGCAACACAACATCACACTCAAGAAAAACTCGCAGGCCGAAGCGCTCTCATCAGTGGAGGTGGACCGTGCCAAAGGTGCACTGCTCCCTTCACTCAGTGCCAGCGTGGTGCAAGGACTCACCTATCGCCCCTTCCAAGAGACGGGTGGCAGTATGGTGAACGGCGGCATCGCCTCTAACGCTGCCGACAAGGCCACGCAGACCGGACAATACGGCGTGAACGCCAGCTGGACCGTGTGGAACGGCGGACAAAACAAATACAACATCCAAAACGCCGAGATGAACCGCGAGAGTGCAGCGCTCACCACACAGCAGACGGCCAACAGCATCGAGGAGCAGATTGCCCAACTCTACGTGCAGACGCTCTATACCCGCGAGGCACTCAAGACCTATCGCCAACTGCTCGCGGCCGACTCGACCATCTACGAGCGCGCACAGACCATGTGCCAGAACGGTAAACTCTCGCGCGCCGACGTGGTGAGGCTCAAGAGTCAGGTGAGCAGTGCTCGCTATGACGTGGTCAATGCCCAGAGCCAGATTGACCTCTGCAAGATGCAGCTGCGCCAGTTGCTCGAACTCGACTACAACGAAGAGTTTGAAATTGCCGACCTGCCCGTCTCTGACGAAGCTGCCGCCGGACTCGTTCCCGCGCTCACAGACGCCTATCTCGCTGCCCTTGGCCAGCGGCCGGAGATAGCCCAAAGCGAGCTGGCCGTTGACCAAAGCCGACTGGCCACGAAGATTGCCCGCACCGGCTACCTGCCCTCCATAAGCCTGACCGGCGGCGTGGGCGACAGCCACCTCACCGGTACCAGCCAGAACTTTTTCAACCAAATGAAAAACAACTTCAACGCCAACGTGGGGCTCTCGGTGTCCATCCCCATCTTTGACAAACGACAGACCAAAAGCGAGGTGGAGAAGGCACGCGTGCAGGAGGTGGTGAGCGACCTCGACCTGCTCGACGCCCAAAAGACGCTCTACAAAACCATCGAGGGCTTCTGGCAAAGCGCCACGACCAGCCGGCAGAAATACCTGGCTTCGGTGGAGAACGTGGAGAGTGCCGAGGCCAGCTACGAACTGCTCACCGAGCAGTTTAACGTCGGCGTGAAAAACATTGCCGACCTGCTCACAGGCCGCTCCACATTGCTCACGGCCAAACAAAACCTGCTGCAAGACAAATACACCGCCGTGCTCAACCGTGCCATGCTCGACTTCTACGCCACGGGCGAGTTTCGCGCTTTGCAATAAACACTCCTATTTATAATATATACACACAACAACATATGAAAAGCAAGAAAACCATCGTTGTCGGTCTCTGCGTCGTGGTCCTTTTGGGACTCGGAGCCTATCTCTTCATGGGCGGCAAGGCCGAACAGGAAATCAACTACGAAACCGCCAAAGTGCAACGTGCCACCATTGGCAGCACCGTCACTGCTACCGGCACCATCGAACCCGTCACCAAGGTGGAAGTGGGTACGCAGGTGAGCGGCATCATCAGCAAAATCTATGTGGACTACAACTCTGAGGTGAAGAAAGGCCAGCTCATTGCCGAGCTCGACCGCACCAACTTGACGAGCGAACTGGCCAGTGCCAAAAGCAACCTCGAGGCTGCCGGCAGCGACTTGAGCTATCAGAAGGCCAACCACAACCGCATGAAAACCCTTCACGACAAAGGACTGGTGAGCGACGACGAATATGAAACCGCCCGTCTGTCGCTGCAACAGGCCGAGAGCACCTACGCTATGCGCAAAGAGGCCGTGGCCAAGGCGCAGACCAACCTGGGCTATGCCTACATCACCTCGCCCATCAACGGCGTCATCCTCAGCAAGGCCGTAGAAGAGGGACAGACCGTGGCCGCAGGCTTCACCACCCCGACACTCTTCACCATTGCCCAAGACCTGACTGACATGCGCGTGATTGCCGATGTCGATGAGGCCGACATAGGCGGCGTGGCCGAAGGTCAGAAAGTGGAATTTACCGTAGACGCTTACCCCAACGAAACGTTTGAAGGCCAGGTGACGCAAGTGCGCCAGGAGGCTACCACCGAGAGCAACGTCGTGACCTATGAAGTGGTGATTTCCGCCCCCAACCCTTCGCTCAAGCTCAAACCCGGACTCACCGCCAACGTTACCATTCACACGCTCGAACAGCCCAACCTGCTCAGCGTGCCCACCAAAGCGCTGCGCTTCACGCCCACGGCCGACCTGCTGCGCAAGGGTGACAAGATACAAGACTGTCAGGGCAACAAGAAAGTGTGGGTGCGCGAAGGCAATGTCATCAAAGCCTACCCCGTGCAGACCGGCATCACCAACGGCACGCTCACGCAGATTGTCAGTGGCGTGAAAGAGGGTGCCGAAGTCATCACAGAGATTAAGGCCGTCGTGCCCGGCGAGGAAGAAGCCGCTGCCGAAGAGCAAGAGCGCAGCCCCTTTGCCCCCGGACCGAGAAACCGCAAGAAATAAGCCCCATCCACACTAATCGTCAAAACGCTTATGACTCAGCAAAACACAAATGACGGCCGCAAGGTGGTGATTGAGCTGGACCACGTGAAGCGCAACTTCCTCGTGGGCGAAGAGGTGGTGCACGCCCTGCGTGGCGTATCGTTCAAGATATACGAAGGCGAGTTTGTCACCATCATGGGCACCTCCGGCTCGGGCAAATCGACTCTGCTCAACCAATTGGGCTGTCTCGACACACCCACCTCTGGCGAGTATTACCTCGACGGGGTGGCCGTGCGCACGATGAAGCGCCGCGAAAGAGCCGTGTTGCGTAACCGCAAAATCGGTTTCGTCTTCCAAAACTATAACCTGCTGCCCAAGACCACGGCCGTGGAGAACGTCGAGCTGCCGTTGATGTACAACGCCGCCGTCAGTGCCAAAGAGCGGCGCGAGCGCAGCATCAAGGCCCTTGAGATGGTGGGACTGGGCAACCGCCTCTTCCACAAGTCCAACCAGATGTCGGGCGGACAGATGCAGCGTGTGGCCATTGCCCGCGCACTGGTTAACGACCCGGCCGTGTTGCTGGCCGATGAGGCTACGGGTAATCTCGACACCCGCACGTCGTTTGAAATCCTCGTGCTCTTCCAGAAACTCCACGCCGCAGGCCGTACCATCATCTTCGTCACCCACAACCCCGAAATTGCCCTCTACAGTAGTCGCAACATCGTATTGCGCGACGGACAAATCAAGGAAGACACCATCAACACCAACATTCAGTCGGCCGCCGAGGCCCTCGCCGCTCTGCCCATACCACAGGACGACTGATTGACCACCCCTACAATTAACTCCTTATGCACATTTCCAATCTTTTCAAGATAGCCTTGCGGGCCATTGCCGCCAACAAGCTGCGCTCGTTCCTCACGATGCTCGGCATCATCATCGGCGTGGCCTCGGTCATTGCCATGATTGCCATCGGTCAGGGCTCCAAGCAAAGCATTCAGAAGAACATCTCCGAGATGGGCTCCAATATGATTATGATCAATCCGGGACAAGACAGAGGTCCCGGTGGAGCCCGACAAGATGCCTCTGACATGCAGACGCTCAAGCTCAAAGACTACGAACTGCTCAAGGAAAACTGCAAATACGTGGCCGCCATCAGTCCGCGAGTGAGCAAAGGCGGGCAGTTTGTGGCCGGCAACAACAACACCCCTTCGACCATCTACGGCATTTCGCCCGACTATCTCGAGATACGCCAACTGAAGGTGGAAGACGGCGCTATGTTTTCAGAAGACGACGTGCGCACCAGTGCCAAAGTCTGCGTCATCGGCAAGACCGTGGCCGACAATCTTTTTCCCGGCGGTGAAGACCCCGTGGGGCGTGTCATACGTTTCGGCACCATTCCCTTCCGCGTGGTCGGCGTGTTGAAGTCGAAAGGCTACAACTCTTTCGGTATGGACCAAGACGACCTTGTTTTGGCTCCCTATACCTCCGTGATGAAGCGCATTCTCTCGGTCACCTATCTGCAAGGCATCAACGCCTCGGCCATCACCCAAGAAAAAACGCAGGAGGCTATAGATGAAATCACCGCCTTGTTGCGCGAAAGTCACAAGCTCAAGGGTGAAGACGAAAACAACTTCACCATCCGCTCGCAAGAAGAAATGGCCTCGATGATGAACTCCACAAGCGACACGATGACCATCCTGCTACTCGTCGTGGCCTGCATCTCGCTGGTGGTGGGCGGTATCGGCATCATGAACATCATGTATGTGTCGGTGACGGAGCGCACGCGCGAAATCGGTCTGCGAATGTCTGTTGGTGCCCGCGGCATCGACATTCTCAGTCAGTTCCTCATCGAAGCCATCATGCTCAGCGTGGCCGGCGGCATCATAGGCATTCTCGTAGGTCTTGGCGCTGCCTGGGGCATCAACGTCTTTGCCCATTGGCCCGTGCTCGTTCAGCCCTGGAGCGTCCTGCTCAGTTTTGTGGTCTGCACCGCCACCGGCATTTTCTTCGGTTGGTATCCGGCCAAGAAAGCTGCCCGTCTCGACCCTATCGAGGCCATCCGTTACGAGTAAAAAGATTTGCTTTTATAACATTATGTCTGAAGTCAAACCCACGGCACTTGCCGCCAAGTCGCACTCTGAACGCCTCATAGAGGCAGCCATTCACGCCTGCATCTGGATTTACATCTTCGTTTCGCCACTGCTTATGCACCGGCCCAGTGAGACGTTTGAGTGGGTGTCTTATTTGCAACGGCTCTATTTCCCCTTGTCGTCGTGTGCGGTGTTTTATCTCAACTATTTCTGGCTCATTCCGCGCTATTTCATTGAGAAACGCTACCGTATGTTTGTGTTGCTCAACCTCATCGCCATCGTCTTGCTGCTCTATAGTCGCGACCTCTACACGATGTTGTTGCCGCCCCACGAATGGCAGGCTATGCGTCCGCGGCGACGTATGCGGATGCACGGCGACGGCGGTCCGTCGGCCTGGTTCCGCTCGCTGTATTACCTGCGCAGTTTCATCTCGATGGCTTTTATCGCCTTCATCGCCGTGGCCGTGAAACTTAGTGTGAGATGGCGTCAGGCAGAGACGGCGCGACGGGAGGCAGAACTGC
>JBJFGJ010000152.1:0-11566 GCA_051892575.1 Alloprevotella sp. | reverse complement strand
AGAACTTCCGAGCGGAAGTCGAGAACATTGAACGCGAAATATTGAAACGGTAACACCTCCCTCTGCTGCCCATCGTTTCAAGAATGTCCGCGTTGCCAAGAATCATGCAAGCAACGCGGACATTCACAAAAAAAGTGGTAGCTTTGCACCTCAATTCATCAAGAAAATAAGATATGTACAATTGGTTTGAATGTAAAATCAAATACGAGAAGACCATGGAAAACGGTCTTCTAAAAAAGGTCACCGAGCCTTACTTGGTTGATGCCATCAACTTTACAGAGGCAGAGAAGCGAATGATAGAAGAAATGGCTCCCTTTATGCACGGCGAGTTTCAGGTTGACGACATCAAGCGCGTGAAGATTGCCGAACTGTTTGAAAGCAGCAAGCAAGAAGACGACAAGTGGTATAAATGCAAACTCAGTTTCATCATCATCGACGAGAAGAGCGGCAAGGAGAAGAAGGCCACCAATCTCGTTCTCGTGAAAGCCATCAACATCAAGACGGCTTTGGCCAACTTGGAGGAAGGGATGAAAACAACCCAAATCGACTACGAAGTGACCGCTATTCAGGAAACTCCCATTATGGACGTATTCCATTACAAGAATCCCGACCAAGCCTAATTGTATTCTTTATAGCGCCGAATAATTATCCAGGAAATGAGCATCAGCAGCAAGATTCTTGACATCAAGAAGGAACTTCCGGAAAACGTTTCACTCATTGCCGTCTCGAAATACCATCCCACGGAAGAGGTGATGGAGGCCTACAACGCCGGACAGCGCATTTTCGGTGAGAACATCGTTCAAGAATTGAGGCAGAAGCAACAGGAATTGCCGCAGGACATTCAATGGCATTTCTTGGGTCACCTGCAAAAGAACAAGATCAAATACATCGTTCCTTTTGTCAGCCTGATTCATTCGGTCGACAGCCCGGAGCTGCTCACTGAAATCAATCGGCTGGCTCAAAAAGCCGGGCGCGTGGTGCCCTGCCTGCTCCAGATTCACGTGGCCAAGGAAGAGACGAAGTTCGGCTTTACCTTCGACGAGTGCCGCCGGATGCTGCAAGACGGGCAGTGGCGCGAGTTGACCCACGTCAAGCTGTGCGGACTGATGTGCATGGCGTCGAACGTCAGCGATGAAGCGCAAATCCACTCAGAGTTTCACCGGGTGTTCCAATTCTTCCGGGAAATCAAGCAGCAGTTCTTCGCCGACGATGACGCCTTCTGTCAACGCTCGTGGGGAATGAGTCACGACTACCCCATCGCCATTGAGGAGGGCAGCACCCTGGTGCGCGTCGGCACCAAGATTTTCGGCGAACGCCCCCAACGCGCTTCTTTAAATTCATGAACCAACCGAATATTCACTTTACATAGATAAAATCCTTACAGATATGCCACAGATTTCACAGCGAGGCATCAATATGCCACAGTCACCTATTCGTAAACTCGCACCCCTTGCTGCGCGAGCGGTGGAACGCGGCATACACATCTATCATTTGAATATCGGACAGCCCGACCTCCCCACCCCGGTTCAGGCGCTCGACGCCATTCGCAACGTCGACCGCAAGGTGCTGGAGTACAGCCCGAGCCAGGGCTTCTTGAGCTATAGGCGGAAGTTGGTGGACTTTTACGCCAACTATAACATCCACACCTCGCCCGACGACATCATCATCACGAGCGGCGGTTCCGAGGCCGTACTGTTTGCCTTTATGTCGACGCTGAATCCGGGCGACGAGATTCTGATTACGGAGCCTTTCTACGCCAATTACCTGGCCTTCGCCATTTCGGCCGGTGCCGTCATCAAGCCCATCACCACCACCATCAACGAAGGCTTCTGCCTGCCTAAGGTGGAAGAAATGGAGCGCCTCATCACGCCCAAGACGAGGGCTATCATGATCTGCAACCCGAACAACCCTACCGGCTACCTTTATACCCGCCGCGAGATGAACCAGATTCGCGACCTGGTGAAGCGATACGACCTCTATCTGTTTTCCGATGAAGTTTATCGCGATTTCATCTACACCGGTTCGCCTTACATCTCGGCGATGCACTTGGAGGGCATCGAGCAGAACGTGGTGCTGATCGACTCCGTTTCCAAGCGATACAGCGAATGCGGCGTGCGCGTCGGCGCGTTGATTACGAAGAACGAACAGGTGCGCCAGACCGTGATGAAGTTTTGCCAAGCCCGCCTGAGCCCCCCGCTGATCGGCCAGATTGCTGCCGAAGCCTCGCTGCAGTCGGGCGATGACTATCTGAGAGACGTGTACGACGAATACGTGGAGCGCCGAAAATTCCTGATCGACAGCATCAACCGCCTGCCCGGCGTCTACTCGCCCATTCCGATGGGAGCCTTCTACACGGTGGCCCAACTGCCGGTGGACGACAGCGAGAAGTTTTGCGCGTGGTGCCTCACCGACTTCAATTACGAGAACCAGACCATCATGATGGCGCCGGCCTCGGGTTTTTACATGACCCCCGGCATCGGCTACAACGAAGTGCGCCTGGCTTACGTGCTCAAGAAGGACGACTTGGCTCGTGCCGTCGAAGTGCTGGCCCGCGCTTTGGAGGCTTACCCCGGCAGAACCTTGTAATTTTTCCCTGACCGCAAGACCGAGAAAAATGAATCTGTCGTTCTTCATCGCCCGCCGCCTTTACTTCAACGAGCATTCCGACCGCCACATCTCGAAGCTGGCCATCAACATTGCCACGGTGGGCGTTACCATCGGCCTGGCCGTGATGATTGTTTCGGTGTGCGTACTGCTGGGCTTTAAGCGCGAACTGACCGACAAGATTGTGGGCTTCGGCTCCCACATCCAGATTCTCAACGCCAACGTGGGCTCTTCGCCCGAAAGTTTCCCCATCGTCACCGACTCGGCTTTTGTCAGCCGCGTCAAGGGCGTTGCCCACGTCGAGCGGGTGCAGCGCTTCTCCCACAAGATGGGCATCATCAAGACCGACGACGACTTCAAGGGCATTCTGCTCAAGGGAATCGGCGAGGATTACGATACCCGCTTCCTCGGCAAGCATCTGCTGGAAGGCGAAATGCCCGACTACAAGGGAGAGGCCCATCGCAACGACGTGCTCATCAGCCGGGCTACGGCCGACCAGATGCACCTGAAGGCGGGCGACAAAGTGTATGCCTACTTCTTTGAAGACAACGTCAGAACCCGACTCTTCCGTGTGGCAGGCATTTACCGGACCAATATGAGTCAGTTTGACGACAATATTATCTTTGCCGACATCCGCACCGTCAACAAGCTCAACAACTGGCGCCCGGACCAGAGTAGCGGCCTCGAGGTGTTTACCGACGACTTTCCCAATACTATTAATACCTACATCGACCTGATTTCAAAGGTCACCCGCGATGCCGCCGATGCCGACGGCAACGTGTACGCCGCCTTCACCATTCAGGACCTTTACGCCCAAATCTTCGACTGGCTCAAGCTGCTCGACCTGAACGTCTGGGTGGTGTTGGGCCTGATGGCCTGCGTGGCTTGCTTCACGATGATCAGCGGACTGCTCATCCTCATCTTAGAGCGCAGCTCGACCATCGGAGTGCTCAAAGCCATCGGCGCCCGGAACTTCCTGATTCGGAACGTCTTTATCCACTACGCGTTTTTCATCATGGGGCGCGGCATCGTGCTGGGCAACGTCATCGGACTGGGGCTCGCCTACGTGCAATGGCAGTTCCACCTCTTTACGCTCGACGCCACGAAGTATTACGTCGACCACGTGCCCATCTACATCGACCCCCTTCTGCTTCTGCTGCTCACCGTGGCCACAGCGGCCGTCTGCCTGCTGTCGATGATCGGCCCGAGCTATCTCATCAGCAAGATTTCGCCGGTCAAGGCTATCCGCTTTGACTAAGGCCCGAACGGGGGCGCGTTTCGGCTTTGCCCTACCTGAAAGCCCTCAGCCCGGAGGGGAAAAATCCCCCAAAGTAGGGATTGCACGGGCGGCGGGATTGGGCTAATTTTGCAGCCGAAAAGATTATTAGTCCTCATGAAAAGTTTAGTGTTCCTTCTTTTGGCTGTCTTCAGCCTCACGGCCCGTGCTCATCAAGACCGTTATTCGGCTTCGGCCGCTCCCGTTCCGACGCCCACCGACACGTCGCGCGTGGTCGACGTGGAGGAGGTGGTGGTCATTGCCACGCCGAAGGAAAACACGCGGCTGCGCAAGACCGAAACCTCGGTGACGCTCTTCTCGAAGGACGCGCTGCAAAACATGGGCGTGAACGGACTGAGCGACCTTTCGGGCTTTGCCTCCAACTTCTTCATGCCCGACTACGGCTCGGCGCAGACGTCGGCCATCTACATCCGCGGCGTGGGCTCGCGCATCAATACGCCGGCTGTGTCGGTGTATATCGACGACGTGCCCGCGGTCGACAAAAGCGGCTACAATCTTCACCTGCTCGGCATCAACCGCATCGACGTGCTGCGCGGGCCGCAGGGCACGCTTTACGGCCGCAACGCCATGGGCGGCATTATCCGCATCTACACCGACAACCCCTTTACCCGTCAATATACCGAGCTGACCACCGGCGCGTCGACGCGCGACGGCGGCGTGCAGCTTTCGGCGCTCACCAATCAGAAGTTTTCAAATCAGCTGGCCCTCTCGGCCGGCGGCTTTTATCGCCATTCGGGCGGCATCTTCCGCAACGACCTGCTCGGCACGAAGGTGGGCGGCGAGCAACAGGCGGGCGGCCGCCTGAGGTTGATGTTCAAGCCCGACCGGCAATGGCTCCTGACGCTCAGCGGCAACTACGAATATACCGACCAAGACACGTATCCCTACTTCTATGCCGGCCAGGTTTCAGGCCCCGAGACCCTGCCGGAGAGCCTCGACCGCATCACGGCCAACCGCCCCGGCAGCTACCGGCGCCACCTGTTCAGTACGGCCTTTAAAGCCGAGGTGAAGAAGCAGGATTTTTCGGCTTTTTCGATGACGAGCTACCAAAGGCTGGACGACCGCATGATGATGGATCAGGACTTTATCAGTCTCGACTACTACACGCTGGAACAGCGTCAACAGTCTGACGCCTTGACGCAGGAGTTTGTGGTGAAGAGCGCGCCCGGCCGGCGGCTGGAATGGACGGGCGGTTTGTTCGGCCTGTGGCAGAACCTGCGCACGCAGGCCCCGGTGGTGTTCTACTCCGACGGCGTGGAGATGGTCAACGGCCTTTTGTCGCGAGTGCTTCCCGACGTAAGCTATACCCACCCTATGACGGGTCGCCCCATCACCATCAGTCAGTCGCTGGCCCTGACCGACCCGACGCTCACGCTGGAGAACCGCATGCGCACGCCGGTGCTCAACGGCGCCGCCTACGTGCAGGCCACCCTTCACGACTTGCTGCTGCCGCGCCTCTCGCTCACGGCCGGCGCCCGCGTGGACTATGAGCACCAGGAGCTGAGCTACGCCACCGAGCCTCACGAGGTCAACTTCACTTACTCCATGCAGATGATTCAGCCGGCCGCACTCACCTCATGCCCCGACCTGCGCGGCAAGGTGACGAACGACTACACGCGCCTGCTGCCCAAGCTGGCCCTGAAGTATGACCTCCGGGGCGACCGCGGCAACCTTTACCTCACCCTTTCGCAGGGGCACCGCTCGGGCGGATACAATGTACAGATGTTTTCGGACGTGATGCGCACCGCGCTACAGCAAGACCTGATGACAACCACGGCCACTTATTGCAACGACCTGCTCCAGGCCCAGGCCGACCGCGCCCCGAGCGAGGCAATGCGCCAGATGTTCCTGGGCATCAAGCAGGCTATGAACGAGGGCATGCCCCGCGCCACGCCGCCCGACGTGGGCCGGACGGTGACTTATCGCCCCGAGTTTTGCTGGAACTACGAAGCCGGCACCCATCTCAACTTCCTCGACCGCACGCTGACGGCCGACCTGTCGCTCTTCTTTGTCGATACCCACGACCAGCAGATTGCGCGCTTCACCGACAGCGGCATGGGCCGCATCATGGTCAACGCCGGGCGCAGCCACAGCTGCGGCATCGAAACCGCCCTGCGCGGCAACTTCCTTGACAGCCGCCTCGCGATGGCCCTCAACTACGGCTTCACCCACGCCGTCTTCCACGACTACGACGCGGGCGGCGGAGAGGATTACACCGACAATTACGTGCCCTTCATTCCCATGCACAACGTGGGCCTGATGGCCGACTACACCCTGCCCCTCGGCCGCTCTCTGCTCAAGGCGGTGACCCTTGGCGCCAACGCCAACGGCTTCGGCCGCACCTATTGGACCGAGGCCAACAACGCTTATCAGAACTTCTACGCCACACTGGGCGCCCACCTGCAGCTTGACTTCGACCGGGTGAAGCTGAACCTTTGGGGCAAAAATCTCACCCAAACCCACTACCGGGCTTTCTACTTCGAGTCGATGAACCGCGGATATTATCAGAAAGGACTGCCGCTGCAACTTGGGTTCAACCTCAGCCTGCGCCTCTAAGCCCTGCCGCGGCCCGAAACGGGGCGGCGGGAAAAAGTTTCGGGCTTTTCATTGGCTGTTCTTCTGAAAAACGATACTTTTGCAGCTGTCAACAAAACCGTCAGCACTATGAGTAAAGTAAAAGTCATCGCCGCCTTCCGGCTTACCAACGGAGCTTACCTGGGTTATCACCGCCACATTCATTCCGCCCTCACCGAGGCCGGGGCCGAAGCACTCGGTCTCTCGGAACTGATCGGGCCCTATGCCGCGGCCATCGGCGAAATGGAGAACGTCATCAACCGCCCGCGAGCCTTCCAGGAAAGCCGGCTCATCGCCCAACTCGACAAGTCGCGCGACAGCTATTGGAAGGCCATCTACCGTTGCCTGGCCCACCTCAGCAAGATGCCCGCCAACGATTCGCTTTACCCATACGCCCTGACCGCCTTCACGGCCTTGAAACAATTCAAGGGCGCGCAAGAACACGAATACAGCCGCGAGTCGGAAGAGCTCGATGCTGTTAACCGCATAGCCGCCGAGCCCAAAGTGAAGGAAGCCCTGACCAGGCTCGGCCTGGTGACCCTCTTCAACAAACTGGCACTCATCAACAGCGAGCTGCGTGCTCTCCACGTAAAGCGCAGCAACCTCCTCGGACAAATACTCGCCATCAACGACGGGCGCACCACGGCCGAGGTGCGCGCCAACCTCAAAATCCTGGCTCTGAAAATTGCCGCACGCCTCGACGCCATGTCTGAGCTAATTGAAGATGAGCCGCGCCACGAGTTAATCGAAAAAACCATCTCGGAGCTCAACGCCATTACGCAGCAATACAGCCGCATACAAGCCACGAAAAACAGTCAGGAGCGCAAGGCTTCGCCCGAAGAAAATCCCACCGACACTTCGCCGGCATGCCCCGAATAGACGGCGAAAGCCCCACCGGCAGCTGTTCAAGTCCCGCCAACGCCTGAAAACGTTGGCGGGACTTGCTTTGAGTCTTCCCCAAACAGTAGAAGCACCCTAAAAAACTGAGAACCACTTCTACACACTATCAAAGTGAATTTCAAAAACTGAAAACCACTTCTACACACTATCAAAGTGAATTTCAAAAACTGAAAACCATTTCTACACACTATCAAAGTGAATTTCAAAAACTGAAAACTACTTCTACACACTATCAAAGTAATTTTCAAAAAATGAGAACCACTTCTACACACTGTCAAAGTGATTTTCAAAAACTGAAAACCACTTCTACACACTGTCAAAGTGACTTTCAAAAACTGAGAACCACTTCTACACACTGTCAAAGAGACTTTCAAAAACTGAGAACCGCTTTTATACTTTTGGTGAGCCTTACCCATGCCGGGGGCAGGCCTTCCCCACCCTGAAATCGGTCACCGCGCCGGGCGCAAGGGCTTTTCGGACGCGCGGAGCCATGACGCGAGGCACGGCGGGCCAAATTCTCGGGAATACCCTTCAACGGGGAACCGGCAGACTCATCCTAAGCCCCAAACGGGTTGTCGCGATTCAGGACAGACCAAAAACGAAAAGGGAAATGATAAACAGCAAGCTCGTGACCCTACAACGGGGTCACGACCGATTGAGGTTAAAAATTCAGGACTATATAAAAAGATGAAGCAGCCACTTCAAAAAAGAAGCGACTGCTTATCTACATTCTAACCACTTAAAAATCGGTGGTGCCTCCCTGAATCGAACAGGGGACACACGGATTTTCAGTCCGATGCTCTACCAACTGAGCTAAGGCACCTCCTGTTTTGCGGATGCAAAGGTAACACTTTTTATTTATCCACGCAAAGTTTCCTAAAGATTATTTTATTGAACTTTTCCCACCGTTCCCACCGTGTAGAGTCCATTACCATGGTTACTCCTGGATTAACTTCGTTCGTCATTCAGCCCGTTTAATGAGGTTTTCATATAGTTCGATATACTTTTCAAAGCATTTGTCTTTGTCGAAAAGTTCCTCGGCACGCTTGCGGCAATCTGCTGTATGATGCTGCTTATAGCTGTTTTCTGTCATTTCGTAGATCAGTCTGACCAGGTCATCAATATGCCCTGTTTGGGCAATACATCCTGTCCCGGGAGAAACAATATCCGGTTGAGCGGTATTGTCATATACAACACATGGAGTTCCGCACGCGAAAGCCTCGGCCATGGTCAGACCAAAAGTCTCTGCATAAGACAGGCTCAATAGTATATCAGCCATGGAATAGAGTTGTGCTAATTCCGTTTGGTTTTGCGTGCGTTTTATTCCAATGACATTAGTAGGAAGTTTTTTGATCTGGTCATCTGTAAGGCCTACAAGAACAATGACAAATCGATTATCCAGTCTTTTGCTTAATTCAATGTAATCATGGAGACCTTTTCTCTCGTCCCATAGAGAGGCGACTCCAAGAAGTATTTTCTTATTCAAGTCGATGCCATACTTTTCGTGATCGGCGATTGGGGGCTGAGGAGAGAATGTCTTAATGTCAATGCCATTATGGATTACCTCCATCTTTCTTTGTTTCAAATGCGATTGTTTCATCATACTTGCCAGCCATTCAGACACAGCTACAATTGTAAGCGAAGGAATCTCTGCCGTCAACTGCTTCTTCAACTTGAAATTCCTCCGTGAGCGGTCAAGACAGTACCACTTCGACAGGGGGCAGTCGTGACACTCGTCCTTCCAACGTTCACATCCTGCCGGATTATAAAAACAATGCCCGGTTGTAGCCCACTGGTCGTGTTGCGTCCAAACCACAGGGATATTCTTCTCTGCAAGATAAGGGAACAGCATTCTGTAGTTCAGCCAGTGGTCATGCAAAATGTGGAGCTGAACAACATCCGGCTTTATCTCTTCCATCTTCTTGATAAGCTTTCTCGTTTCCCATCTTGAAGCCAAACCCTCATTGTCCAACAGCCTGTCTTCTGCATAATGAAGGCAAGAGATAAAGAAGTTACCCACTCTGATCAGTTTAGACTTTGAGGGAAATTCAGGCATACGACCCGAATAGGCAATCCAACTTTCCCATCCCTGAGCGATGGCGAGTTCACCGATCTGCTGTGTTATCTTCCCGGTAGAGTAATTCAAGCACTGGTTGATTTGAAGAAGCTTTTTCATCCGAAGACCGTTATGCCGTTTGGGGTTATGATGGCCGTTATTCATTCATTTTTATAATCTCCCCCTCAAAATCACTGCAGAGGGTTCCACCCCTGCGCCTTCAATTCAAACTCGTTGCCGTCGCGCGTCACCAGCTGACAGCCGTATTCTTCCTTCTGAATGCGCCCGATGATGCGAATTTGGGGAATGTCCTTCACCTTTTCGTAGTCGGAAAGGCTAACGGTGAAGAGCAACTCATAGTCGTCGCCACCATTGAGGGCGCAGGTCGAGACGTTCATGTTAAAGTGTTCGGCCATCGATGCCGTCTGATAATCCAAGGGGATGCGCTCTTCGTAAACCTGGCAGCCGACGTGACTTTGCTTGCAGATGTGCAGCAGCTCCGACGAGAGGCCGTCGGAAACGTCAATCATGGAGGTGGGCAGAATATCGGTCTGCTGCAACAACTCGACGATGTCCCTCCGGGCCTGCGGCTTGAGCTGTCGCTCCAGCAGATATTCCTTACCGGCGAAATCGGGTTGGAACGCCACCTGCGTTTTGTGCTCACGCACCTGCTGTTCATACACAGCCTTCTCGCGTTCCAGCACCTGCAAGCCCATATAGGCTGCGCCCAAGTCGCCCGACACACAGATGAGGTCGGTATCCTTGGCACCGCTGCGATAAACAATCCTCCCCTCCTCAGCTTCGCCCAGGCAGGTCAGGCTGAGGGTGAGCCCGGTGAGGGAAGAGCTCGTATCGCCGCCAACAAGGTCAACGCCGTGCTCGTCGCAGGCCAACTTGAGACCATCGTAAAGCTGCTCCAAGTCCTCCACGCAGAAGCGCTTGCTCAAGGCAATCGAAACGATGAGTTGACGCGGAAAGCCGTTCATGGCATACACGTCGGAGAAGTTGACCATCGCAGCCTTGTAGCCCAAATGCTTCAAAGGCGTGTAGATTAAATCGAAATGAACGCCCTCGGTCAGCAGGTCGCTCGTCACCAGGACTTTCTTTTTATAATTCAAGACGGCGCAGTCGTCGCCCACCCCTTTGATGGTAGAGTCGTTGCGGGCGGTGAGGTCTTGCGTCAGATGGTTGATCAATCCAAATTCTCCCAAGATGGAGATTTCTGTTCGTTTGTTATCTGTCATGAGGGTAGTTGATGTATCAGTTCTTTGAATAAACGGGTCATTACGGGCTGGGCCGCATCGGCCGCAAGCTTGACCTCTTCGTGCGAAACCTTCGAGGCCGTCTGGCTCACATTGGTGATGACACTGATGCCGAGGCACCTCATCCCGCAGTGGTGGGCCACAATGATTTCGGGGACGGTGCTCATGCCCACGGCGTCGGCTCCCAGGAGGCGGAACAGGCGATACTCCGAGGGAGTTTCGTAAGTCGGTCCCTGCGTAGCCAGATACGTACCCTGGCGCAGCTTAATCTGTTGCTCGTCGGCAATCAGCAGCGCTTTTTTTATCAAATCAGGGTCGTAGGCCTGCGTCATGTCGGGGAAGCGCGGCCCCGTCGGCAGGTTCTTGCCGCGCAAGGGATGTTCGGGCATCATGTTGATATGGTCGGTAATCAACATCAGGTCGCCGATGTGAAAGGCCGGATTGGTGCCCCCGGCGGCATTGCTGACCAACAACGTGCGAATGCCCAAGGCATGGAACACGCGGATGGGGAATGTCACCTCCTTCATGGAGTATCCTTCGTAGTAGTGAAAGCGCCCGCTCATGAGCAGGACGTCTTTCCCGCCCAGGCGACCGCAAATCAGATTGCCGGCATGGCCCTCCACCGTCGAGACGGGGAAATGGGGGATGTCGTGATAAGAAATGGAGGTGGCATCTTCGACCGATTCGGCCAGCTTGCCCAAACCGCTACCCAAAATGATAGCCACTTGCGGCACACGTTGAGTCGCGTGCCCGTTCCACGACTGGCGCTGGGGCGGCGACGGCAAATGCAAGCTGGTGCCGTATGCCAAGCGCACGCCGCGACTGGCCCGCACCCGGTCTTGGACCACCGACGTGCGCGGCGGCCTGCTGTTC
>JBJFGJ010000151.1:0-11611 GCA_051892575.1 Alloprevotella sp. | reverse complement strand
CGAAGCCGCTGTGGTGAACCAGCTAAAGGTGTATGGTGCGCAACGCCTCAACGACGTGGTGGACTTCTTGCAAGACAAAAAAGACCTGCAACCTGTCGAGGTGGACACCCGCGCCGAATTTTATGCGGCTCAACACAACTGCGGTCCCGACTTCATCGACGTGAAAGGGCAAGAGCAGGTGAAACGGGCCTGCGAAGTGGCCGCTGCCGGCGGACACAACCTGCTGCTCATAGGCAGCCCCGGTTGCGGCAAAAGCATGATGGCCAAACGCATCCCGTCCATTCTGCCGCAATTGACATTGAACGAAAGTCTGGAAACCACACAAATCCACTCGGTGGCCGGCAAACTGGGCGCCAACGCCTCGCTCATCGCCCAAAGGCCGTTCCGTAGCCCACACCACACCATCTCTGACGTGGCACTTATCGGCGGAGGAGCCAACTTCCAACCCGGCGAAATCAGTCTGGCACACAACGGCGTGCTCTTCCTCGACGAATTGCCAGAGTTTAGCCGCGCCGCCCTCGAGACGATGCGCCAACCGCTCGAAGACCGGATTATCACGATTTCACGCGTCAAATACAGCGCTACGCTGCCTTGCTCGTTTATGCTCGTAGCCTCAATGAACCCCTGCCCCTGCGGCTACCACGGACACCCCACCCACGAGTGCACCTGCACCCCCGGACAGATACAACGCTATATGGGCAAGGTGTCCGGTCCGCTGCTCGACCGTATCGACATACAGGTAGAGGTGGCCCCTGTGTCGATAACCGAACTGAACGCGGCGCCACGCGGCGAGTCGAGCGAAACCATCAGAGCCCGCGTAGTGAAAGCCAGAAACATACAGACCGCCAGATTTGAGGGCATCAAAGGCGTGCACTGCAACGCCCAAATGACTGCGTCCCAGCTCAACCGTTTTGCCCGCCTCGACCAGGCGGCCTCGACCCAACTGGAAAAAGCGATGAAACGACTCGGCCTTTCAGCACGCGCCTATGAACGTATCCTCAAAGTGGCCCGTACCATTGCCGACCTCGACGGTTCCGACCTTATCACCGCCGCTCATATCGGCGAGGCCGTGAGCTACCGCAACCTTGACCGCAGCGACTGGATGGAGCGGTGAGGCCTTTACACAAACTTTAATACAAGATTTTTGCGCCGGCACGCGCCTTGCACTAATTTCGCAACACCTATATATTATATATGAGAGTAGTTCTCGTCAACACGTCAGACATTGCCGGCGGAGCAGCCATAGCCGCCAACCGGCTCTTACGCGCACTCAACAGGAACGGCGTGGAGGCCTCAATGCTCGTGAGAGACAAAAAGACCGACAACCCTCGCATAGAGCAGTTGCCGCCCTCTCCCTTGAGACAAGCCAAGTTTATAGCCGAAAGAGCTCAAATATTCCTCAAAAACGGATGGAGCAAACACAATCTTTTTGCCATTGACACCTGCGCTTGGGGTAACAACATAGCCAATCTGCCATCTGTGAAGCGCGCCGACGTCATACACTTGCACTGGATTAACCAAGGCATGCTCTCATTCCGCACATTAGAGAAACTGATGGCGACCGGCAAGCCCGTAGTGTGGACGATGCACGATATGTGGCCTTTTACGGGCATTTGCCATTGCACGACAGACTGCAACCGCTGGCGGCAAGACACGGAAACGGCCTGCCAAATGTGTCCGCTGCTGAATAAACCCGGCATACACGACCTCTCGGCCCAGATATTTGACAAGAAACAACGCTTCTTCGCCCAACACCAACTCACAATGGTGGGTTGCAGCCAATGGATGGCGCAAATGGCCTCTGAGTCGAAACTGCTAAAGGGACAAAAGATTTATAACATTCCCAATCCGCTCGACACGCACTTCTACAGTCCCGGCGACAAAACGGCTGAACGTCGCGCACTGGGACTGCCCACCGACAAGACACTCATCTTTTTTGCCGCCTATAAAGCCACCGACAAGAATAAGGGCATCGACTATCTCAAAGAGGCTGTCGACCTGCTTTGCCGGCAAAAACCACAAACGAAAGAGGAGGTGGCCGTCGTCGTAGCCGGCCATGAGGCCGAACAACTAAAAGGCACGATGGTGGTGCCGGTGATACCGGCCGGTTTCATTGGCGACAACGCAACGATGAGGCAATATTATCGCGCCTCAGACCTATTGGCCATGCCCACATTGATGGACAATCTGCCCAACACCATTGCCGAGGCAGCAGCGTGCGAACTGCCGACTGTGGCCTTCAGCGTGGGCGGAGTGCCGCAAATGATTGAGCACGACAAAACGGGTATGCTGGTACGCTATAAAGACTCAGCCCATCTGGCACAATGCCTCGACACAATGATACATCAGAGAGACAGAGCCACCATAGGCAAGGCCGCACGCAACAAAGCCATTCACGACTATTCCGAACAGACCGTGGCAGAGCGCTATCTAAGCGTCTACGAAGAATGTCTCGGCCAACCATTGCGATAAACGTCCTGACAAATCAATTCATATTCACTAATTAAACTCTGCCGCACTGAATGGCGGCACAACTAAAAATGTCTGAACCTCCGCTAAAAATCACCGTGGCTACGGTGACTTATAACGCAGCCGAACTCATTGAAAAAACCATTGCTTCTGTAGAAAAGCAGGACTATCCCCACGTGGAGCATCTCATCATCGACGGCAACTCGCAAGACAAAACACTCGAAGCCGTACATCACTATCAAGAACGCAACAGCGTTGCCGGTGTGCCACACGAAGTGAACTGCCTGAGCGAACCGGACCACGGCCTGTATGACGCAATGAATAAGGCCATTGATATGGCCACGGGCGATTATATCGTTTTCCTTAATGCCGGCGACACCTTCCACGAAGACACCACACTGTCTAAAATCGCCGCCACCGTCGAGCGCTATGGCGAAACCCACCCGGCCGTCGTCTATGGCCACACCGACATTGTGGATGGCGAAGGGAACTTTTTGCGCCATCGCCGTCTGGCTCCGCCCCAACGCCTCACATGGCGCTCGTTTGCCTCGGGGATGCTGGTGTGCCATCAGGCCTTTTATGTCCGCACCGACTTGGCCAAGGCCAATCCCTACAACCTCAAATACCGCTTCTCGGCCGACTTTGACTGGTGCATCCGCATTATGCGAGAGGCCAAGCGCAAGAAGCTGCCACTGGCCAACACGCAGATTGTCGTGGCCGACTACCTCAACGAGGGCATGACCACCAAAAATCACAAAGCCTCACTGCGTGAACGCTTCAACATCATGACCCATCACTACGGCATCTTCGTCACCCTCTTCCAACACCTTTGGTTTGTGGTGAGAAACGTAGTGAAGAAATAGCAACGGCATGGCCAAGACGCCCAACAGTTTAACGCCCGATAAAGCCTACCAAAGAGCGGCGGCACGGTGCGCCACGACGGAATATGCCCCCAATTATTGGATGGACAAATTCACTGCCGCCGGGCTGAGCCGGGGAGAGGCCGAAAGTGTCGTGAAACGGCTGAAAGAAGAAGGCTTCATAGACGAAGCCAGATTTGCCAAAGCCTTCGCCCACGACAAAAGCACCTACAACCACTGGGGACCGCTCAAAATCAAACAAGCCCTGGCGGCCAAAGGCATTGACGCCGGGCTGGTGGAAGAAGCTCTGAGCACCTTGCCAAAAGAAGACCAGAACGACACACTCGAACACTTACTCCGCCAAAAGGCCCGCACTCTGAAAGCCGCTTCAGCCTATGAGAGGCGAATGAAACTGGCCCGCTTTGCTGCCGGACGTGGCTTTGCTCCCGGCGAAATATTCCACACACTCGACAAACTTGGACTACAAGAAGAAGATTAGACCCTAATATGAGCAAACTCTATATCGAAACATACGGCTGCCAGATGAACGTGGCCGACAGTGAGGTGGTGGCCTCGGTGATGCGAATGGCCGGCTACGAAACTTGCCAAAACATTGACGAGGCCGACGCCGTATTCCTCAACACCTGTTCGGTGAGAGACAATGCCGAACAAAAAATCATTCACCGGCTGGAAGCACTGCACGCCCTGCGCCGCAAAGGCCGCCGGCTCATCATCGGCGTTTTGGGCTGTATGGCAGAGCGCGTCAAGGACGAACTGCTCAACAAGCATCATGCCGACCTCGTGGCCGGCCCCGACGCTTACCTGTCGCTGCCCGACCTGATTGCCCAAGCCGAAGGCGGACATAAAGCCATCAACATCGAGCTCTCCACGACAGAGACCTATCGCGACATTGTGCCCGAGCGTGTGTGTGGCAGCCACGTCTCTGGCTTTGTCAGCATTATGCGTGGTTGCAACAACTTCTGCCATTATTGCATTGTGCCTTATACCCGTGGCCGTGAGCGGTCGAGGGATGTGGACAGCATCTTGACTGAGGTGAAAGACTTGGCAGCTCGCGGCTACAAGGAAGTGACTCTTTTGGGTCAGAACGTCAATTCTTACCGCGCTGTCGCAGCCGACGGTCAAGAGACCGACTTTGCCGACCTGCTCCGCCTTGTGGCCCGGACAGTGCCGGAAATGCGCATACGCTTCTCCACAAGCCATCCCAAAGACATGAGCGACAAGACGCTGCACGTCATTGCCGAAGAGCCCAACGTGTGCCGCCACATCCACCTGCCGGTGCAAAGCGGATCGGACCGCATCCTTAAACTGATGAACCGCAAATATACGCGCGAATGGTATCTCTCAAGAGTTGAAGCCATCAAGCGCATCATTCCCGACTGCGGCCTTTCCACCGACATTTTTGCCGGCTATTGCTCGGAAACAGAAGAAGACCACCAGCTCTCGCTCAGCTTGATGAAAGCCTGTGCCTACGACTCGGCCTTTATGTTCAAATACAGCGAGCGTCCCGGCACATACGCCTCAAAACATTTGCCCGACGACGTGAGCGAAGAAGTCAAGACCCATCGTCTTGAAGAACTCATTGCCTTGCAAAACGAACTTTCACGGGAAAGCAACGCACGCTGTGTGGGCAAAGTCTATGAGGTGTTGATTGAAGGCACCTCAAAGCGCTCACGCGAACAACTGTTCGGCCGCACTGAGCAAAACAGAGTGGTGGTGTTTGACCGCGGCACACTGCGCATCGGCCAATATGCCAAAGTGCGCATCACGGACTCGTCGTCGGCCACGCTTAAGGGCGAAGTGGTGGAATGAGTTTCCATCGCCACTCCTTATATATATTATATAGGCCTACCGATTTTCATTAATCCTTTATCTATTCCTACTATGGGAAAGACCATTACCATCCGCTGCAAGAATACCGGCCGCAGCCACAAAGTGCCTATGGGCTTCACGCTTGAGGAAGTCTATGAAATGCTCGACATCCACATGCCGCTCGGCCCTACGAGCGCCAAAGTCAACAATAAGGTTGAGGGCCTCCACTTTATGCTTTTCAACGACAAAGACGTGGAGTATCTCGACATCACTTCTTCGTCGGGTATGCGCACCTACACGCGGTCGCTCTTTTTTGTACTCTACAAAGCCGTGCGCGACCTCTATCCCTCGGCCAAACTGAGGATAGACACGCCGGTGTCTAACGGTTATTATTGTGAGTTGGAAATCGACGGGGGCATCACAGACGAAGTGGTCGGCAACCTTAAGGCCAGGATGCACGAGATTGTCAACGCCAATCTGTCTTTCCATCGCATCACCTGCCCCACCGACGAGGCCATTGCCCGCTTCAAGGCCGACGGACTCGACGACAAGGTGCGTTTGCTCGAAAGTCTTGGCTCGCTCTACACCACCTATTACACGCTCGACGACACGGCCGACTATTTTTATGGCTCCTTGCTCATCAAGACCGGCCAGTTGACACTGTTTGACCTGATGGCCTATGGCGGCGGACTCTTCTTGCGCCTGCCCGACCCTCAACGTCCGGGAGAGTTGCGTCCCTTTGTGGAGCAACCCAAGATGTTTGACGTGTTCCGCGAGCAGCACCGTTGGCAAAAAATTCTCGGCATTTCCAACATCGGTTCGTTCAATGAGGCCTGCGACAAAGGCTACACCAACGAACTGATCAACGTGTCGGAGGCTTTGCAAGAGAAAAAAATCAGCCAGATTGCCGACCACATCGCCTCCAATAAAGACATCAAGGTCATCCTTATAGCCGGACCGTCTTCGAGCGGCAAGACCACATTCTCCAAACGCCTTTCGGTGCAGCTCATCGCCTCGGGCATGCATCCTGTGCCCATTTCACTCGACGACTATTTTGTCAATCGTGAAGACACACCGCGCGACGCAAGCGGCGAGTATGATTTTGAGCATGTCGAGGCTATGAACATTCCTCTCTTCAACGCCCAAATGAACGACCTGCTGGCCGGCAAGGAGGTGGAACTGCCACGCTACAATTTCCAGACGGGCAAGAGCGAGAAAAGCGGCAAGACACTGCGACTCGAGCCTCACACCCTGCTCATCCTCGAAGGCATCCACGCCCTCAACCCCGTGTTGACCGAAAAGATTGCCGACAAGGCCAAATTCAAGATCTATGCGTCGGCGCTCACCTCGATATTGCTCGACGACCACAACTATATCCCCACTACCGACAACCGCCTCTTGCGCCGCATTGTCCGCGACTACAAATACCGTGGCTATAGTGCAGAAGACACCATCCGCCGCTGGCCGGCAGTGAGGGCAGGCGAAGAAAAATGGATATTCCCCTTCCAGGAACAGGCCGACGTGATGATCAACACGGCGCTGATGTTCGAACTGGCCGCCCTACGCTCGCAGGCTCTGCCCCTGCTCGAACAGGTGCCTGAAAACGTGCCCGAATATTCCGAAGCCTATCGTCTGCGCAAGTTCCTGCACTATCTCAAGCCCATCTCTACCGACGGCCTGCCGCCCACCTCTCTCTTGCGCGAATTTCTTGGTGGAAGCACATTCAAGTATTAATCGGCCCGGCCATTTCTCCAATCCCCCTACGACCTGACGCTTATGAAAAAACTCGTTTTTGCCACCAACAACGCCCACAAGCTCTCTGAGGTGCGTGCCATGGTGGGCGACACTTTTGAAATCCTCAGTCTTGAAGACCTGGGTTGCCACGACGACATCCCCGAAACGGCCGAAACCCTTTCGGGCAATGCCCTGATGAAAGCTGAATATATTGCCGGAAAATTCCACGTAGACTGTTTTGCCGACGACACGGGCCTGGTGGTTGAAGCCTTGGGCGGCGCCCCCGGCGTGCATACGGCCCGCTATGCCTATCCCGACCGTCACGACCCCGTGGCCAATACCAAGAAGCTGCTCTCAGAACTTCAGGGACAGACCGACCGCCGTGCGGCTTTCATCACTGCCATAGCCCTCATCATTGACGGTCGGGAACATCTTTTCGAAGGCCGCGTCGACGGCTTTATCGCCACCGAAGAGCGCGGCACTGAGGGTTTTGGCTACGACCCCGTCTTCATCCCCGAAGACACCGGTTTGACCTTCGCCGAATTGGGCGTCGACGCCAAAAACAAGATAAGCCACAGAGCTCGTGCCATAGGGAAACTCTGCGCTTTTTTGAAAGGCGAACCTACTGATTGCTAAAAAAACAATAGCTGTTTCCCGCTTCATTTTCTCTCCAAGCCCCGAGTGTTGATATGAAAAACAAACTGACCCTTCTCGTATGCAGTCTCTTTATGCTGTCTTTAAGCCTCAAAGCCGGCAATGACGTTTGGACACTCCACCAAGCCTATCATGAGACCGACCGAAACGTCCCCGTCACCTCTTCCGACGGTTCCACCACGGTCTATGCCCTTTATGCCGGCAATCTGCTGGCCTATCATACCACGACCGGCGAAGTGCAGCTGCTCTCCAAACTTACGGGACTGAGCGGCGGGGGCATTGCCGCCATCGACTATTCGGCCTCGACGCATACGCTCGTATTGGTCTACGACGACCTTGGCATCGACCTGCTCTCCACCCGCAGCGGCGAAGTCTGCCATCTGAGCCACCTCCGCTCGGCCGGGAGCGGCACAGCCGCCTTCAACGACCTCACCGTCACGGGCACCTCGGCCATTGTCGCCACAGGCAGCGGTGTGGCTGTGGTCGACTTGGACAGGCAGGCCGTTTTGGGTTTCTTTACCGCCCCGGGTGCCACGCGCTCGGCCGCCTTGAGCGAAAACGGCATACTCTATGCCGCCACCGATGGCGGACTGAAATACGGCGACCTGACAGCCAATCTGTCCGACCCCGCCGCCTGGCAAACGCTCACTTCGCTCAACCGCGTCACATTGCTCACGGCCGTCGGCGGACGCATGGCCTATGTGAACGGCTCCAGTAGCGCTCCCGGACTCTGGCAACTCTCGCAGACAGCCGCCGGCGCCACGCCCGTCACCACCCGCCTCTCTTCCCAAACCTTTGCTGCCAGATGGACCGATGGGCGTGAGGCTGTTTTCTCAGGCAGTACCTCAGCCGCGTTTGTCTCTGCCCCGACAGAGGGCAGTGCAAACCTCCAAGCCAGCCTTTCTACTACGCCATCCGGTCTGCAACACCTCACTCACGGCACCGGCCGCACCTATTGGGCCTCGTGTGGCACAGACGGTCTGCAGCCGCTCACGCTCAATGCCGACGGCGCCCTTCAGCCCACCGGCGAAAAGATTGGCGGCTATGGCCCACGGCGTGATTTATGCTATTACCTTACCTATGCCGGAGACCGGCTCTTGGTGGCCGGCGGGCGGCTTGACCCTCTGGACGTCTTGCACTATCCCGGCACGGTGATGACTTATGAAGGTGGCGAGTGGACCAGTTTCCAGGAGACAGGAATTGAAGAAGAGACGGGCCTGCCTTATCGCGACATCACCCGCGTCATACAAGTTCCTTCCGAGCCCGGCCACCATTTTGCCTCTGCCGGCGGCGGCGGGCTCTATGAGTTCCGCGACGGCCGGTTTATCGGGCACTATAGCCTGCACAATTCCACGCTCCGCTCGGCGGCCGCCGACCCCAATCCCGACGTGGCCAAGCGCTACGTCCGCGTGGATGGTCTGAACTACGACGGCGAGGGCAATCTGTGGATGGTCAATATGGGCACAGACAGCGTCATCAACATCAAGCGTGCCGAGGGCGGTTGGACGCGCCTCTACGTGGAGGCCATAGCGGGCTATCCCACGCTTGAGAAAACCCTCTTCGACGCCGACGGCCGCTTCTGGGTGGCCTCGCGCCGCTGGGCCGGTGACAAACGCGGCGGTCTGTTGGGACTGGACTATGCCGGCACTATTGACAATACGGCCGATGACGTGGCCAAATACCGCTACAGCGCCTTCAATCAAGATGGCAAGACCTGCGACTTCAGCGAAGGCGTATTCGACATTCTGCTCGACCGCGACGGCAGCATCTGGATGGGCACGGCCGCCGGCTTATACGTCATTGAAGAGCCGGGAGAATGGTTTGGCAACAACTTCAACGTCACCCAAATCAAAGTGCCCCGTAACGACGGCACCAACTATGCCGACTATCTGCTCGACGGTGTGGCCGTTTCGGCGCTGGCACTCGACGGCGCCGGGCGCAAATGGATTGGCACGGCCTCAAACGGCCTTTATCTCGTGAGCGATGACGGCACCGAAATCCTCCATCATTTTGAAGCCGCTTCGTCGCCCTTGCTCTCAGACTGCATCTACGACGTGGCCATCAACCCGTCCACCGGCGAAGTCATGATTGCCACCGATGCCGGCCTGTGTGCCTATCAAGGTGATGCCACAGAGCCTTCAGCAAGCCTTGATGCCGATTTGGTCAAAGTCTATCCCAATCCCGTCCGTCCGGAATATCATGGACGCATCGTGGTGAGTGGTCTGACCGACGGTGCCGACGTCAAGGTGACCACTGCCTCGGGCGTGGTTGTAGCCGGTGGCGTGTCGAACGGCGGCACCTTCGTCTGGGACGGCTGCAACAGGGGCGGCCGGCGCGTGGCCACGGGCGTCTATTATATTATGGTGAGCACGGCCGACGGCAAAAAAGGCATAGCCACGAAGGTTGTGGTCATATAAACGCTCAAAAATGGCCTCAAAACCACGCAAAACGGCGGGGAAAACGCCTTTTCTGGCCTAAAATGACATATTTCAAGGCTTTCGGCGTAAAAAAACACACAAAATATTTGCTGAAATTGGCCAACTTAATATACCTTTGCCACATAAGAGCCACAAAAACAACTATTTTGGGGCGCTTAAGGCAAAAAAACACAGGCATTACGCCTCACGTATAAGCTCAAAATCCTTTAATCAAAATTTTCTTATTATGAACAAAAGCGAACTTGTCAACGCAATTGCAGCTGGTGCCGGTCTGAGCAAAGCTGATGCCAAAAAGGCTCTTGATGTAACCCTCAGCGCCATCGCCGACGCTCTCAAGAAGGAAGAGAAAGTAGCTCTCCTCGGTTTTGGTAACTTTGCCGTGTCTGAGCGTCCCGCTCGCACAGGTATCAACCCTGCAACCAAAGAAAAGATCCAGATTGCAGCCAAGAAGGTCATCAAGTTCAAAGCCGGTGCCGAACTCGCCGACGCCCTGAACTGATTGACGTCAGCCCGTTAAACCAATCGCCCGTCTGCCAATGGCAAGCGGGCGATTTTTATATGGTGACGGCGGGGCGGCCGGATGAGTGTCAGAGCGACGGCCGGGCCTCAGAGTTTCCACTGCTTATGGTCACGGCCGAAGAGACTTGAGATATGGCTGACAGAGGGTTTCTGAGGCGGCTTCTCCCGATTAAGCTCGGGATAGGCAATGCGGGTGTGATAAATGGTCTTGAGACTGTCGATGAGGCAGCGCTTGGCGTCGGCGATGTCGCGGAAGGTGATGGGGCACTCGCGGAAGAAGCCTGCGGCCAACTGGGCGTCGATGATGCGGCCCACCAGTGCCGAAATGTTCTCTTCGGTATATTCCTTCAGACTGCGCGATGCCGCCTCGACACTGTCACACATCATCAGAATGGCCTGTTCCACGGTCTTGGGATTGGGTCCGGGATACCTGAAAGCAGCCTCGTCTACTTTCTCTTCGGGGTGTTTGTTGCTGTATTGGATGAAAAAGTATTTGGTGAGTCCTTCGCCGTGGTGGGTAGAGATGAAGTCGCGTATCACGCGGGGCAGATGGTATTTGTCTGCCAGGCGCAAGCCGTCGGTGACGTGGCTGATGATGATTTGCGCACTGCGCTCTTCGCTCAGCGTGTCGTGTGGGTTCACACCGCTTTGGTTTTCGGTGAAGAAGGCCGGATTGAGCATTTTGCCGATGTCGTGATAGAGTGCGCCTGTACGCACCAGCTGGGGTTTGGCGCCAATCTTATCGGCCACCTCGGCAGCCAGATTGGCCACCTGCATCGAGTGGTTGAAGGTGCCTTGTGCCTCCTTGGACATACGCCGTAGGAGAGGATGGTTGATGTTGGTGAGTTCGATGAGGGTGACGTTGGAGGTGAAGCCGAAGACTTTTTCCACGACATACATCAGCGGGTAAGCAAAGAGCATCATCAGTCCGCCAATGAGCACATAGATGGAGCGCGACTGGTCGAAGGCGGCAAAGCCAAGGCCTTGCGAGAGATCGTAGGTGATGCTGATGACCAAGCCGGCCACCATAGCCATCAATACGGTCTTGAGCAGTTGCGACCGCTCAGTGAGTTCACGAAGAGAATAAATCACCACCACACCCGTGAC
>JBJFGJ010000150.1:0-2829 GCA_051892575.1 Alloprevotella sp. | reverse complement strand
TGAGGTGATTGGAGCGTTCAATCACAGCAATTGGCTCATCTATGCAAAGTTACAGCCGTGTGATTGTGTGATTGGGAAAAAGGTGACATTAGGGGTATATAGAAGGGTTAAATTTGTGAGAGACAAAAAATCACCCGAGATTGAATAAACCTCGGGTGTTGGAATGGTCGGCCGTTATGGTCGTTGGTCAAGATACCATTATTTTAAGAATGTTGACTCAGAAGATTGTGGTCAGCCCTCGTTGCTGAAAGTCAAATGATCGTCCTGTGCATTGACGGTGATGGGCTTGGTCTTGTCTACGCTGCCGGAGAGAAGGGCTCGGCTGAGATCGTTGAGCAAGAGGCGCTGAAGGGCTCGCTTAACGGGACGGGCACCATATTCGGGGTCGAAACCGGCACGGCTGATGAGGTCGACAACCGAAGGCGACACACGGAGCTGTACGTCTTGGGCGGCAAGGCGGGTGACAACGGCATCGAGCTGCAAGCGGACAATGCTGCGGATTTCATCCTCGCCTAACGGATGGAACATGATGATGTCGTCGATGCGGTTGAGAAACTCGGGCCGGATGGTCTTCTTCAACATATCGAGCACACCTTCTTTGGTTTCATCCACCACGCGCTCCACGTCGGCTTTGGCGTCTGACTTCAAGGCGTCGAAGCGGCTCTGGATGTACTGCGAACCAAGGTTGGAGGTCATGATGATGATGGTGTTCTTGAAGTTGACGGTGCGTCCCTTGTTGTCGGTGAGCCGGCCATCGTCGAGCACTTGCAGGAGGATGTTGAACACATCGGGATGAGCCTTTTCAATTTCGTCGAAGAGCACGACGCTGTAGGGTTTGCGGCGCACGGCCTCGGTGAGTTGACCGCCTTCGTCGTAACCCACATAGCCCGGAGGAGCACCGACGAGACGCGACACGCTGAACTTCTCCTGGTATTCGCTCATATCGATGCGCGTCATCATGTTTTCATCGTTGAAAAGATAGTCGGCCAGTGCTTTGGCCAGTTCGGTCTTGCCCACGCCGGTGGTGCCGAGGAAGATGAACGAACCGATGGGTCGACGCGGATCTTGCAATCCGGCACGCGACCGCCGCACGGCATCGGCCACAGCGGTGATGGCTTCATTCTGTCCCACTACGCGGCGATGGAGTTCGTCTTCGAGATGCAGCAGCTTGTCGCGCTCGCTCTGCAGCATACGGCTCACGGGGATGCCGGTCCAGCGGCTCACCACGTCGGCGATGTCGTCGGCCGTGACCTCTTCGCGCACCATGGCCTCTGCGCCTTGGCGTTCCTTGAGGCTGGCAGAGACTTCGTCAATCTCTTTTTGCAACGCCGTGAGTTCGCCATAGCGTATCTCGGCCACACGACCGTAATTGCCTTCGCGCTCGGCACGTTCGGCCTCAAACTTGAGATGTTCGATTTTGTCTTTATCGTCCTGGATTTTCGAGAGCAAAGCCTTCTCGCCCTCCCACTTGGCCCTCAACTGACTTTCACGCTCAGAGAGTTCGGCTATCTCGCGGTTGAGCTGCTCGAGCTTGGCCTCGTCGTTTTCTCGCTTGATGGCCTCGCGCTCAATTTCAAGTTGGCGGTGTCGACGGGTGATTTCGTCGAGCTCTTCAGGCTGGGAGTCGCGCTCCATACGCAGTTTGGCAGCCGCCTCATCCATAAGGTCGATGGCCTTGTCGGGGAGGAAACGGTCTGAGATGTAGCGGTGAGAGAGGTTGACGGCGGCGATGATGGCGTCGTCTTGGATGCGCACCTTGTGGTGGTTTTCATATTTCTCTTTGAGTCCACGCAAGATGGAGATGGCGTCGTCTGGCGTTGGTTCATCCACCATGACCGTCTGGAAACGACGTTCGAGCGCTTTGTCTTTTTCAAAGTACTTTTGGTATTCGTCGAGCGTGGTGGCACCGATGCTGCGCAGTTCGCCTCGGGCCAAAGCCGGCTTCAGAATGTTGGCAGCGTCCATAGCCCCTTCGCTCTTGCCGGCACCGACAAGCGTGTGGATCTCGTCGATGAAGAGGATGATGCCACCCTCGGCCTTCGTCACTTCGGCCACGACGCTTTTGAGCCGCTCTTCAAACTCGCCTTTGTATTTCGCTCCGGCCACGAGTGCACCCATATCGAGCGAATAGAGCTGTTTGTCTTTGAGGTTTTCGGGCACGTCGCCGCGCACGATACGCTGGGCCAATCCCTCGACGATGGCCGTTTTGCCCGTACCGGGTTCGCCGATGAGCACGGGATTGTTTTTGGTGCGGCGGGAGAGAATTTGCAAGACACGACGTATCTCCTCGTCGCGGCCAATCACGGGATCGAGCCGGCCTTCTCGTGCCTCAGCCACAAGATTGCGGGCATATTTGGCCAGAGCCTGATAGGTTTCTTCGCTCTGCTCGGTAGTGGCTTTTTTGCCGCCGCGCAACTCGTCGATAGCCATCTTCAATGACTTATCGTCGAAGCCGGCGTCTTTCATCAGGCGTCCGGCCATACCGCCATGTTTTAGGATGGCGCACAAGAGCATCTCAAGACCCACGTAGGTGTCGCCTTGTTCACGGGCCAATCGCTCAGCCTCTTTGAGCACGGTTTCCGTTTCGGGGTCATAATAGACCTTGCCCTGCGTGTTGCCCTTGGGCAGAGTGGCGTAGTTTTTCTCTAACGAGGCTCTGAACGTCTGCTCGTTCACGGCCAGTTTTTGAAGGATGAAATGCGTCACGTTTTCGCCCACATCGAGCACACCGAGCAGGAGGTGGAGCGGTGTGAGGTTAAAATGCCCGTCGTCTACGGCTCGTTTCACGGCGCTTTGCATAGCCTCTTGGGCTTTGATGGTAAATTGTTC
>JBJFGJ010000149.1:0-11679 GCA_051892575.1 Alloprevotella sp. | reverse complement strand
AGACATAGCGGCCTAAGCGCTCGCCAATGGACTGGTAGCCCAGATAGAGCGCCATGCCCACACAGACGGCCGTCTGAACCCAAGCCACGTCAAAAGGCACCACAAAGCGCGACACGAGCAGAGCCACCAACGTGGCCACACCGCCCCACACGGCCATGCGACGCCAGTGGGGCGTGCGCGGCAGATAGACCGCAGAAAGAATGACCGTGAAAAGCCATATCATCAGCAAGACCACAAACTCGCCCACGGCGGTGTGGCTGTGGGGCAAAGCTATGGTGGAGAAGCGCACGCCAATGACGAAATAGGCAATGGCGGCCGTGGCGGTGAACAAGATGGAGCCGGGCATGCCTTCACGGTAAAACATCAGGAAAAATGCCAGATAGACGAGAGCTGAACCCGTTTCGCGCTGCAACACGATAAGCACCATCGGTAGCAGAACAAGGCCGGCGGCTTTCATCAAATGCCGCATGTCGCTCAACACGCGCCCATAGCCCGACATAAACTTGGCTATGGCCAGCGCCGTGGCACACTTGGCCAGCTCGGCCGGCTGCAGACTCACGGCACCCAGACTGATCCACGAGCGAGAGCCTTTGATGTCTTTGGCCATAAAGGGCGTCACCACCAAGACTATCATCATCAGCCAATAGACGGCGTCGGCAAGATTGTAATAATAGCGGTCGTCGGTCATCAATATGACAAAGGCCAACACACCGGCACATGCCATCCACACAAGTTGCTTGCCCGTGCGCGTGTCCCAACTGAAATAGTCGGTGTCACCAATGTCGTGGGTGGCGCCGCAAATGCTGAACCACCCGAAAACGAGCAAGAGGATGTAGATGACCACGACCACCCAGTCTATCGTAAAGATGGGATATTGATGGACCTTACCTGACATAGTCGCCGTATTTGATGTGTTGATGTTGCAGCCTTTCAGCCTTGGCTTGGGAACTCTCAGAAAGTTTGCCGTTGAGATATTGCTCCATGATGAGCGACCCGATGGGTACGCCATAGACGGCACCAAAACCGCCGTTCTCGATATAGGCCACCACGGCTATACGCGGTTTTTCCATCGGGGCAAACCCCATAAACGCAGAGTGGTCGTGACCGCGGTTTTGGGCGGTGCCGGTTTTGCCACAAACCTCATAGCCGGGAATGGCCGCGGCGTGGCAGGTTCCGCTCACCACGGCCTTGCGCATACCGGCCACGGCATAATCATACCAACGGCGGTCTACCTTGGTGTAGTGGCGCTTGGTGTAGAGCGTGTCGATGACGCCGCCCTGGATGTTTTTGACCATATGAGGCACATAGTAATAGCCGCGGTTGGCCACGGTGGCGGCGAGGTTGCATATCTGAAGGGGCGTGGCCGTGACCTCACCCTGGCCAATCGAGATGGAAATGACGGTGAGCGCGTTCCAACTGCCTTTGTAGTGGTCGTCGTAGTAGTCGGCATTGGGTATCATGCCACGCCGCTCACCCGGCAGGTCGATGCCCAGCTTATAGCCGAAGCCCATGGCCACAAGGTGGTTTTTCCAGCAGGTCATGGCGGCCTGCGTCGAACCATATTTGGCCTTGTTGCCAAACAAGCGATAAAGGTTCCAGCAGAAGTAGGCGTTGCACGACGTGCCTATGGCCGGCACCAGCGGGATGGGCGAACTGTGGCCGTGGCAGCCGAGGTGAAGGCCTTTGTAGTTGAAACCGTGACTGCAGGGGAAGGCCACGTCGGGCGTGATGCTACCCTCCTGAAGTCCCAAAAGGGCCTGGGTGATTTTGAATGTAGAACCCGGCGGATAAGTGCCCATTATGGCACGATTGAGCAAAGGCTTCATCGGGTCGGCAGCCAGGGCCTTGTGGTTTTTGCCGCGGTCGCGTCCCACCATCTGGCGAGGGTCGTAGGTGGGCGACGAGGCCATGCAGAGCACCTCGCCGGTGGAGGGTTCAATGGCTACGATGGCACCCAGTTTGCCCTCAAGCAGTCGCTCGGCCAAGGCTTGCAGCTCAAAGTCTACGCTGAGCGTGAGGTCGCGGCCTGCCACGGCGGCTTTGTCGTATCGGCCGTCTTGATAGCGGCCCTGTGTGCGGCCGTGGACGTCGCGAAGCAGGATGTGCATACCCTTTTCGCCACGCAACACGTCTTCATAGGCGCGCTCTATGCCCAGTTTGCCAATATAGTCACCCCGGCTGTAGTAGGCGTCGTCGGCAATGTCTTGTTCGCTCACCTCACCCACGTCGCCCAGGATGTGGGCCCCAAGGCCGGTGGCGTAATGCCGCACGGTGCGCCGCTCGGCCGAGAAGCCCTTGAACTGGTAGAGCCGCTCGTTGATGATGGCAAACTCTTTGGCCGTTATTTGTGTGAGAAAGGGTTGCGGCGTGTAGCGCGAATAGCCTTGCTTGGTCTTGATTTCGGCCATACGCTGCGCATAAAACTCAGGCGTGATGCCAATGGCCCGGCAAAACTCCAGCGTGTCTATGCCCTTTTGCTCGTTCATGGTCACCATGATATTATAGGAGGCCTCGTTGTAGACGAGCAACTTGCCGCGACGGTCGTAGATAAGGCCGCGTGCCGGAAACTGTATATCCTTGCGAAAGGCGTTTGAGTCGGCGTTTTTCTTGTAGTCGTCACTCATCAGCTGAAGCGAAAAAAGCCGCACCATATAGAGCACGACTACAACGACGGCGATGCCGCCTATGACATATTTCCGGTTGCTGAAATTAGGTTCGCCAGACATAAGGAGTGAGGGAATGCAAAAGTGTGCCTAACGGTTGCCGCGCAGGCGCTCAAAACACAAGACAAACACCAGCGTCAACACGGTGCTTGAAGCAATCTGCAGGAGCAGGTCGGGCCAAAGCGAAAAGGTGAAGGCTTCAACGACAAAAAAGGCCGTGCAGTGCAGGAGGATGGCAAAAAGGGCGTAGCGGCTGAAAGGTCCCCACTTCATGGCGCTTGCAGAAGGTTCGGGGGCTTCGCCGTCGGTCTCGGCCGGTGAGAAGAGCGAAAGCAAGAGGGGCATAAAAAGGCCGCAAAGACAGAGGGCCGACGCGGTGAGGCCCGGCGTGTTGCTGAAAATATCGAGCGTCAGACCAAAAACAAAGCCCGTCACGATGTAAAGCCATCGCGGCGATGAGCCGGGCAATATCATAAGGAGGTAGACGTAGGGCATCGGCGTGGCGTAGCCTCCGATGTGGATGTGGTTAAACACCAGCACCTGCAGGAGCAGCAACGCGACGGCCCAGCCTATTCTCGAAAAAAAGGTCTGTAGCATAGTGTGGTCTGGATTAATGCCGGCCCATTTGGGCTTCAGCCTCTTGGGCGTGGTGATAGAGAGAGTCGATTTCGGCCTTATAAGGCGTGGCCACCACTGCCACGTCGCGGATGCGGGCAAAGTCTGTGCCGAGATTGACGTCGAGGGCATAAGACTGGCCGTCGGCCGAATTGTTGACAGTCTTTATGCGACCCACGAAGATGCCCGGCGGGAAAACAGACGAATAGCCGCTGGTCTCGACGACACCGCCGGGTTTGATGCCGGCATAGCGGGGGATGTCTTGCAGGGTGGCGTGCAGCAGATTGCCGCCTTGCCAGGAGAGGTAGCCGAAATAGTCTTCGCCCCTCACGCGACAACTCACGTTCGACTTGGGATTGGTCAAAGGAATGATCAGAGCGTGATTGTTTTCCACCAGATAGACAATGCCGACCACGCCGCCGCCGCCCACCACGCCCATCTCGGGGCGCACGCCGTCGGCCGTGCCTTTGTCGATGACGAGATAGCCGCCTCGACGTGCCGACACTGAATTGGAAACGACCGTGGCCGGTATCAAGGTGTAGCCTTTCAGCGACCGGGCCACCTCGCGTGCCGTGTAAGCGGAGTCGGCACCGAGCTTGTGCAGGCGTTCACGCAACTGCTCGTTTTGCATCTGTAAGAGCAGATTGCGTTGGGTGAGATCTGCATTGACTTCGCCCAATTGGAGATAGGCCTTGGCCTCATCATAGAGTCCGCCGATGGCTGCCGCCGTGCCGTTGGCTGCCGACAGGGCCACACTGCCCTGATAGCTGTTGAAGCGACAGAGCAGCACAAAACTCACCACCTCAAGCACGACAAAGAGCAAGAGGTAGTGGTATTTTCGGAGAAACTCAAGGAGATAATACACCGGCAGAAATGAGAAGGGGAGAATGAAAACAAAACGAGGCCGAACGGCCCAAGTTGGCAACCGTGGCGCGGCCGGAGGCTCCGGCTACGCCACGGTGATGATGAGCCCGAGCGAAATTATCGCATCAAGAAGGTAAACTTCTCTACGTTCTTGAGCGCGATGCCCGTACCTCTGGCCACACACAGCAAGGGGTCTTCGGCCACGTGTACGGGTATGTTGATTTTGTCGGTCAAACGTTTGTCGAGGCCGCGAAGCAGCGCACCGCCACCGGTGAGCCAGATGCCGTTCTTCACGATATCGGCATAGAGTTCGGGAGGCGTCTGCTCGAGAGCCGAGATAATGGCGTGCTCGATACGGGCCACTGACTTTTCGAGGCAGTGGGCAATTTCCTGATAGCACACAGGCACCTCCATAGGCATGGCCGTGATGCGGTTAGGACCGTGCACCACGTAGTCTTCGGGGGCATCTTCACCCAAGTCGGTCAGGGCGGCACCTACGTGTATCTTGATGCGTTCTGCCATACGCTCACTCACTTTCACGTTGTGCTGGCGACTCATATAGTCTTGAATGTCGGCAGTGAAATCGTCGCCGGCCATCTTGATGGAGTTGTTAGACACGATGCCGCCAAGCGAAATCACGGCAATCTCTGTCGTACCGCCGCCGATGTCTACCACCATGTTGCCTTCAGGTGCGTTGACGTCAATGCCCACACCGATGGCAGCGGCCATAGGTTCGTAGAGCAGGTAGATGTCGCGGCCGCCGGCGTGTTCAGCAGAGTCGCGTACGGCACGCAGTTCGACTTCGGTAGAGCCCGAGGGCACGCCGATGACCATACGGAGCGAGGGCGTGAAGAGGCGGCGACCGGTGTGTACCATCTTGATGAGGCCGCGCATCATTTGCTCGCAAGCGTTAAAGTCGGCAATCACGCCGTCGCGCAGAGGGCGGATGACGCGTATCTTGTCGTTGGTCTTTTCATACATCAACTTGGCCTTCTCGCCGACGGCAATCATATTGTCGCCCATACGGTCGATGGCCACCACGGAAGGCTCGTTCACCATAATCTCATCACCACTGATGATAATGGTGTTGGCCGTGCCGAGGTCGATGGCCAGTTCTTGGTTAAACGAGAAAAGGCGCGAAAATATATTCTTAAATCCCATATTGTAGTGTGTGGAGAGGTGGGGTATAATTATTTGCCGTTAAACCAAGCGGCGATGGCGGTGTCGTAGTGACTGCTGACACCGAAAGCCTTGGCAGCAAGAGCCTTGCGCTCTTCGCGACTGGAAGCGGCGCCGTGGGCGTCGAGAATGGCCTGAAGGTCGGCATATTCTGCCTTTGACGGCACGATGACCACGTCTTCAAAGTTTTTGGCGCCGGCACGGATGAGCGAGATGCCGCCTATGTCGATTTTCTCGATAATGTCGGCTTCGGCCGCACCGCTGGCTACGGTCTGCTCAAAGGGGTAGAGGTCTACGATGACAAGGTCAATTTCGGGGATGTCATACTGTTGCATTTGCGCGCGGTCGCTCTCCAGGTCGCGTCGGCCAAGGATGCCGCCGAACACTTTGGGGTGGAGCGTCTTGACACGTCCGCCAAGGATGGAGGGATAAGTCGTGAGGTCTTCCACCTTCTTGCAGGGGATGCCGAGCGACTCAATAAACTGTTGGGTGCCGCCGGTAGAGAGCAACGTGACACCTTCGGCGTGGAGTTTGGCAAGGATGCTGTCGAGCCCGTCTTTGTGGAAAACGGAAACGAGAGCCGTCTTAATTTTCTTTGTACCTGACATTTATCTTTGTTTTTATTGTTTTGATTATCGGAAAATACTTTAGAGCCGCCTCTAAAGTTTTGCAAAGTTACGCCAAGGTTTTTTTATGCCAAAATAAAACAGCAGCCTAATTTCACATACGTTTGATTTTTGGCTTCTTTGATTTGAAGCATCAATGCAAGTTTTAGTGACGGCATAAGCGTCGGCTGAAGCTTGTCTTGATGGGGCACAATCTTGCTTGGACATGGCGTAATCTTGAGTTTCTCTGCATTAAATACTCTATCTTTGCCATAAAAACAATGCAGAAATTATGAAAACAATAAAGGTAGTGGCGGCGATTATTCGAGATGCAAACGGCCGTGTTTTATGTACCCAAAGAGGCTATGGAGAATGGAAAGACTGGTGGGAATTTCCCGGTGGGAAAATAGAGGCCGGGGAAACGCCGGAGGAGGCGTTGAAGCGTGAAATCCGTGAGGAGCTCTCAACCGAAATCCGTGTAGATGAGTTCCTTTGTACCGTCGATTACGATTATCCGACCTTTCACTTGACGATGCACTGTTATCTTTGCTCGCTACTCACCGGAGCGTTGCATTTGAATGAGCATAAGGCTGCCCGTTGGCTTATGAAAGATGAACTGGGCAGTGTGAAGTGGTTGCCAGCTGATATGGAAGTGGTTGAAAAACTGAAATGTCGGATACGGCCGGAGGGTTAGTGCCCACTAACAAGGTTAAATATCAATTTGATAATTGGTCAAATAAGTATGGATAGCGTCTTGAAATTTGTCACTATTCTTTCCCATAAGGTAGACGCTGCTTAAAATGATTACCTGCTTGCACAAATCAACGTCGAACATACCAATATGTGTATGTCCTCTATTGATCTGAAGCTTTTTTGAGAGCCAAGTGTAAGCATTATATCGACTCATAAAATGGTTCTCCCAGATCATGTCAAACACAAGGTGTGCACAATGTTTATATCTACGAAGCTCCTCATTGGCCAGCCTGCCCAATGACTTGTCACTATCCTTATGACATCCCACATAAGCGTTGCAGTTGCGACAAATATACATTAGTCCATAAGAAACCCCATTGTAAACCTCAGCGCTATCTATCAATTCGGATTTACAGTTGCAATAAGGACAGATTTTCCCGGATATTATATCAATGTCAAATGATTTCATTTTCGGGTGGAGTGGCATTTATCTGCAAATTTATTTATTGTTTAACCACTCAATCAATTCGTTCACCTTATCTGATACCATAGCAGTCGATGCTGGTAACTTATACTCTCTCATCACAACCATACTGATGGCATACTTCGGTTTGTCGGTAGGAAAGCAGCCGACGAAGGTAAAGGTTTGTTCATTCCCGTCATCCGCTACATTATACACTCCAGCAAGTTCCACATCTTTGGGCGCACGCATATGTTGTATGCCTCCTTCTTTGAACATTCCAATGGTAATTTCGCGGATATTGTTGCGCCTTTCCATAGCAATGTTTTCTGCATCCAAATGAAAGATATTATTGAAAACCTTGGCCATCTCCTTCGCATATGTGTTTTTCGTCTGGTCAGTGGCATATCTCCAATAGTCCATACCGTCTGGTAAGGTCATCATGGCGTGATACATCCCTATTCTCGACTTGTTGAGCAGAGCCTGTCTGTATGTCAATTTGCCATAACCTCCTCTGCGCCAATTATGGTCTCTTATCCGTACGCTGTCGTTCAATTCAAGAACACCTTGCCCTGTATCGACGCTGTCTTCCAATGAAGTATTTGACAGGGCGAGGCAATCCGCAGCAACTAACGGCATGTATATTTCCGAGCTACATACCTTTTTAAGAAGAGGAACATACGCGATGTCACCTTCCACATTCTTCAATGCTCCCCATGCCAATACATCAGAAGTCTTTGCATCAATTATAGCTATTTGTCCATAGATGCCGTCAATATCCACCATACAATCACACAGTACGTCATAGCTTTTCTCAGAAATCAAGGAGTCTGCAAGCGTATAATCTTCCTCATTTCCCACAAGTATCGGATAGTCTGCCATCATATCCACTTTGGTGTTGTCATTCACATTGATACTTATGTTCCCGTATTGTAATCCTTTCTCATAATAGAAATAGCAGAAACACAAACCTTCTTCAGGTTGAGAATAGTGGGAATACTGTATGTAGTCCATATCCACAGCCGTGACACTGTCGTTCTTCTCACGGTCGTAGATGCCGAATTTCCCGTTTCCCGAGACGATGGTGTATCGTGCCTTGAGGTAACTATCCATCCTCTCCTTGTCCTCGTTAGGTATAAGCTCTTGGCCGGGAGCGACCGAATCCACAACTACGGAGTCAAACGAAACAGAGTCTATGCTTTCTTGATTATCTTCAACGTCACGCCCCGACAGGATGGTGTGCATCTCTATGAGGGCTTCATTGCCAAATAAATTCTGTCCGTAGCGGTTAATGTTCACCCTGCCACCAATTGCAGCGGCACAATTCATAGCAAAAACATCTTGAGGCTTCTGCTCAATTCTCTGCAGACAGGTAAGATAACATTTCTTACGCATTTCGTTATAGAGGCCGTTAAGTATGAAGGTATCACGGGATATGCCGCCATAGCAGCATTGGTACAGGCATCGCCATATAATCCAGATATTGTTGAGGCAAGGATTATATTTGCCACTGTTCATCAATCTCTCTGCCACTGCCATAATCCACTCATCTTCGAGCTCTGCTTCCGGACAGTCAGCCCAATTCAGAAACAAGGAGCATTGCTCGTCAAAAGTGGTACAGTTGTTCAGACTATGAAGCATCATTTTCACTCTTCCTTCTGCAGCCGTCTGTCTATAAAGCTCCAGCTTTGGCTTAGTGACATCTAATAGTACCGTCGTCATGGCATCCAGGGAATCGACAAACATATCCACATCCGTGAAATACTTATAGGCCTTAGCTTCTACTTTTTCAGAGAAAGCAATCAATAGATCCATCGAATTTTCTTCCTCGCCCCATTTTTCATAAGAATGCTTCATCATTTTAAGGATGCCATCTTTGTAAGTCTTGGCGGCTTGGCGAAGTTCGTTGTCTCTGATGCAGTTTACGCTAATAGCTTTGATGCCGACAACAATGTCTTTCCGCGGTGCCCGTTCATAGCCATCACATCCTCTCAGCCACAACTCGTGGTTGCTCCACACGTTGAATGCCAATAGGCAAGAATTGTAGAAAACCTCAGCGCCAGAAAGAAACGGATGGTTGCTTGTGGCATATTCAGGTAATTGCAGCGCGAATGTTGTATCATTGACAATCTCGTTTGTAAAGAGCTTCTTAGTCGCTTCTGTCCCATAAAGGACTGTAAAGAGGTCAAAGTCCGCACTGTTTTTCTTTGCACTTGCGTATTTGTCATACACATCTATCAAATCTTTGAGACTGACGGCATCTTCATTCCCAAAATATTTGTGATACTGGCTCCCCATTGCTTCCATGCTGCCAGTCATAGCCATTAACAATGTTATGGCGATAATACTAAACCATTTCATATTATTTGTCCTTTTTTTGATTTTACCAATACACTTTGTGCTTGTTGGTGGTAGTAGTCATTCATTTGAGGTTGTCTTGCGGATTAAAAGTAATACAACTGCATTCAAAGAACTGCACCAAATCAAACTTGTTGACAGGTGCAGTCCTTTAACCTATAAATCCGAAGAATTGTACCCCGTTGTGGCGTGGCTCCCAGTCGTCGTACCTTGACGTCATAGCTCTTGGTATCCAAGTAGCGGATTGGAATAGGCTGTGTGAACCTCCTGTTCCATAGAATAATGAGAATGTACTAATTTGATGTTTTTGAGATAGTACCATCACTTCCAATGCTCATACTCTCAGTGAAAGTCTTCGAACAAAGTTCAATCAGGTAATATCTTCTGTATTTCGTCCTCATTGCAAGAACATAGTAACATAATTAAACTCATGCAGCACGCCATAAATATCAGTATCTTCATAGAAATAGACCCTAATCCGTGCCGGGCGCAACTTCTAATTGGTATTATTGTTTATCGTTTACACTACTTTGAAACTCCTAAGTGATGGAGCAACAGGTAATACTTGACCATAATCTTGTCTGTACACAGTTTTTATAGTAAATGAAAGTGTCAGCTTCGTCATTCTATACGTCAGATAAGTTATAGCTAAGCTGTGGAATGACATCATATATTTTATTTATTAAGGAAGGGTCATTCAGGAACTCTATTATTTCAGCTTTTGTCCCTGCTTTTATAATCATAGAACATTTGTATGGGGCTGGTAATTTATACCCTACACAGGTAAGATACCTTCTGTTGACGTAGTTCTCAATACACTTTGGGACAGCTTCAACCTTAAGCATGACATGGGTAAGACATAATTCCTTGTCAGTGTTCTCAAAATCCGCATACACATCTTTAAAGATGCCACTTTCCGGAACCTGTTCCCTCACTTTGGGAATAAGTTCAAAAATGAGATTAGATATTTTGGCTTTCAGCTCTTCCATTGTTTCTTTATTTAACGTGAGGGCGATATAAGAAAGTCACTTTAAAAGTTTTGGAAGTGATTGTTGTATCTTTATGGTATGACAATCAAATATTTACAACAAGCAATCACTCCCAATGGTAACTACAAATATAGTTGATTTTTCTTCATTTTGGATGAATTTTGCCAGTATTAACTTCGGAACTTAAAAAAACTCAAAAATGCACCTTTATAATGTCAATGTCTATCACCGCCTAAAATAATATTATCTTTAAGCAATTCAAATGAATACCATTTGTTACGATCAAGATTTCTACTTACGAAAATTGAAGCAGAATTGTCGCCCTTAGCGATGTAAATGTTAGAACTGTTCGTATAGCACTCGCCATTATCGTTGAATGCTTTAACCTTTACAGAAACACTACCCTCTGTCATTCCATAATAGTCAAAACTCAAGTAACCTGAGCTGAAACTAAATGAAGTGTTCTTGACAATAAAAGGTTGGCGTTTACGAATCTTACTCTTGAAGTTTTCAAGGTTGTTTTCTGCTTCAACTCTTCGCGATGCTTCCGCTTGTCTACTTCGTTCTAGTTTATGGATCACTGTATGAAGATTAGAGATTTGAACTGTTTTACTACTAAGCGAATCATTCTGCATACTGATAGTATCGTTTGCACTTGAAAGAGCATCCCGTGTAATATTCAGATTATCATTCAATGAAAACAAACCTATTGCACATCCAAGAATAACGATAAAAAGAATTAGAACAAATCTGAATTGTTTTTTCTGTCTAAGTGTTTTAGCGTGTTCTGCTTGGAGGTTATTGTATCTTTCTGTAAGTTCCTTCTTTTCCTTGTAGGCTTTTGAAAGTACACCCTTGTAACTATTCAACTGTGCTGTATTAAACCCTTTTGACTTATAAATGTAAGTATATCCGTTCGTATAGCTTGACTTGATGATCTCATCTTGCTCGTCACCAACACTGAAATCTTTGCAGGAATCCTTGGAAGTAGCATAACTAACAGCTGGAAGAGACAAACAATCGGGCTCAAATTTCTTAAAGCCAGCCCTAAGCGTCTCTGTTAAAAGGTCTATTTCTTCTCTATTCAAATATAATTTCTCAACGCTCGTAACGAGATGGCCTTGTTCGTTGAAGTGTATCAACCGTCCTTGGGTTACAAGATCGGTAATTGTATTTTCGAACAGATCAAACAGTCCGTCAATGCGTTTGAGTATCAATCCGTTCAAAACAACGCAAAGGCCAAGATATCTGTC
>JBJFGJ010000148.1:0-2910 GCA_051892575.1 Alloprevotella sp. | reverse complement strand
GCGCCAAACATTACAAAAAGGGTGGTTTTGCGTGACGCAAAGCAACATTTTTTAAGCAAATGTCGGAGCGAAACGCGCAAGTGGTACTCCCGAAGCGCGGCAATAAGGCTTTTTTGAAGACAAATACGGCGCGAAATGAAACAACTTAGAGAACATTTCCACGGGAATAGGGACAGGAAAAACTGTCCTTATGCCAGGAAAAACTGCCATAAGGCCCGTAAGGTCCTGAAAATGAAAGAAGCAGGCCCGAAAGCCTGCTTCTTCTTATTTCCTACATCAAAGATAACCGTTTTTGAGGGCGACGAAAAAGACACAACGACGCCGTGGCGCCCACGTGCCTTCGCGGCGGCCTCAACGGCCGGCGCGATAGACGCCGCGCGTGATTTGTTCGAGCGCCAAGCGACGATAGACAATGGTGTAGTCAGCGCCGTGGGTGGACTCCTCAAAGAGGAAACCTATCGAGCCGTCGCGTTGGCGCACCATGGTGCTGTAGGCCGAGCCGAGGCGGCTCACTTCGTAGGGTCCGCTCCATCCCCAGGCCAGCGTGGCGGGCGTGGCATAGTCTGAAGGCGCGGTGAGGGCTTTGAAATAGATGCCCACATGCGACCGCCCGGGACCGAGGGGCACGGACTGCAGAGCAAGGGTCAGCCGTGTACCGTCGCTCTGCCGCACGGCGGGCACGAGGAGGATTTCACCGTTGCAACTGTTGGTGACGGCGGTGGTGCCGAGGCTTTCTGCACCCGAGAAGGCAACCTCTGCCCAACTGCCCGCGCCCGAAGCGGCGTCGGTGAAGGTATAGGTATTGAAGAAACGACCGCCGTAGGCACGCGAACTCAACACGACGATGCCGTCGGGCAGCTCCTCACACTTGGGCTCGTCTCCGCCGGGGGCCGGACGGTCGGTGAGTGCACCGAGCAGGTGCCAGGTCTCGCCGAAGTCGTCGGAATAGATGACGCGGTTGCCGCCGTCGCGGGTCCAGACGGCGCAATAAAGACGGTAATAATCGCCGGCCTTGACCACGCGGCTCTGACAAATCTTGCCCGAACCGATGAAAAGCGACCTCACCGTGGGCTTTCCCTCTGCGTCGACAAAAAGCCGGTATATCGACTCGGTGACGTCTATGGGCGACGAGAAGGTCCAGCGGCCGGTCTTTTTGTCGCGCTTGGCACGGATGCGGGCCACGGGGTTGGGATTGCTCTCGGCCTGGCCGGGCAGATAGTTGCCGGCCCAGCAGGGCGTTTTGCCGCAGACGCACATGATGAGCACTTCGTCGCGACGGCTGTCGGCCACCACGGCTGCATCGCCAAAGCCGGTCTGCCACACCTCGGCGGCTTTGTCGCCTTGTCCGTCAGCCACATAGAAGGCTTCGCCCCACGACCGGCCGCCGTCGCTCGAGATGCGGCACATAATGTCAACCTCGCCATAGCCAATGTCTGAGCCACACGGACGGTGGTCGGTAAAGGCGAGAATGTCGCCACAGGCGGTGGCGGCGATGGCAGGTATGCGATAGGGCGCGGCGCCGGGCAGGGTCACATAGAGTTCGTGGGCGGTGTCGCCGCCATCGGGATGGGAGACGGGAGAAGGCATAAGCGGAGAGGCACCCGCAGACGTGAGACCGGCAGAGAGGCAAAGCGCCACAGCAAAAAGGCGGAGGGGAAAGCGTGTTTTCATTGGTAGGGTTTTAAGGATTAGAAGACGAAGAGTCGAAAAATTAAAGAGACGAAATGGCATGGACCAAGAGAGAATGAGGATAAGAGAGAATGAGCGGCCAAGCCGACTCTTCGCCTCTTAGTCTCTTTGTCTTTTTGACTCTTTAAGGGTTCAAAAAGTGAAATGGCACACGGCCGGATAGTGGTCGGAGTGGCGGAACGTGTGGTCTATGCGACAGGCGTAGGGCCGCAGGCGCGACGACATCAAGATATGGTCTATGCGCACGAAAATGGCGTCGCGGTTGAACGAGCGGCCGGGTCCGCGGCCCGTGGCGGCATAGGCGTCGGTCAGTCCGGCAGAGGCAATGGTGTGGTGGGCATATGACACGGGCGTGTCGTTGAAGTCGCCACACACAATCAGCCTTTCGCCACGATGGCGCCTCACATAGTCGGCCACAGCCTCAGCCTGAGCGGCTCTGGTGCGGTTACCTGCCACGAGCCGACGCACGATGCGCGAAAGGCTGTGGCGGGTGCTGTCGGTGTTTTCGGGATTGGTGACGATGGTGTGGTATTGTTCGCGCTCGTCGGGGCTAAGGCGCATCGACGCCAAATGACAGTTGACCACCGTCAACGTATCCGCCGGCGGAAGCAACAGTTTGAAGGCTGCTGCTCCATTGGTGCTGTCGTGGCAGATGGACTCATGGCCCACGATGGGATAGTGCGAAAAAACGGTGAGCATACTCGAAGAGATATTGACCGTGTCGTGGTGGGCATAGACCGTAGAGGCACGTTCGCGCACGGCAGCCCAAGTGGCCGTGTCGGACGGCAAAAAATAGACTTCTTGCAGGCAAACAATGTCTGCGCCGCTGGTGAGGATGTCTTCGAGGGCGAAATAGGTGAGCCGGGGCGTATTGGTGTGGTCCGAGAAGCCATGTACGTTGTAGGTGATCAGTTTGACGGCACCGGCAGGCGGCGCTGAAGAGAAATTGACGGGCACGTAGTCTCTCACCCGCCCCCAACAAAGGGCCAGACCAAGCAACGGCACCCAAAGGTGGCGGCGCGAAAAGATGAGGGTAACCAGCACCATACCCACTACGGCTATGAGGGCACAAGGAAAGGCTAAAGACAGGAGACCGGCCAAGGCGGAACGGGCAGGACTGAAATAGACGCTCAACGCACAGGCCCACAAGAAAGCCACTGCCAGCCAGGCGGCCGTGGCAATGACAAGATGGGCAGATTTTTTGAGCAACATTTTCATGGT
>JBJFGJ010000147.1:0-12002 GCA_051892575.1 Alloprevotella sp. | reverse complement strand
CATAATATTAGTTTTTAGTTTACTTCCGGTAAATAATAGCACAAATTATTCAGTATAATGAGAAATTGATAAAACAGATAAAACATACCAATGGTTGTGGCAATACCGCCTATACAAATGATAGGGATGAAAATCTTTTTATTCTTCATAATTGGCATATAAATAAATGGGTGATACTGTTTTTTCTCTAAGTTTTTTGATGGTGTTGAATGTTTTAAGACTCACGGCAAAACATCCTTCGCTCTCTGGAGTTAAAGGTAGTGAAACACCTTTGAGTGGGAAAGGGGTGAGCGAAAGTGTAACGCTGGGATGAATGACGATGCCTCTAACTCGGGCATTGCTGTTTGTTGGACTCAAGCCGTCAAGTCGGATGCAGTCTAACGGATATTTTGTCATTCGTGATATTTCTCCAAGGCGATATAGTCCCAGACTGGAGCACTTGCTACCTATACGGTTGCTGAACTCGGGTTTCTCGGCGGTGCTGTTTCCACCACAGCCATGCTGAACCAATCCGGCATAAATGACTTCTTGTTTGTCAAGATCGATAATAAAAAGCCGCTTTTCGCCACTTGGTATGCTAAAATCTACATATATTGCCTTGCCTTTTGATATTCTATTTTTTGAAAAAATCGTTTTGATGTCATCATCTACTCGCCCCTGCGGGCCATTGCACGAAAACAAGATCAGTGCGCTCGACAGCCACAGAAAATGGTATACTATCCTCTTCATAATTCTCAGATATTATTGGTTGGGTAACCAAAGTATAAATCCGCCAACAACAGGAGATATTCCCATTAGGAATACCCCTTTAATAAATGTTTATCTTACAATAGTGCCTGAAGGCCACCAGCAAGATGTCAAGGATGCTGATGTGGCATACTGTCTGTGTGTGGCACTTTTTTATCGCCGGCGGCCTTTCGGAGCCGGTTTGGCCTTGCCTTTGCGGCCGGCAGATTTGGTGGGCTTTTGTGGCAGGGAAGGCTGAGGATTGACGGGTGTTTTGGTGTCTGAAATGATGGAGAAGTCGAGTTGGCGGCGCTCCAGATTGGCACGCTCCACGCGGATTTTCACCTTGTCGCCCAAATTATAGCGGCGGTGGGTGCGGCGACCGATGAGGCAATAGTTGCGCTCGTCAAATTCATAATAGTCGTCGAGCAGTGTGCGCATGGGTATCATTCCCTCGCATTTGTTCTCGTCCACTTCTACATAGAGGCCAAACTCGGTGACGCCTGAGATGGTGCCGTCGAACTCCTGTCCGAGGCGGTCGGCCATAAACTCCACCTGCTTGTATTTGATGCTGGCACGCTCGGCGGTGGCGGCAAGCTGCTCCATATCGGACGAATGCTCGCAGAGCTCTTCATATTTGGCGGCATTGACCGACCGTCCGCCTTCGGCATAGCGCGTGAGCAGGCGGTGGACCATCGTGTCGGGATAGCGGCGGATGGGCGAGGTGAAGTGGGTGTAGTAGGTAAACATCAAGCCGTAGTGGCCAATGTTATGGATGCTGTAGCGGGCCTTCATCATGGCGCGCAGGGCCACCATTTCAACGGCGTTTTCCTCTTTTTTGCCCTTGGCCTCTTCGAGCAGGGCGTTGAGGCTCTTGGATATGTCGGTCTTGGAGCCTTCGGTGCGCAGACGATAGCCGAATTTGGTGACAAAGGCGCGGAGCTTTTCGAGTTTTTCGGGATCGGGTACGTCGTGAATACGATAGGGGAATACTTTCGGCTTTTTGCCTTTGGCCACGCGCCCGATGCTTTCGGCCACGGTACGGTTGGCCAGGAGCATGAACTCTTCGACGAGTTTGTTGGCGTCTTTGGCCACTTTGATGTAGGTGGAAACAGGATGGCCCTTGTCGTCAATCTCAAATCTCACTTCAGCACGGTCGAAGCCTATGGCGCCGTTTTTGAAACGTGCGGCACGCAGGAGCTTGGCCAGACGGTTGAGCGTGACGATTTCTTCGGCATATTCACCTTCGAGTGGTGCCCCCTCAGGCAGCGGTTCGGGATGTTCGCCCGGTCCGGCGAGGTCTTCGGCCGAAGCCTGGCGGTTGCGTTCGAGAATGGCCTGAACCTCTTCATAGGCAAAGCGGCGGTCGGAGCGTATCACGGTATGGGCCAGATGCCAGCGCACGATGCGGGCCTGGTCGTCGAGCACGAAGATGACCGAATAGGCCAGTTTGTCTTCGTCGGGACGCAGCGAGCAGATGAAGTTGCAGAGCCGCTCGGGCAGCATCGGTATGGTGCGGTCTACGAGATAGACACTCGTGGCACGCTTTTGGGCTTCGCGGTCGATGATGTCGCCCTCTTTGACATAGTGCGACACGTCGGCAATGTGCACGCCCACCTCCCAGTTGTTTCCTTCGGCGCGGCGAATGGAGAGAGCGTCGTCGAAGTCTTTGGCGTCTTTGGGGTCGATGGTGAAGGTGGTGACACCGCGGAAGTCTTCACGTCGGGCAATCTCTTCGGGAGTGATGTCGGGCTGGAGCTTTTCGGCAGCCTTCTCCACGTTGGCCGGATAGCGGTAGGGCAGGCCGTATTGGGCCAGTATGGCGTGCATTTCGGCGTTGTTTTCGCCTTGTCGGCCAAGAATGTCCACCACCTTGCCAATGGGGCTTTTGGTGTCGGTGGGCCACTCGATGATTTTGACCACGGCCTTGTCGCCCGTCTTGCCGCCGGCGAGTTTGTCTTTGGGGATGAAAATGTCGTTGGCCAGCGAGCGTCCTTCGGTCACGAGGAAGCCAAAACCTTTCTCCACCTGCAACTGCCCCACGAAGGTATCGTTGGCGCGCTGGATGATTTCGGTCACCTCGGCCTCTCGCGTATGGCCGGGCCGGCGGGCCATCATCGACACTCTCACACGGTCGCCGTCGAGAGCGTGCATCGAGTTGCGCTCACATACAAGGATGCTCTTGCCGCCGTCGTCGGGTTCAAAAGAATTGTGGCCGTTTCGTTTCCGGCGGAATGTGCCTTCCATCACGTTGGAGCGTACGGCAGCGGAATAGTTGCCGTGGCCGTCTGTATTGATATAATCGTCGAGCACCAAGTCTTCGAGCGCATCCATCACCAGCATTTTGGCGGGATGCTTCTTGGCGTCGACCATCTGAAATATCTTCTTGACACTGAAACTTTCGTCCGGATGAGCGTTGAATGTGTCGAGCAGCAGGTCGACAATCGCCTGTTTCTTCATCCGTCCACTTTCTGTTTTTTTCTGTCGTCCCATAATGTTTGTCTTTTGAAAAACAATGTCTTTTCAGCCGGCACGAGAGGCTTTGTCGGACCTTTCGCTGCCGCTTCAATGGCAAATGTAGGTTTATTTCGTCAAAAAAAACATCAAAACAGGCGGTCTTAATGGTGTGTTTAAGGATAAATAACGTGCCACTATTGTTTTTCTTGCTAATTTCGCATTCAGACTATGTGCCAACCACAGACGAAATATGCGCTTTTGCTGATGGCTTTCGTGGCCTCACTGACACTGTCGGCCCAAATGGTGCCCGACGTTGACAATGTGAACGCCGACGACGAGCCGCCGGCCATCAACCTTGAAATCAAGGTGATGCACGCACGCTCTTTTTACGCCGGCGACAGTGTGGCCCACATCGTCTTGCCCACCTTCTACAAATATCCGCCGCTGAACTTCAAAAACCAGAAAGAGCGCGACCGCTACAATCGTCTCGTGGCCAACGTGAAGCGTCTCTTGCCGTTGGCCAAACTGGCGCGCTATACCGTCATCGAAACCTACGACTTCATACAGACGCTGCCCACAAAAAAAGAACGTGCCGAGCATCTCAAACGCGTCGAGGAGGGGCTGAAAAAACAATACACGCCCACGCTCAAGAAACTCACCCGTTCACAGGGCCGCCTGCTGGTGAAACTCATCGATCGCGAATGTGGCCAGACGGGATATGAAATCGCACAGGCTTTCATCGGTGCCTTCAAGGCCAATATGTATCAGGCCATCGCCTTCTGTTTTGGCAACAGCCTCACCCGCCGCTACGACCCCGAAGGCGAAGATCGTTACATAGAGCGCGTGGTGCGAATGGTGGAGAGTGGCCAACTCTGAGTTTGAACGTCTCCAACGTTTTCTTATCGCCTTCTATTTTTTGTTCAAAACAGGGGCGTGGGATGTGACAAAAACCTCCACAATCGGGGAGGTTTTTTATGTTTCTTTTGGGTTGAGATTGAAAGGTAGCATAGGGTCTTCGCCGTTGCAGTCGTTGAAACGGTCGAAATCGGAAATTACTGTCCGGTCTTGAACAAGTCTATACTTCTCGTATTCTCCATAAGCTTTTGTCTTTGCTTCTTCTTGCGACACCGTTCCGGCTGAAGCGTTTGCTTCATAATCCATCGCAATGAGAAACTGTGTGAGCCGCTTGCGCCACTCTTCCATGGTTGTAATGATATGCCGCTTGGCACGAGCTTCTGCAAAATCGAGGAATGATGTCGTGATACTGTTGAGTTGGCTTAGCTCTGCATCCGACAGATAGTTTTTTGCAACAATTGTGTCTGACTTTTGCACTCGGCCATCAGGGGCTTTTTTCCATGAGGTAAGGCCCATATGAGGCTGTTCGGCATCAGCTCTGTTATAGACAATCTCTGCAGCCGTCTGGTGGGTAACTGCTAGGTGCATCATATTCTGCACCATCTTGAAAAACAGTTTGGTGTTTTCGGATTTGGCATCATAGTCGGCACTGCACTCTGCATAGATATCTGTAATCTTCTGATAGTATCGTCGTTCGGAAGTGCGTATCTCACGAATGCGCTCCAACAAATCGTCGAAGTAGTCTTTGCCGAAATGTCTGCCCTGTTTCAACCGCTCGTCGTCAAGCACATAACCTTTGATGATGTACTCTTTCAAGACGGAAGTTGCCCAAATGCGGAACTGTGTGGCCTGATAACTGTTCACGCGATACCCAACAGATATGATGACATCAAGGTTATAGAACAAAGGCGTGCGCTCCACGTCACGTTCACCCTCAAGCTGAACTTGTTGAATTTTTCTACAAGTTGTTTCTTTGGCAAGCTCCCTGCTTTCGTATATCTGAGACAGATGATAAGCTATGGTGGCTCGGTCAACGCCAAACAAAGCAGCCATACGCTTTTGTGACATCCAGAATGTATCGCTGTTGAATATGACTTCAATCTTTGTCTCTCCCTGTGATGTTTTGTATAGCAAGATATTGGAGCTCAGTGCATTTTGCGGCAGATCCAATGTCGGAACTACTTTCTCGAAATACGTTTTTGCCTGCTTTACCAGCACTTTTCGAGAGTCTGCATTCTCGGCTATTATCATACAAGCCATACGTGAGAGATGGAAAGTATCCACTTTTCGGTAAGAACCACTACCAAGCTTGACCATTTCTACCGTTTGGTTGAAATGGTCGTCCACATCCACTCCCTTGCTACTCGCTACCTTGATGGCCTTGTCTATGACATTTCGGAATTTCCAATAAGCAGAGTAACCCATTGCATTACACAGGTCACGCGAGCTCCAATATTCATGGCCGCTCTCGTCAGTCCTCCTTAAGGCATCAAATGTGGGGCGCATTTCTGCTATATGGTCTGTTTCCGTCATTATGGCTTTTTTATTTGGCGTCAGTCAAGAGACTAAAAGACTATGAGCGGCCAAGCCAACATTTTGACTCTTTGTCTCTTGATGCAAAAACATGCTTATAGATAGTGAGGGCAATTATTTGAGTTTGCTCTTGCCCTCCTTGAGGAAGTCAATAAAGTTGGAGACACTGGTGTCGAAGGTGTAGGCCGGCATGAGCGGCTGGCCTTCGTGGTTGAGGATGACATAGAAAGGCTGTGCGTTGGCGCCGAATTTCATGCGTTGCAGGTAGCTCCATTTGTCGCCGACGGTGCGGAGCTTCTCTTCTTTGCCGTCCACATTCACCACAATGGGTTCGGGCAGACGCGTCTTTTCGTCCACATAGAGCGAGATGAGCACGTAGTCTTTCATCAACAAGTCGCGCACGGAGGGGTCGTACCATACGGCCATCTCCATCTGTCGGCAGTTGACGCAGCCGTGGCCGGTGAAGTCTACAATTACCGGACGGCCCGTCTGGCGGGCATAGGCCATACCGGCATCATAGTCGGTGAAGTGGGCTTCCACCTTCACAGGGTCGAGGTTGAAGTCCTGGGTCTTCATGGGCGGCGCAAAGGCACTGACGGCCTTAAGCGGCGCACCCCATAAGCCGGGCACCATATATACGGCAAAGGCCAAAGAGCAGAGGGCCATGAAAAAGCGCGGCACACTCACTTTATGGTTGTCGTCGTCGTGGGGAAACTTGATTTTGCCCAACAGATAAAAGCCCAAAAGGGCAAAAATGACAATCCAAAGGGCCAGGAAGGTTTCGCGGTCGAGCAGGTGCCAGCCATAGGCCAGGTCGGCCACGGAGAGGAACTTGAGCGCAAAGGCCAGTTCGAGGAAACCCAAAACCACCTTGACCACGTTGAGCCAGCCGCCGCTCTTGGGGGCACTCTTGAGCCATGAGGGGAAGAGGGCAAAGAGCGTGAAAGGCAAGGCTAAGGCTATGGCAAAGCCCAGCATACCCACGGCAGGGGCCAAAATGCTGCCGCCCGAGGTGCTGGCTTCGACAAGCAGGAAACCGATGACCGGACCCGTGCAGGAGAAGCTCACCAGCGAGAGGGTGAAAGCCATGAGAAAGATGCTCAAAAGGCCCGTAGTCTTGTCTGCTTTGCTGTCTACGGCATTGCCCCACGACGCCGGCAGTGTAATCTCAAATCCGCCGAAAAAACTGGCAGCAAACACCAAGAGCATCAAGAAGAAGAAGATGTTGAAAATGGCGTTGGTGGAGAGATCGTTGAGCGCACTGGCGCCGAAAATGGAGGTGACGATGAGGCCTAAAGCCACATAGATGACCACGATGGAGCAACCGTAGAGCATGGCGTCGCGAATGGCTTTCTTGCGGTCTTTCGTGCGTTTGAGGAAGAAACTCACCGTCATGGGGATAATGGGCCATACGCAGGGGGTGCAGAGGGCCACGAGACCGCCCAAGAAACCTAAGATGAAGATATACCAGAATGCCATGTCGGCCACTGCGGCCTCATCGCCGCCGAGGGCTTTGAGATCGCCAATCGAGGGCGACCACCAGGCTTTGATCAGACTGCTGTCTGTCGTTGTTGCTGTGGCCACTTCCAATGCCGGTGAGGTTTCGGCCAAAACTGAATCGAGGGCGGCCGTAGTGGTGCCGTCCTCTGAGGTGATGGGTTGTAATTCTGTTGGATCTGCAGCGGTTTTTTCTGTCGCTGCCGCCTTTTCCGGGATTGCCGCTGTCGGTCCGTCGCTGCCTGTTTTTTTACACTCGGCTTTGTCCACAATACATTGTCCTTCGCCGCAGGCTTGGTAGTCGAGATAGCCTTCAATAGAAAACTCTTTCTCGGTGATTTCCACCTTCTGGGTGAAGGTCATGTTGCCCTCGAAATAGCCCACGTTCATCATGAACATATCGTCATATTCGGTCTTCTTGCCGGCGCCTTCCACGAGGCCGCCTTTGAGCTTGGCACCGTTGATTTTGTCCACGACGAAAGCTGTCGGGTTGGGCCCGTCGGCCGGCACCTGGGCCGAGTAGACGTGCCAGCCTTTGTCGGCCTTGCCTTTGAAGATGATGTCGAGTTCTGTAGGTGAAACGCGCTTGTATTCTACCGTAAATTTGACTTGTGCCGCGGCCGACAAGACACACAGCAGACAAAGCGCCATAAGGGCAAACGTTTTTTTCATATGAGATGTGGCGGTTTTGAAAAAAGATGACAGGCAAGTCTTATGCTTAAGCGGCATTGTGACTTGTCGGCAGATGTTCTGAAAACCTGTTGATAGTTTGTACCCCCGATGAGAATCGAACTCATATCTACTCCTTAGGAGGGAGTTGTTCTATCCATTGAACTACAAGGGCGGCTGTAAATTGGTGCAAAAATACAGCAAATCTGCCGAGAGGCAAAGCATAGCGCAAGGAAAGGCGCGAAAGCCGGTTTGACAAGCCGCACTTTCGCGCACTTTTATGCTCTATAAAAGGAGGACGGTCACGTTATTTGAAGATTTCTTCCAGTTTCTTGTCCAGTTCCTCGCCGCGCAGGCCGGCGGCAATCACTTTGCCTTCGGGATTGAAGAGGAGGGTGGCAGGTATGGAGTTGATGCCATAGACTTCAGAGGCGGCGCACTTCCAGCCTTTCAGGTCGGATATGTGGTGCCAGGGGAGGTCGAGTTTCTTGATGGCGTTCACCCAAGCCTCGCGTTTGTTGTCGAACGACACGCCCACGATGTCGAAGCCCTTGTCGTGGTATTTCTCATAAGCGGCTTTGACGTTGGGCATCTCTTTGCGGCAGGGACCGCACCAGGAGGCCCAGAAGTCCACCAGCACGTATTGGCCGTGTCCCACAAACTCAGTGAGGTGGCGCTCCACGCCGGCGGTGTCGGCCATCACGAGGTCGGTCACGCTTTGGCCAATGCCTTGACGCTCCCAGCCCTTGACGCGTTCTTTCAAGTCGTTAAGCATGTCGGCTTCCATAAACTTGGCACCGCTTTTGGCAATGGCAATCAGTTCGTCTTTTTCCATATTGTATTGTGCCGTTCTTAAAAAGGCTGCCGGAAAGAGCTTGTCTGCGTGCACTTTGCTCACCATGCGGGCCAGTGCGGCCACTTGATTGAAATAAGCCTCGTTTGCCTTGCGGTATTCGTCCATTATGCTGTCTGGAATTTTTTCATTATTCTTGACGTAAGGCATAGCCGCTATGGTAATGCGCTCCATCTCTTTGCTTTCGGCAGAATAGGTGGACTGGTAGTGTGAGAGCAGGGCGTTCTCTTCAGAGCCGCTCACCTTCATACGGATCAGGTCTACCTTGAGATTATTGTCGACCACGGCGCAAAGTTTCATCGAAGTTTCCGTACCGAAAGCGACAATCTGGTCTTTGGCGGCATCGAGAGTGAGTTTGAATTTGCCGTTTTTGGCCACGTCGATGGTGTCGCGTTTATGGGGAGCATAGTGGGTGACGAATATTTGCTTCTCGCCTTTGGGTGCTTTGCCCGTGACGGTGTAGATCTGAGCCTGAAGGCCAAGGGCCATGATGGCGGCCAGGCCGAGAGCGAATAGTTTGGCTTTCATTTGAGCGAATGATTTGTTGTTTTATGCTTTAATGTCGTTTTGTTTCACCATAATGGCGGCCTCGTCTATGGCCGATACCACCACGGGGGTACCCTCGTCGAGGAACCCGCTCTCAGACTTCACCTCTACGGTCTTTCCGTTAATCTCGGCCCGGCCTATGAGGGCCAGACGGGTGAGGGCCACGCCTTCATCACCCACGTTGACTGAGCGTTGGGCGGCGGTGGGGGCAGAGGAGTCGATGGTGGCGTTCAGGGCCATACGGTCAAGCGCCTTGGAGCGGGCAAACCACCAGAAGAAACCGATGACCACGGCAGTCGACACGAGGACGCTCAATATGGCCGCCGTCGTTCCCCATTGGGTGTAGACCAAGACATCAGCCGCCAGCACACAGGCTGCGGCTGTGAAACCGGCTATGCCGTAACCCGGCAAGAGCAGGCCTTCAATGGCGAAGAGCAACAAGGCTACGACGACGAGCAGGATGATGATGAGCGTGATGGACATAGAGTGTGCTTATATATAAATAAGGAGTGGTCAGAAGGCCGGCCGGTATTTGGCTTCGTCTTTGTCGTCGCGCATGGAGAGATAAGAGGCATAGCGCGAAGGTGCCAGCCGGTGTTGTTCGAGCGCTTCAAGCACGGCACATCCCGGTTCGTGCGTGTGGGTGCAGTTGTTGAAGCGGCAGCCGTCTGATATTTTGAAGATGTCGCGAAAGAAGTGGGCCACCTCGTCAGGCTCCATGTTGAACGTGCCGAAGCCTTTGATGCCCGGAATGTCTATGACGGCTCCGCCGCCGTGGCCGGGCAGGTCATAGAGTTCGCTGAAGGTGGTGGTGTGCATACCGGTGCCGTGGGCTTCCGACACTTCAGCCGTGCGGGCGTGTGCGGTGGGGATGAGCCGGTTGAGTAATGTGGACTTGCCCACGCCTGAGTGTCCGGCCAGCAAGCAGATTTTTCCGGCCATCATTTCGGCCAGTCGGTCGGTGCCTTGTCCCTTGAGCGCACTGATGGCGATGCAGTCGTAGCCTATTTCGCCGTAGATGGCTTGCAGATAGTCGGCCTGTGCGCGCTCGTCGTCGTTGAGTTCGTCTGTCTTGTTAAACACCAGCACCGTCGGCACGCGATAAGCCTCAGCCGAGGCCAGGAAACGGTCAATAAAAGTCGTGGTGGTTTCGGGCCGGGCCACGGTGACTACGAGCAGGGCCAAGTCGATGTTGGCGGCCAGGATGTGGCTTTGTTTGGAGAGGTTGGACGCTTTGCGCACGATGTAGTTGCGTCGCTCGTCAATCTCGGTGATGTAGGCCGTGGTGTTGTCGTCGGCCGGTTTCAGTGTGACGCCATCGCCCACGGCAACAGGACTTGTAGACCGTATGCCGCGCAGGCGGAAATTGCCTTTGACCTTACAGTCCAGCAATTTGCCCTCGTCGGTGCGTACCACATAGCTGTTGCCCGTGTTGCGAATGACAGTGCCGTGCATATTCAAGGAGGCTTACACGGTCATGATTTCCTTGTTTTTGGCAGCAAGGAGTTCTTCCACTTTCTTCACCTGTTTGTCGTGTATTTTCTGCAGGTCGGCTTCGCCGTCTTTTTCCACGTCTTCAGGCAGTCCGTCTTTGATGGCTTTTTTGAGTTTGTCGATGCCGTCGCGGCGGGCGTTGCGGATGGCCACTTTACATTCTTCGGCCTCTTTGTTGCATTGTTTGGTCAGGTCGCGGCGTCGCTCTTCGGTGAGAGGCGGGATGCCCAGTCTGATCACCTCGCCGTTGTTTTCGGGCATAATGCCCACGTTGCTGTCGATGATGGCTTTTTCGATGACGGGGAACATCTTTTTGTCCCACGGTTTGATGGCGATGGTGCGTGCGTCGGGTGTGGTGATGGCGGCCACGTTGTTGAGCGGTGCGGGCACGCCGTAGTTGTTTACACGGATTTCGTCGAGGATGTGCACGTTGGCCTTACCGGCACGGATGTGTGAGAGTGTCTCTTCGAGGTGGAGCACACTCATTTCCATTTTTTCCTCACAGTCAGCGAGGCATTGTTTTACGTCAAGCATGATGTTAGCGTTAGATTAAGGCAGGCGTCATGTTTGTTGAGCCCGCGTGTGGGTAATAAGGTTGATATTGTTGGACAAAGTTAGTGCAAGGCGAGCGGTAAGCAAAATAAAAAACTTGTTTTTTTGTTTTGCTTACCCGAGCCGCAGCCTAACTTGCGCCGCCAGGCGAAAGTTAGTGCAAGGCGAGCGGTAAGCAAAATAAAAAACTTGTTTTTTTGTTTTGCTTACCCGAGCCGCAGCCTAACTTCATTTATGAAACCCAGTATCCAATAAATGATGGTTTTGCATTGAATAAACCGAATTGTAGCGGCCAAGCACCAATTTATACCCACTTCCTATAAAAGCATCCTCCAGACCCTATATCCCTCCTCTACCCCAATTGTTGCCTTTTCCCCAATCACCCAATCACGCCCTTGTAACACCTTGACCCTGTGGCCGATGCTGTGACTGAACGTTTCAATCACGCCAATCACGGTTGGGGCACAAAAAAAGCGGACGAGTCCCAACCAATGAACTCGTCCGCCACCAATCAATTTATATGAGTAACGTTACTCCATGTTGTCCCACATACCTCCGGCAAAACCTTTGCGGTTGGAGGCAGCTTGGTTTGTAAGATCGGTCACCTCGGTGTCGTTGTTTACGCTGAGGCTAGGCGAGGTGGCAATCATTTGCTCTGTCGTCAAGTCGATGCAGAGGCTTTTGGGCTGAATATATGTTTTGATTTTCATTGTCATAATCTTTAAGCGTTTGTCGTTTGTTGATTATTTCACGATGACTTTCTTGCCGCCTACGATATAGAGGCCCTTGGCGGCAGCCTTCACTTCGCGGCCCGAGAGGT
>JBJFGJ010000146.1:0-2926 GCA_051892575.1 Alloprevotella sp. | reverse complement strand
GAAGAATAACAACCGGACACTGATTTAGAGAGAGTTAGGCGGAAAGCCCCGAAAACAAGGGGCTTCCGCCAAACTGTTTAAATACATAGTAGAAATCATGTTACTTTACTTCATAATCATATTTAGTATTGTTTAGACTAACTGGTAAGGAACAATAAAGTTAATGCTTTTATATTCATATAATATCCTTTAAAAATCCATTCTAATGAAAAAAATCTTATCACTCGTTTTAATAGCCATTACTCTCTTTGCCGTCTCCTGCGATGATAGCGAACCGACATTAAACACAGCATGTATTATGGCGCGCGACTATGTGAAGAAAATGATCACCTTTCCTGAGGAGGCCGAATTTGAGTCGGATATCAGAGGTAGAGGAGATGCTGTGAATGGCTTCATAGTTTATGAGAAATTCACAGCACCCAATGCGTTTGGAGTAAGAAAGACGTATGTCTACAAATGCAATATGAAATATTTAGGAGGAGATAAATACGAAAACAGCTCATGGAAATGCTCCGATTTAATTATTGAGGACGTTCAAACAGGACAACAATGGCGCAACAACGACCATTGATTGAATACATTTGTCGAAAGAAAAACACGAATATGTATTGAAAGACGCAGGCTCGGTGGGACTATCTTATCTCCAATATAACGATTGGATATCTTGATATAAGCTATTATCACAATTCAGGGGATGCGCCACTAATGGTACATCCCCTGAATAATGCTGATGGTCTATAGATTGATTATTTCACCACTTTGCGGCCATCCACAATGTAGATGCCTCGCGGCAGGCGGTTTATGTCAGTTCCGAGATGCAGACCACTCAAGTTATAGACGCCACGGGAGGCAGAAGATGACGAAACGGGAGTGTTGATACCTGTTATCTCAAGCAGATGGGTCAAGACTTCTTCGTCAGGAGAGATGGTGAGGTTGGGCATGAACTGCCAGCAGGAGCCGGAGTCGGTCTTTGTCCAAATGCTCAGCGGCGAGTCTGATTTTTGAGGTGCGGCGCAAAGATAGTCTTTCTCGCCGGCAGTGCGGGTCAAGGCGAAGGTTCCATTGCCCAAGTCTTCCACGCTCAAAGCCACGGGTTCGTCGCTGAATACGCAGGGCTCGGTGGAGCCTTCATAGGTGGGCACGGTGAGATATTTTTGTGCCCCTATATTGTAGATATAGACTGAGTCTGACATGGCCACTACCATCCAAGCGTCGTCAAGTTGAGTGAAGTCGGGCTGTTGTTGATAGGTGTCTGAAGCCACAACGTGATCGTCATCGCCCGTCATACCAGCCACCCAAACATAACCATTTGAACCGGCCTGTGAAGCATTGTGAACGAGATAGGCGGTGAAGGTGGGATTGTAAATGGCATAGGTGCTGTCGCGACTCAATGCGTCGAGGCTGGCAATGGGGTTGCCCAAGAGCGGTTCAGGTTCAGGAAGCAACGAGGGGTCGATGAGTCCCAAGACGTTGGCGTCGGCCTCGATGTTGGGGTTCTCTTTGATGTGCCAGATGGCACCGGCGTCGTCGGTGTTCCAAATACTGATGGGATAGGTCAGCTGAGGAGCTGCACACATATAGGCGCGTTCCGTACCGGTGGTATTGAGGGCAAAACGGCCTTCACCCAAATCGGTGATGTCAAGACCGCAGACAGAGTCGGTGAACTGGCAGATTGCGGGGTCGTCATCCTGGCCCGGCGTGATGAGGAATTTGCCTGCACCCATATTATAGAGATAATATTTGCCTTCGTAGGGCACAATCATCCACGCGGAATGAGCCGAGGCAGTGTCGAGCGGAAGCGAATAGCTGGCATCTGCCACTTGATGGCTGTTGTCACCACCAACCATATTGGCTGCCCAAACGTTGGTGGCTGACTGGTCGGGATTGCTCACGGCATAGGTGGTGTAGGTGGGATTGTAGATTACGTAGGTTTTCTCGTTGCTCAGTTCCGAAAGCGAAGTGATGGGGCTGCCGAGCTCTGTCACGTCGCCGGGCACGGGGTCTGGATTGGGCTCAGGCTCCGGATCGGGATCGGGATTGATGGTCTCGGGGGCAAAAAAGAGGGTATAGATGGTTTTGCTGTTGGAATTGGCGGTAAAGTCATCGCCTTTGACGGTGATGGTCAGCGTACCGCTGGCGGCTTGATAGTCGGTCTCTGCCGTGGCAGCCACTCCCTTGACGATATAGCTAAGCTTGGCAGCATCATAGGTGGCGGGGGCAAGGTTGTAGCCGTTCACGCCGGCCGCTGCCGAGAGGTCTATGCTCTGGCCGTTGTAAGTGAGCGACGAGAGTTCGTGATAATAGATGAAAGTGATTTCGTCTATATCCAGATAGTCGCCGGCACTGCCACCGGGCGTGGGATTGGTGGTAAAAGAGGCCAAAAGGTATTGGGTGGAAGTGCGAGCCTTGTCATAAGTGAACTCTCCCGTATATTTCACCCAGTCTGAGGAAGCAGGCACAAGCACAGAGGCTTTACCCACACGATTGGCGGCCTGACTGCTGACCTCGGGATCTTGGTAGTCCACATCGCCGTCGTGGATGATGAACTGTCCGCGACCGTTGGGACTGCCACCGCTGGTGAAACGTGCGTAAAATGTGACGGCATCCGGTCTTCCGGCAAACTGCAGACTATGCGAGGCGTCGCTTCTTTTGGTGAAGTTGTAGTTTGACGAGTTCGCTGGCGAGGTACTTCCCATATTAATAATGCCTGTAGTCAGGTTGCCGTTGGCCTTGGCAATGCCGAAAATGTTTTTCGACCATATCTGCACGGCGTGAGAAGTGCCATTGGCTCCCGGCGACACGTGTTTGGGACTGGGCGACTGACCTTTCATGGACGCGAGGCTGCCTGTGGCCGAATTGAATGAGTTCCAACCGTTGCCGGGCTCACCATCGGCCGTGTATTGTTCAAAGCTCGGGTCGGCAAACT
>JBJFGJ010000145.1:0-2938 GCA_051892575.1 Alloprevotella sp. | reverse complement strand
GGCCGCGGCAAGACGCTCTGCGCCAACGTGGACTTTTATTCAGGCTTTGTCTATGACCTCATCGGCCTGCCGGTCGACATCTACACGCCACTCTTTGCCATGTCGCGCATTGTGGGCTGGTGTGCCCACCGCAACGAAGAGCTCAACTTTGAGGGCAAACGCATCATCCGCCCGGCCTATCGCTGTGTGGCAGACGAAAACGAATATGTGCCCTTGGCCAACCGTTGAGGAAGCCTTCAGGTCCGAACCAGCATAAAGTGAAACATGAAAAAGTGCCGGCCCACCATAACGGTGTCCGGCACTTTTTATTTTTGGTCTTTAAGAAGTCGGCGCGGAAGCTTATGCCTCTTCGAGATCCTTCTTGAGGAAATCGCGGAGCATACGCATAGCCGTGGCTGTGGCTGACGCAAGATTTTTGTCGCGGCCGTTGTCTTCTTCAATCATCACGGTCTCCATCTTGTCGGCGTTGCCCACGGCAATCCAGATGGTGCCCACGATGACGCCGCTGCGGCCGCCGTCGGGTCCGCCGGGGCCTGCGAAGCCGCTGATGGCCACAGCATAGTCCGTGCCAAAGAGTTTGTTGGCACCGGCCACCATCTGCTTCACCACTTCCTCACAAACGGCCGTCTGCTCGGCAATGACGTCGGCACTGACTTCGAGCAACTGCTCCTTCACCTCGTCGGCGTAGCAGATGAGACCGCCCTTGAAATATGTGGAACTGCCCGGCACGGCTGTAATCACACTGGCAATGCGGCCTGCGGTGCAACTTTCGGCTGTTGAGAGCGTCTTGTGATTTTGCCAGAGTATCTCGTTAATCTCTCGGCTTACAAGTTTAAGATCTAATTCCATTTGTCGTATGTTTTATGTTACTGATGTTATTTAGATAATGCTGTATTAAATCACCGTCCTCGAGAAGGCCGGCTTGTCCATGGGGCAAAACTCGCCTTTGAGGTATTTGAAGTGAGCGACCATGGCAATCATGGCAGCGTTGTCGGTGGTGTAGGAGAAACGGGGCACGTAGACGGTCCATCCGGCCTTGTCGCGTCGTTGCTCGAAAGCGGCTCTGAGGGCCGTGTTGGCCGAGACGCCTCCAGCCAAAGCCACGTGGCGGATGCCGGTCTGCTTGACGGCCTTGTCGAGACCGCGCATGAGCATCGTGACAATAGTCTTCTCGAGCGAAGCCGCGAGGTCGGGCATATGGTTTTGGATGAAGTCGGGGTCGGTTTTGAGGGCGTCGCGAAGGAAATAGAGAAACGACGTTTTCAGACCGCTGAAGCTGAAATCGAGTCCGTGGGCGTGGGGACGGGCAAAGGTGAAGGCATCAGGATTGCCCTGTCGGGCGAGGCGGTCAATGATGGGGCCGCCGGGATAACCGAGTCCCATGACCTTGGCACACTTGTCCATGGCCTCGCCTGCAGCGTCGTCAATCGTCTGTCCGAGCATGGTGAAACTATCCGGGGCATCGACGCGCACGATAGCCGTATTGCCGCCACTCACCAGCAGACAGAGGAAGGGAAAAGGCGGCGGTGTGTGGTCGTCGCCCTCGGCGCGGATGAAATTGGCCAAGATGTGACCTTGCAGGTGGTTGGCCTCAACGAGGGGAACGCCGAGACCAATGGCCAGCCCTTTGGCAAACGACACGCCGACAAGGAGCGACCCCATCAAGCCCGGTCCGAGCGTGACGCCGACGGCAGAGAGGTCGGTTTTGTCCACTCCGGCTCGTGCCAGCGCCTGGTCCACAACGGGCAGGATGTTTTGCTGGTGGGCTCTTGATGCCAGTTCGGGCACCACGCCACCATAGGCCTCGTGCACGGCCTGCGAGGCAGTGACGTTGGAGAGCAACACGCCGTCGCGCATCACGGCTGCCGAAGTGTCGTCGCAACTTGACTCAATGGCCAGTATCGTTACAGGTTTTTCTTGCATAAATCTATGGGTATGGAGCGGCAATGTGTCGGGCCACACCATATTATATATACGCGCGCGAGCGCGAAAGTTTAGTGGGTCAGTATTTCAAGACCGTGTTCGGTCATGACAAAGGTGTGCTCCCATTGTGCCGAGGGCAATTCGTCTTCGGTGACGACGGTCCAGCCATCTTCTTCGTCTATGAAAACCTCCCATGTGCCGGTGTTGATCATAGGTTCGATGGTGAAGACCATACCGGGCACAAGCAGCATACCGTTGCGGCGTGTGTTCCAATGCTCCACCTCGGGTTCTTCGTGAAACTCCAGTCCCACGCCATGTCCACAGAGGTCGCGCACCACGCTGAAGCCGTTTTTGTGGGCGTGTCGGGCAATGGCCTTGCCGATGTCGCCGACAAAGCCCCACGGTTTGGCGGCCTTCATACCCACTTCGAGACATTCGCGGGCCACGCGGACGAGTTTTTCCTTCTCGGGTGTGGTCTTGCCGATGATGAACATGCGCGAGGCGTCGCTATAGAAGCCGTCGAGGATGGTGGAGACGTCGACGTTGACGATATCGCCCTCTTCGAGCACTTCATCTTCTGAGGGTATGCCGTGGCACACCACCTCGTTGATGCTTGTGCAGACGCTTTTGGGATAGCCTTCGTAGCCGAGCGGTGCGGGCACGGCGCCGTGGCTTGTGGTATAGTCGTAGACCAAACGGTCTATTTCGGCGGTGGTCATTCCGGCGTGGATTTCTCGCTCTACGAGGTCGAGCACGCCCGTGTTGACGATGCCCGAGCGACGGATGCCCTCAATCTGTTCAGGCGTTTTGATGAGACCGCGTGTGGGCACAATCTCTCCGCGGTTTTGAAACGAAAGGATGCGCTTATCCATTTCGGTGAGCGGAAGGCCCTGGGGCACGAACCAATTGCGGCAAATTGCCTTTTTCATATTTTCTGCGTTTTGTAGGTGCGAAGTTACTGCAAAGTGAGCGGAATGCCAAAAAAACTTGTTTTTTTATGACACCTCCGGAAAGG
>JBJFGJ010000144.1:0-2945 GCA_051892575.1 Alloprevotella sp. | reverse complement strand
CGATGGCGATGGTGGGCAGGGGCTCGGGCGCCTCGAAGTCGCAGATGGTGTCGCCAATCTCAAAGTTTTCAAGACCCACCACGGCACAGATGTCTCCGCTCTCCACTTCGGTGGTTTTCTGGCGGCCCATACCTTCGAAGGTGTGCACTTCCTTGATTTTGGTCTTCTCTTGCGAACCGTCGCGGTGTACGATGGTGCAGTTCATGCCCTCACGGATGACACCGCGGTGCACGCGTCCCACGGCGATGCGACCGGTGTAGTTGGAGTAGTCGAGCGACGTGATGAGCATCTGGGGTGTGCCTTCGAGCTGTGTGGGTGCCGGGATCACCTCGATGATTTTGTCGAGCAGGTAGTTGATGTTGTCGGTGGGGTGGTTGTAGTCTTCGCCCATCCAGCCGTTTTTGGCCGAACCGTAGACCACGGGGAAGTCCAACTGGTCTTCGGTGGCGTCGAGGTCGCACATGAGGTCAAACACCATCTCATAGACCTCCTCGGGGCGGCAGTTGGGCTTGTCCACCTTGTTGACCACCACCACGGGCTTCAGGCCAATCTGGAGGGCCTTTTGCAAGACGAAGCGCGTCTGGGGCATGGGGCCTTCAAAGGCATCGACGAGCAGGATGCAGCCGTCGGCCATATTGAGCACACGCTCCACCTCGCCACCGAAGTCGGAGTGACCCGGCGTGTCTATGATGTTGATTTTGACGTCTTTATATCTGATAGAAACATTCTTGGAAAGGATGGTGATGCCGCGCTCGCGCTCGAGGTCGTTGTTGTCGAGCATGAGGTCGCCCGTCTGTTGATTTTGCCGGAAGAGGTTGCCGGCCAGGAGCATTTTGTCAACGAGGGTCGTTTTACCGTGATCGACGTGGGCAATGATGGCAATGTTTCTAATGTCTTGCATAGAGTTGTGGATGTGCGTTGAAAATGTCGGGACGTGCCGCCGCCGTTTCGGCCCTTTGCGGCCACGGTTGTGGCGGGCAGCGAGAGGGGCTCACGGCGTCCCATAATGTTTTTTCGGGGTGCAAATGTACATAAAAATCTGCATTTTATAGCCTCTCGCGTCGCTATATCTCATTTTGGGCCGTGACATATATATTATAATAGGAACGCGCGCGCGTGGGATTGTTCGCAAACGGGTGTGGAGTGTGACAAAAAGCGGGCAAAATTTAACTTTTCATCTTTTCGGCCGCCGGCGCCATAGGCCGCCGGGCGGCTCAAAGCACTCCAAACAGCCTTTCGGTCGTCCCGCCGTTCGTGCCATAAGGCCCGTTTATACGGGGATAGGCCCGCGAAATCCTGTCCTTATGCCCGTAAGTGGCCGAAAGTCAACAGAAAAGGGAGAAGGCCGACCGGCCTTCTCCCTTGCTATGGCAAATATAGCCAAATGGGCATGTGGGGAAAAAGACAAAATGTTTGTGGGAATTCAAAACTGGTTTTGTTTGTTGAGCGGACACGCAAGAATAGGTAAAGTGTTCAAAAATTGTGATTGAAAATAAGATTGTTTTTAGAGGTATTTGGGCGGAAAGGCACGGCCTGAAGGGCCAACGAGACCATAGCCCAGGGCAGAGGTGACACGTAGTGGCACCGGCACCCTGGGTAAACGAGCCCCATGCAATGCGCCCTGTAAGGGCAAAAGATTTACAATGAAGTGATTTATCGAATATATAAATTATGCTTTTGCCCTTACAGGGCGAACATTATCGCACAACGTAACCCAGGGTGCCGGCGTCGCTTCGCGCCGCCTCTGCCCTGGGCTATGGTCTCATTGGCCCTTCAGGCCGTTGCGAGGCCGCAAAATGCCTTGAAATCAACAATTGCCCTCTGGTGCTTCCCCTCAAAAAATCAACCCATTACGCCCTGCACATACCCGCGGTGCATCACTCGGCCGCGGCGGCTTCGGGGTGTGTCTTGGCCCATTCGTCGTAGAGGGCGATGAGGGCACGGAGGCCGTAGGCTTTCATTTTGTCGTGATAGATCACGTCGATGCAGAGGTCGAGCAAGTCTTTGGTGTCGTCGGCCGAGTGGGCGATGAGCGAGCGGATGTTGAGTTTGAGTTTGTCGAGCACCGGTTCGGTGACGTAGCCCGTAGAGTCCACCAGACCTTGGAAGAGCTGGTAGCGGCGGATGGTTTGGAGATTGTCGTCGGAGATTTGGAGATGGCGCGTGCCGCTCTCGTTAAGTTGGATGTCGTACATAAGAAATTTAAGGTTTAAGGCCGCCTCACCGTGTGGCCACGGGCCGGCGTATGGTTTTCGTAAAGGCAAAACTACTAAAAAAGGTGTGGATGACCCACATCGGCCGCGATTTTTGTGTTTCGGCGCTGCCGGAGCACGGCGAGAGTGTGATTGAGCGTGACCGGAGCGTCCAATCACCACATCGGCCTCATCCACAATCAGTTACAAGCCCGTGATTGTGTGATTGGGGAAAAGGCAACAATTTGGGTAGGGTGTTCAAAATTGATTTATGGGCATAATTATTGAGCGGCCTCGCAAGCCCTGAAAGGGCAGAGTGTTCAAAATTGGTTGATGGGCATAATTCTTGAGCGCCCAAGCAAGGCCTGAAGGGCAGAGTGTCCGGAATTGGTTTATGGGCATAATTATTGAGCGGCCTCGCAAGCCCTGAAAGGGCGCAACATATCAGCCCGGGTCGTCAGGCCCGGGTATGCGGTATACGCTATATTTCCGGCCTGAAAGGTCGGCACACATAGCGACGGTTTTTCGATGGCACATGTAATATACCCGTTTATTCATTCCCGAAATGTGCCGACCTTACAGGCCGGAATTATCGCGCACATCGTTTACCCCGGGCCTTACGACCCGGGCTGATACGTTACGGCCCTTCAGGCCTTGCTTGGCCGCGCATTAATACCACAACGTGTCGCCTTCCGACCTGGGCTAAAATGTTACGGCCCTTCAGGCCTTGCAGCGCATTAGCGTCGTTTCGCG
>JBJFGJ010000143.1:0-12147 GCA_051892575.1 Alloprevotella sp. | reverse complement strand
TATGGCAAGATGGACGCTTATGCCGGCATCAAAAAGGCTCTGCAGATGGCCGAAGAAACCGGCGTGGAGCAGACGCTCGAAGCCGACCAGCCCGTGACGCTTCAGAAGACCGCCGACGCTTGGCGTGTGCTCTTCAACATCACCGTGCCTCAGGCCCGCGTGAGCGTGTCGACCCTCGGAGGTGTCGTGGTGAAGACCGTCGAGCTCGGCCGTCAGACCCGTGGCAGTGAGCAGACCGTCGACCTCGGCGGCCTCCAGACCGGCGTCTACGTCGTGACCATTTCCACCCCGCAAGCCGCTGTGTCGCGCAAGTTTGTGAAGTGACCGAACCGGAGTAAAACGTTCGGAAAATAAAATTGGGCGCTCTTGACAAAGCGTGAAGGGCCGTAACATAATAGCCCGGGTCGTCAGGCCCGGGTTTTATATGTCCTCCCCGAGCTTCTCCTCCCCGTTTTGTCTTTGACCCTTTCGCTTGTTCGCCGTATATTGGGGTGAGAAAAGAGAGAGGGGCCTTTGTGGCCGCCTCTCTTATCGTTTTGTCTCCAGGAATGTGTTAACTAATGCTATATCAATGCGTTACTGTCCTTATGCCAGGAATTTCTCGCATAAGGGCAGTCATGCTTGTCCTTATTCCCGTAAATTTTTTCCTTAACACAACCGCGATGGTGCGCCTTTTGCTCCTTCTTCCGCGCCTTCCGCAAATTCCAATCACTATTTTCGTGAAAACTTTGTCACGATGCAGCCCGTTTTTGACCATTTCGGGTTTTAGCGAGTCGTTTTCCCTTCCGTCTCGACGTTGTTCGCCTTTTTTTTAATACTTTTGTACAATAAATCTCATATAAATCAACGCATTGTAAAACCATCTCGCAAGCTTATATGAATATGAAAAAAATCACTACTTCGCTTTTAACCCTTGCCTTTGCGCTGGCCCCGCTGTGTGGAGTGGCACAAAACGTGCCGTCGAACAAACTCAACGTCTCCGCTCAAATGGCTATGCGGCAAACGGTGGCCGCTCAGACCAACAGTCTCCGTAGCCAGGCAGTCACCCCAGCCACAGGCTTCGTCTGCCACGTCACCGACGCACAGGCTGTGTGCGATGCCGTTGAGGCTAAAGGCGGCAAAGCCATGATCATTTCAGACCAATGCGTCACCGTGCACCTGCCGGCCAACGAAATCCTTGACATTGCCGGCTTGGACTGCGTCAAAAAAATATGCGGTCCCGAAGAGATGCGATTGTTTAATGATGTCTCCAAGGTCTCTACCGGTGTGGACAAGGTACAGGCCGGCACCGAGCTCGACACACCGTTTAAGGGCGAAGGTGTGCTCGTGGGCATCACGGACATTGCATTCCAATACAATCACGTGGCCTTCACCGACGCCGACGGAAGCTCGCGCATCGTCAAGGTGTGGCGCCACAACATCGATGGCGAAGACCCCACCGACAACATCACCTTCGAAGACGACGAAATCACGCATAGTCACGGCACACACGTGGCCGGTATTACGTCCGGCCGGGAAGTAACCTATTCCAGCATTTCAGGCAAGATGAACGTGGCTGGTATGGCTCCGGAGAGCCAACTCGTATTGGCCACGACAAGCAGTACCTATGACAATGTATTGGAATGTTTGGTATGGCTCAAGCAAGTGGCCAAAGAGCGCAACCAACCGATGGTGGTCAACATCAGTATGGGCAACTATATTCATTCAGCCAACAGCCGTTCGGAAGATTTTATATCCTTGGAGTCTTTGCCCGAGAAAGGCGTCATCTATTGTGCAGCCATGGGCAACGAGAACGAAGATGACATCCACGTGATGGACACCCTCAAAAACGTGGGCGACACCACGTACTTCCTGATGGAAGTCAGCTCCGACTACAACAGAATTTTCGGTGCTTGTGAAAACGAAGACAGTCTGCAACACTATAAATTTGAGGTAGGTTTGATAAACACCAATACCCAAGAGTTCCATCCCTTCTCCGACGAGATTATGGACCGGTATTCAGGAATTGTTTTCAGCACAGACATTGACAGCGGCAGCGGCCAGCAATTTTTTGGTCTCATCCTCGTGGAGCCATCGAAGTTGTATCCCATACTGGGATTGGACAGTTGGGCCGGCAACTCAGTGCTGGCCGTCAAATTCACCGCCTTGACGCCCAACGTCGTGGTGCACGGCTGGGACGAGCACGACAAGTTGGGGACGTTGGGCAGCTTGGGAGTCAAACCCGACAGCCGCTTCTTGTGTTGCAACAGTGCCGCTACAAGCAATTTTATCGGCGTGGGCTCGTATGACAACAAAGCCACCTATAAGAATATGGCCGGTAGCACAAGGACAAGCAGTGCCGCTGTGCCCGGACAACTTTCTTATTTCAGTAGCCAGGGACCGCTCATCGGTGGCAAGATAGACAAGCCCACTGTGTTGGCTCCCGGTCTCTTGGTGTGCTCGTCGGTCAACAAGCGCACTTACGATTACAGTTCAAGCAGCACGGTCTTTGCCGCCGATGCCAATGCCCGCATCGTGAAATATGCCGATGCCGAGAAGGGCAAAGAGTGCTTCTATTATGGCATGATGTCGGGCACGTCTATGGCTACACCGGCTGCCGCGGGCATCATCGCCCTTTGGCTTCAGGCCAATCCCGAACTCACGCCTGAAGACGTGGAGAACATTATCAAGCAGACCGCTGTGCACGACGACCTCGTGCCGGGCACTCAGGGCGAATACCAAGTCGGTATCGGCTATGGCAAGATTGACGCTTACGCCGGCATCAAAAAGGCACTGCAGATGGCCGAAGACACCGGCGTGGAGCAGGCCCTTGAGGCAGACCAGCCCGTGACGCTTCAAAAAAACGCCGACGCCTGGCGTGTGCTCTTCAACATCACTGTGCCGCAGGCCCAAGTGAGTGTGTCGACCCTCGGCGGGGCCGTGGTGAAGACCGTCAACCTTGGCCGGCAGACCCGCGGTAGTGAGCAGACCGTGGACCTCGGCGGCCTCCAGACCGGCGTCTACGTCGTGACCATCTCCACCCCGCAAGCCGCCATCTCGCGCAAGTTTGTGAAGTGAACGAGATAAGATAAATGGATTGGAAAATAAATTTGGGCGGTCCCGGCATAAAGGTCGGACCGCCCAAATTTGGTTATGTCTCGCGCAGTCACCCTCCCGTCGGCGGTGGCTGCCCGGCTTTGTCATTTAAAATTGAGATGCCTGCTTCAGTCCGCCCTCCAACGCCGAGCGGATATATTGCGTCATCATAGCAATGGCTTTCACGTTGTCGCCGCCTCGGGGGATGATGATGTCGGCATAGAGTTTGGTGGGCTCGATAAACTCGTCGTGCATCGGTTTGAGCACCCGGCGGTATTTGTCGATAAGCATCTCGAGCGGGTGGCCGCGCTCGGCAATGTCGCGCTCTATGACGCGCAACAGGCGCTCGTCGGGCAGTTCGTCCACAAATATCTTCAAGTCACACTGCTCCCTGAGCGCCTTGTCGTAGAGCGTCATGATGCCTTCCACGATAATCACCTCTCGCGGCTCCACCCTCACGGTCTCTTCCAGACGGGTGCAGGTGAGGTAGGAATAGGTGGGCTGGTCCACGGTATGGCCGGCGCGGAGTTGGGAGAGCTGGTGGGCGAGCAGCCGCCAGTCGAAAGCGTCGGGATGGTCAAAGTTGGTCTTTTTGCGCTCCTCGAGCGGCATGTCTGACTGGTCGTTATAATAAGAGTCGAGCGGCAGAACTGCCACTGCGCCCTTGGGCAGACTCTCTCTGATTTTGTCCACGACGGTGGTCTTGCCCGAACCCGTTCCGCCGGCTATTCCGATGATAAGCATAAGCTTGTAGCGTTTTGTGGTGAATGAATGGAGATTATTGCAAAAGTAGTTAATATTTATTGGATTGCCTTCTATCGCCTCTAAATGTTGTATTTTTGCGCGTCACATTGCTTCAACTATGCTTTCAGCCTTAGACATTATTTATAAATATTATCCGGCGGACGACGCGCTGCGGCGCCTGCTCCTCGTGCATAGTCGCCAGGTGGCCGACATGGCGCTTGAGGTTGCCCGCCGTCATCCCGAGTTGCATCTCGATGAGGCTTTCGTCGAACGCGCCGCCATGCTCCACGACCTGGGCATATTCCGCACCAACGCCCCCGGCATCCATTGTCACGGTGAAGCCCCCTACCTGCTCCACGGCCGCCTCGGCGCCGAAATCATGCGCTCTGAGGGCGACGAGGCTGTGGCCCGCGTCTGCGAGCGACACACCGGAACGGGGCTGACCGCCGAAGCCATACGCCGCCAAAACCTGCCGCTGCCACCGGGCGACTACACGCCGCAAACGATGGAGGAGAAGGTGATTTGCTATGCCGACAAATTCTTCTCAAAAAGCCATCCCGAGCTGCGCCGCGACGTGGAGCAAACGCTGAAAAGCCTCAGCAAGTTTGGGCCTGAAGGTCTCGAGATTTTCAAAGCCTGGCATCAGATTTTCGGATAAAATCTCCCGTCGCCGCCCCGCCGTCTTCACTAAAGGCAGATGCTTGCAGTATGCTTTGTGTTTTTTTCGTAATTTTGCAGCCGTATCCAAAAAGCGCCACTTCGTTTTGAGAAAACTCTTCCTATATCTTTTTCTCTTGCTCATTATGGTTTGCATCGGTGCCTCTGCCACGCGGGGACATCGGGGTGGGAGTGTGCGCACACCGGCCACCGACTCCGTGGCCGTCGACACGATGGCCGACACCACGCACGTGCAGACCGCAATGACTCAAAACGACTCAGCGCCGCGTCGCCGCTTCGTCCACGCCGACACCCTAAGCCGCGACTCCGTCACCACCGACACCGTAGGCAAGAAAAAGCCGGGCATTGATGCGCCGGTGGATTATGAGAGTGCCGATTCGCTGGTCTACGACGCCGAGACGGGTCTGGCCCTGCTCTATGGGCAGGCCAAGGTGAACTATCTCGACATGCAGCTCGAAGCCGCCCAAATCTCGATGAACATGGACAGCACACTGGTGCACGCACAAGGCGCCGTCGACTCGGTGGGGCACCTCACAGAGACGCCTGTCTATACACAAGGGGCCGACAACTATAAGAGTGAGAAGATGTCTTTTAATTTCAAGACAAAAAAAGGCTATATCTCCAACGTCTATACCCAGCAGGGCGACGGCTTCATGCAGAGTGAGCGTTCCAAGCGTACGCCCGACGGTACCGTCTATCTTGAACACGCCAAATACACCACCTGCGACGCCGAGCATCCCCACTTCTACATCGCCCTTTCCCGCGCCAAGCTCCGACCCGGAAAGGAGACAGTCTCGGGTCCGGCCCATCTCGTGGTGTGCGATGTGCCTCTCCCTCTGGCCATTCCCTATGGCTTTTTCCCCATCAATAAGAAATATTCCAGCGGTTTCATTATGCCGTCTTACGGCGATGAGACCAACCGCGGCTTCTACCTCAGAGAGGGCGGCTACTACTTTGCCCTCAACGATTACATGGACTTCAAGGCCTTGGGTGAAATATATACCAAAGGCTCCTGGGGCCTGAGCGGAGAGATGAACTACCGCAAACGCTATCGTTACAACGGCAATTTCTACATCTCTTTCCTTCGCACGGTCGAGGGAGAGAAAAATATGCCCGATTATGCCGTGACCAAGAGTCTCAAGGTGCAATGGACGCACTCCAAAGACTCAAAGGCAAGTCCCAACACTTCGTTTTCGGCCCGTGTGAACTTTGCCTCCGAAAACTATGAGCGGTCCAATCTCGAGAGCATGTACAATCCGCTCTCTTACACGCAGAGCACGCGTGCCAGCTCCGTGAGTTTTTCCCACACCTTTACTGACATCGGCCTCACCATCTCAAGCTCGGCCAACCTCACGCAGAACATGCGCGACTCGTCTGTGGCCGTGACCCTGCCCGATCTCAGTCTGTCGCTGGCCCGTTTCTATCCCTTCCGCCGCAAACGCATGGTGGGCAAGGAGCGGTGGTATGAAAAAATCTCGATGTCATACACCGGTCAGCTTTCCAATAGCATCACCACGAAAGAAGACCAGCTGTTCAAGTCAAACCTTGTCAAAGACTGGCGCAACGGTATGCAACACCGCATTCCCATTGACGCCACATTCCAAATCTTTAAGTACATCAACGTCTCGCCGCAGTTCACCTTCCGCGACATGATGTACACGCACCGCGTGATGCGGTCGTGGGACACCGACAAGCAACAGGAGGTGTGCGACACCACATACGGCTTCTACAACCTCTACGACTGGAACATCGGCATCTCGGCCAACACCACGCTATATGGCTTCTACAAACCCTGGCGCAAAGTCTTCGGCGACAAAATCATAGCCATCCGCCACGTGTTCAAGCCGAGCGTATCGTTCAGCTACGCCCCCGACTTCACTGCGCCGCGCTACGGCTACACCAAGAGCTACGTGCGCACCGACGCCAACGGCGAAGTCACCACCGTGAGCTATTCGCCCTACGCCGGCAGCCTCTACGGCTATCCGTCGAGCAAGAAGCAGGGCATGATCTCTATGACCGTATCCAACAACTTGGAGATGAAGGTGAAGAGCGACCGCGACAGCACCGGCGAAAAGAAAATCAGCCTCATCGACGAGCTCTCCGGAACGCTCTCCTATAATCTGGCGGCACAGACGCGGCCGTGGAGCGACCTCAGCACCCGTCTCCGTCTGAAGTTGTCCAAGAAATACACCTTCTCCATGTCGGCCGTGTTTGCCACCTATGCTTATGCTTTCGACAAAAACGGACGCGTCGTCACCTCCGACCGCACCGAGTGGAGCTATGGCCGTTTCGGACGCTTCCAGGGTATGTCGCAAAACCTCTCCTACACGTTCAGCAACGAGACGCTTAAAAAGCTTTTCTCCAAGCGTGAACGGAGTTCGTCGAACAATACCGACACCGACGCCGACACCGAAGATTCGGGCGAAGACGCCAACGTGGACCCCGACCTGAAAGCCTCAAAAAAGAGCTCGAAAAAGACCGAGAAGGCCCAAGTTGACGAAGACGGCTACCTGCGTTTCTCCATCCCTTGGTCGTTCACCGTGTCGTATGGCATCACCATGTCCGAAGACCGCAGCAAACAAATCAACGTGCGCCGCATGCGCTATCCCTACTCATTCACCCAGACGATGAACTTCTCGGGCTATGTGCGCATTGCCGACGGATGGAACATCACCTTCTCTTCGGGCTACGACTTCAATTATCACGAGCTTTCAATGACCACGGCCTCCGTCTCGCGCGACCTTCACTGCTTCGAAATGTCGTGCTCGGTGGTGCTGCGGCCTTACTCTTCGTTTAACTTCACCTTCCGCGCCCGTGCCTCCGAGTTGGCCGACGCGCTCAAATGGGACAAGCGCAGTTCCTACAGTTCCAATATCGAGTGGTATTAAACCTATGTCTTTTTCAGAGGGAAACAATCACCGCTCAGCAACCCCATTCATTAACCTTCTTATATTCTAAACTACAAGTAATGAAAAAAAATCTCTTTCTTGCAAGTCTTGCACTCCTCACATCGGTAGCTTTCACCTCATGTGACAACGACGACACTATGGAGCGTCACACGCTCCAGTTCTATCCCATCAAGGCCGCCGGCATGATAGCTTTTGCCGACCAAACCGTCGACACCATCCGCGTCATCAGCAGCGACTCATGGCAACTCACGTCGAGCGCCGACTGGCTCACGTGCGACAAGACCAACGAACAAATTCCTGTAGGCAAGACCTACTCCACCCTGCTTCATCTGCAGTATACGGCCAACAACACAGGCAAGGCCCGCAGAGGTTATATCTCCGTCAATGGTTATGGCCAAATCGCCATGCCCGTGTCGCAATACTACTGGCTCAATATCATTTCGCCGGCTCCCGTCAACACCAACTACAGCCAGCCCGACAATCTTGACCAGGCCGTCATCACTTTCCCGCTCGCCCTCGACCCCGTTGAGGCCGACACGGCCGTGACCTTCACCGTCTATGCCGACGGCGCCACCCTCACCAGCAGTGCCGACTGGGCACAGGTGGAGACCCAGAGCTTCGATGCCGGCAAACACCGCGTGGCGCTTCACGTCGACGCCAACCACACCGGCGCCGAGCGTCTGGCCACCCTCACCCTCACTTCCAATGGCGTGAGCTCGCCCATCGCCCTCACGCAAAAGGCCGACTGATGAAACCGTGTCGTCGCTTGGCGACCGTCCGGCCTGCCTCGTTATGTCTTTTGTTCAAAACCGTTTCAGACTTAACTTTGAGGTAGGATAAAAGAAGGAGGCTGCCGAAGGCGCCACTTCGCCCCAAATCTACTGTCTACGGGGATAAGGACACGAAAAACTGTCCTTATCCCCGTTTTTTCTGCCCTTATGCCGGGAAAAAACAGAAGGCTTTCAAGTTCTCGGAAAGCCATTTGGGCCCCGTTCGAGACGCTTGAAGGCGTACCGGAAAAGTTTTTCAGAAGAATTCGGCCTTATTTTGTCACACACGACCCGCCTTTCCAAACCAACCAATTCGCCGCCCATTCGTTTCACCACCTACGCCAAAATCACTAATTTTGCTTATCATATAAAGCGAAACCCTCACGCCCATGACTACAAACCACACGTCCACGTCCACGCCACGCCTTACCGACTGGTTGCCCACCACGCGCAAAGAGATGCAACTGCGCGGATGGGACGAAGCCGACGTGGTTTTGTTTTCGGCCGATGCCTATGTGGACCATCCCTCTTTCGGCGCCGCCGTCATCGGACGCCTCATCGAGGCCGAGGGTTTCCGCGTGTGCATCGTGCCACAACCCGACTGGCACGGAGACTTCCGCGATTTTACGAAAATGGGACGGCCACGCCTCTTTTTCGCCATCGCGCCCGGATGTATGGACTCGACGGTCAACAAATACACGGCCGCCCGACGGCTCCGCTCCGAAGATGCCTATTCGCCTGACGGACGACACGACATGAGGCCGGAATATCCCACCATCGTCTATGCCCAAATTCTCAAGCGGCTCTATCCCGACGTGCCGGTGGTGGCGGGTGGCATCGAAGCCTCATTGCGGCGCCTGACCCATTACGACTACATCCAAAATCGCCTTCGCCCGTGCATCCTCGCAGAGAGCGGCGCCGACGCCATCGTATATGGTATGGGCGAACTCCCCGTGGCCGAACTCTGTCATCTCGTGGCCGACGAACTGGCACGCAGGGCCGAAACGGCTTGCACGGCCGAGCTCTTTGCCAACCTGCTTCGCCGGCATCCTGTGCGCCAGACAGTCACGCTCGAGCGCCCCGCCGACATTCACGGCGGCATCACACGCGCCGACATCATCCTTCACGCTCACGAAGACTGCCTGACCGACCGGCGTAAATATGCCGAAAATTTCAAACACATAGAGACGGAGAGCAACCGCCTGCATCCGCAGCGCCTGCTGCAAGGCGTGGGCGACCGCATCGCCGTGGTCAATCCGCCCTTCCCGCCAATGACGACGGCCCAGATTGACCGCTCATTCGACTTTCCCTACACCCGGCTGCCACATCCCAAATACAAGGGCAAACGCATTCCGGCCTACGAGATGATCAAACACTCCGTCAACATCCATCGCGGCTGTTTCGGCGGCTGTGCCTTCTGCACCATCTCGGCTCATCAGGGCAAATTCATCATGAGCCGCTCCCCGGAGAGCATTCTCAAAGAGGTAAGGGCCGTGACGCGTATGCCCGACTTCAAGGGCTACCTCTCAGACCTCGGCGGTCCCTCGGCCAATATGTATGGCATGGCTGGCAAAGACCGCAGTCTGTGTGAGCAATGCCGCCGTCCCTCGTGCATAGCGCCGTCGGTGTGTAAAAACCTCAACGCCGACCATCGGCCGCTCTTGGCTCTCTATCGGGCCGTCGACGCCTTGCCGGGCATCAAGAAGACGTTTATTGGCAGCGGCGTGAGATACGACCTTCTGCTCCACGAATACAGTGACCCGGCACTGCGCAAGGCGGCGGCCGACTACACGCGCGAACTCATTGAGCACCACGTGTCGGGCCGCTTGAAGGTGGCGCCTGAGCACACCTCCGACCGCGTGCTCGAAATCATGCGCAAACCGTCGTTCAAGCTCTTCCATACGTTCAAAGACATCTTCGACCGCACTTGCCGCCGCGCCGGACTCAAACAGCAAATCATTCCCTATTTCATCTCGTCGCATCCCGGTTGCACCGAAGAAGACATGGCCATGCTGGCGGTGGAGACCAAGGCCCTCGACTTCCAGCTTGAGCAGGTGCAAGACTTCACACCCACGCCTATGACCGTGGCCACCGAGACGTGGTACAGCGGTTACCATCCCTATACGCTGCAACCGGTATTTTCGGCCAAGAGTCCGGAAGACAAACAGCGGCAGCGCATGTATTTCTTCTGGTACAAGCCCGAAGAGCGACAGAAAATCATCGCGCGCCTGCGCCAGATAGGCCGGCCCGACCTTATCGACCGCCTGTTTGGTCCCAGCCGCCACACCGCGTCGAAAGACCGCCGTGGCCAAGACCGTGGCCGCCAATCCCGTCGCGGCCGAAAAGGCTGAACCTATCCCCATCTATGCACCTCATCTCTTCTTTCATACAAGGCAAGGCCGCCGTGCCCGACCGCTGCGAAGACGGCTATGTCTGCACCGACCATTTCGCCGCCGTGGTGGACGGTTCCACTTCAAAGGCCGCACCGGCAGGCTCATCGGCATCGATGCCAAAGACGTCAAGAACCGGTGGCCGGCTGGCCATGGAGACGGTGTGCAGGATTGTCGAAACGTTGTCGCCATCGGCCACGCTCCACGACTTGGTGAGCCAAGCCTCAGAGGCACTCAGAGCCTTGTGGTCAGAGGAGGCTGAACGCGAAGCCGCCTTGCGCCCCACCTGCTCGGCCGTGGTCTACAGCGCCTGCCGCCGCGAGGTGTGGATGATAGGCGACTGCCAATGTCGTTTCGGCGGCCTCACGCATACTAACAATAAGGCCATCGACGACATCCTGGCACAAATTCGCTCGGATGTGCTTCACTATTGGTTGGCCGATGGGTGCAGCGTCGAGAGTCTGAGACAAAACGACCGCGGCCGGGCTTTCATCTACGACGCCCTGCGCACACAGACCAATTTCCAAAACATCCCCGACGCCTTCAATCCTTTCCGCTACACCGTGCTCGACGGCCAGACGGTCGACGAAACCACCATACCGGTCGTGCCCGTAGGCCGTGCCGACCGGCTCATATTGGCCTCCGACGGCTATCCGGTCCTCTTCGACTCACTCACAGAGACCGAAGCCTATCTCAAAGACTGCCTCCGGGCCGACCCGCTTTGCATCGACCGCCATCCGGCAACAAAGGGCCTCTCGGCCGGTCATGTCTCTTTCGACGACCGCACCTATCTGCTCCTGGACATAACGCCATAACCTTTCAGCCTTATGAAAATCTGCCTCCTTCAGACCGATATCGTCTGGCAAGATGCCGCCGCCAACATTGCCGCCGCCGAGAGTCTCATCAGTCAGACCCCGACGGCCCATCTCTACGTCTTGCCAGAAATGTGGGCCACGGGCTTCTGTATGAATCCCACCCCCGAGACGTTTCGTGCCGCCGAGCAGGCTTTGGCATGGATGAAAACCTTCTCCGGAAGCCACGGACTCACCCTTATGGGCAGTCTGCCGTGGATGGAAAAAGGAGAAAGTCGGCCTACAAACCGGTTCTTTGTCGTTGATCAAGGCTTCGTCACGGGCGTCTATGACAAACGCCATCTCTTCGGCTACGGCGGCGAAAACGCCTGCTACAAAGCCGGCTCGGCACGCACCATCGTGGAGATTGGCGGCCTGCGGGTATTGATTTTGACGTGCTATGATTTGCGTTTTCCCGTATTTTCGCGCAACTTTGCAGCGGCTTACGACCTCGTGGTCTACGTGGCCAACTGGCCCGAAAGCCGACAAGAGGCCTGGCAGACCCTGCTCAGGGCGCGAGCCATAGAAAACCAATGTTTCGTATGCGGCGTCAACCGCACCGGCAACGACCCCGTCTGTCACTACGCCGGAGGCTCGATGCTCGTAGACGCTTACGGAAAAACGCTTGCCGCTCTTGACGACCGCGTTCAGGCGGTCACCGTCACGCTCGATATGGAGCGGCTCGGGCGTTTCAGAGAGAAGTTCCCCGTCCTGCACGACGCCGACGCTT
>JBJFGJ010000142.1:0-12202 GCA_051892575.1 Alloprevotella sp. | reverse complement strand
CAGACTTAGGATCTGGTGATTTCGGTCGTGTAGGTTCGAGTCCTATCAGGCGCACGAGTCAAGCCTCCTCCATCGTGATTGAACGCGGTGGAGGAGGCTTTGTTTTCAGACGGTGCAATATGGGCGCAAAGTTAATTTTTAGAAATTCGGGGGGTGATTGTTAACTTGTTATATTAAAAGTTATTATCTTTGCCGCGGTCAAGGTTTGTCCTGACTAACGAACTATCTTATTCTCTAATAAATAATCAATTTTTACTCGCATGAAGAAAATTACATTTCTCTTCACGCTGTTGCTGATGTGTGTCATGGCAACAGCGCAAACTACGCCCTCCTTTGATGCCACAAAGGTCTACACCATCAAGGCAGACAAGGGCGAACGTGGTTATTTGGCTTATCACGCCGATTACAGCAACAACGGCCTCGGCCTGGCCGGCGTAACCCTTGACGGCCACGTGAACAAACACAAGGCTACGACCGACGATGGCGTGAGCATCAACTTTAGCATTTATCAGAGCGCTAAAGGCAGATTTTATCTCTACAACCTTGGTGCCGGCAAGTTTATCAACGCTGCCAATACCACCACCCAAACGGCCCAATTCAGCGACACCCCGACGGCTTTCAACTGCGCCTTCTCTTCAGAGAGCGGCTACACCGACAATTATGTCTTCACCGTCGTAGGCCGCACAGCCAACCAATATCTGTGCGCGGCTTGCGGATATGCTTCTGTAGGTGCAAGCCCCGTACGTTTCGAAGGCTATGAGGCCAATGCCGACGTGATGAAGATTGAAGAAGTGGCCGGTGAAACTGTCAGCGCAGAGACTCAGAGTGCCATTGCCACTGCCGTGACCAATCTGGAAAGTCAGTTTGTTGACGTGACGCTCAACAGCGTTTACAACGGCACTATCTTTGCCACCGAGCAAGTGGAAATCAACGTCAATGCCGACCTAAATGACCTCACTTCTATCTTCACTGCAATAAGCCGATTCGGTCTGACCCGCACAGGTGTAACCACCGAAGTGACTTCCAATCCCATCCCCGCCGGTTCTGTGTTCACCGCCACCTATGTGGACAACGAGAGCGAGGCGCTGCCCTTCACCGTGTCTACACTCACCGACGATGCCTTTGGCGACGGTATGCACTGGTACACCCTCGTCATCCGTAAAGAAGAAAGCAGCCAGAAACAGGTGCGTTTCGATGAAGTGCGCAACATCAACCGCAACGAGGCCACCCTCGACGAGTTGGCTCCCAACCACCTCTTTGCCTTCACGGGCGACGCAGCCAACGGCTTCAAGATCTACAACTACGTGGCCGGCAGCGACAAGATTCTTTGGAGCGCCGACGTTGTGAACAACGCCACCCTCAACTTCACCGACATCGCCACCGCCACCGACGGCAACGACTGGATTTTGACCAAGAACGGCACATCCGGCTATGTATTCCGCAAAAACAACACCGCCACCGGTTACATCAACGACGTCAATAGCACCATCGGCTATTGGAACCACAGCAATGGTGCCTCCGACAACGGTTCTTCGTTCCACTTCACCGAAGTGACCGGCGAAGACCTCACTACCCTTATGGCCAACAACGCTGCACGCATTGCCTATAAAGGTAAAGATATGTGGACTCCTGTCAGCCCGGAAGTCAACAAACTCAACAATGTACTTGACATCTTGGGATTAAGCACTGTCTCGACCTCGGACTATACCGACGCCGTCAGCGCATACAACGCCAACAAAAACGAGACCACCGCTCAGGCCATTATCACGGGAGTGAACTCCACAGAGGCCAAATTGGAACCTGCCGCAGCACCCATTCCCAATAAGGTCTACCGCATCAGCAACGTCAAATACGGCACCTATCTCTCCACAAAATCAGACAACAAGAACATCGGCTATCTGGTGGCTGCATCCAACAAAGACCTTGACCAATTGTGGCGCTTTGCCTATACCGACGGCTATGTCAGCATCTACAATGTCAACCAAGGCAAATACCTCGCAGCCTATCAAGGCGGCCAAGCAGCCAATGTTGCTCTGACCACCGACGCCGGAGGAAAGGGCGTATATACCATCAGCAAATACGCCGATAACTCGATTAAATTCCGTGCGCAACTGGTGGGCTGGGATATGCACGCCGAGTCTGCCGGCAACATCAACGCTTGGAACGACACCGACGGCGACTCCAAATGGACCATTGCCGAAGTCACCACCATCGAACTCGACCTCAACGAGGCCACGACGGGCAACTACTGGAGCTCACTGTACGTGCCCGTGGCCATCTCTACCACTGACGCCACCATCTATTATCCCTCTGCACTCAACGCTTCGGGCACCAGCGTGAAACTCGCCACTGCCACTGAGGTACCTGCCAACACCGGTATCTTCGTCAACAGCTCGCGCGAAACCGCCACTTTCAACGTGCTCTCTTCGACCTCTGCCACCACTTCCGGCAATCTGCTCTCTGGCCTCCTCTCGGGCGAAAGCGAGACGGCCACTGCCGCTGACTACGTGCTGGGCTGCAAAGACGGCGTTGTGGGTCTCTATCACCCCACTGTGGGCACAGCCCTCAAGGCCAACCGTGCTTACTATCGCAAGACGATGGGCGCCAACCGTCTGACCTTCGACTTCGGCGAAGCCACCGGCATCCAGACCATCGTGGGCGAAGGCGAACAAAACGGCGAAGTATATGATTTGAGCGGTCGCCGCGTGGTGAACCCCGCCAAGGGCGTCTACGTGAAAGGCGGCAAGACAGTCATCATCAAATAATGGTGCCTGCCCCGACCATTCTCATTCAATCATCGTAACCCCTTAAAAACGACACAAGACAATGAAAAAAGCATATATCTGTCCCTCATCCATCGTGATGGGTCTTCACACGGAAAATATGATTGCCACCAGCCTCGGCGTGAGCGAAGACACCGCCGAACAGTGGTCAAACCGCAATGGCGGCTGGAATGCCTCCGACTGGAGCGAAACCTCTGAAGACGCTGAATAAACATTCCGTCTCAGAATTGATCTCATAAGCAAAGCCCCCGATGTCCAAGCGTGGAGTCGGGGGCTTTTTGTGACTCGGCAGGTTTAACCAAATCCGAGGCGGAAAATCAGAAAAGGAAGCAAGCGCAAGGGTCATTCCGTCGCTCCTCCGCCAACACTTCGGAAGAGTACGGTTTGCGCCTCCAGGCGCTCATACTGCTCGGCAATCCTTTCCAGTTCCACGGCAAGCAATTGCTGCCGGGCCACAATGATTTGCAGTGCATTGGCCTCGCCATATTGCATTTGTGCCTCTGTGTCTTCAATGACACGCTGCAGGCAGTCGATTTGCTCCTCCAGCAACCGGCAACGGACATCGGCCGTCCGGCAAGCCGTCAGTGCATTGTTGACCTCTTCGGCCGCTTCAAGCACACATTGTTGCCACTCCACGGCTGCGGCTTCCTGCTGTGCCTGCCGCACAGCCAAGGCCGACGTGAGTTTGCCTGCCCTGAAAAGAGGCTGGGTGAGTGCCGCCACCGCTTGCCAAAGTATGGCACCGGGATTGCTCACAGAGGCCCCTCCACTGTTGGTCCATCCGGCATTGCCGCTCAGCGTCAGCCGCGGATAAAAGTCGGCCTTGGCCTGCTGCGTGCGATAGTAGGCCTGTTTCAAGGCAGCTTCGGCACGCCTCACATCGGGACGTGAGCGCAAGGCCGACAAGCTGACGCCTCGCTCCACGGCCATACAGAGCGACTGGCTGCTGAGGTCGGCACACGTCAGAGGCCGTCGGTGGGCACTCGTCCCGTCGTCTGTCCGGCCCAAAAGCTGCCGGATGGCACTCTCGGTTTCAATTCGTTGCCCCTTCAACTGCTCGAGCAACGCCTCGGCCGAAAGCAGGGAGGCGCGTGCCTGACTGATGGTGGGCCGGTCGCTCTGCCCGGCTTCTGCGAGAGCCTCAAGCGTGGCGATATAGTCGCGCCAACTCTCTATGGTGGCTTCAGTGACGGCCATTTTGCCGTCGAGAGCCGAAAGAGCATAATATTGACAAGCTACGGTGGCGATGAGTTGCTGCCGCACAGCCCGGGCATAGGCCGCCTTCTCTTCAACCGTGGCCGCTACCTCGCGTTTGGCACCCGTGAGGCGGCCAAACACATCGGCCTCCCAACTCACCTCCACCCCGGCGCTATAAGTCTTGGGAAGAGTGGAGCCATCATAACCGCTCACCGTGCCCGAAGCGTTCAAATCGGCAGAAGGCAGGAAAGCCTTTTTGGCCATTCGCAACGACGCCATGGCCTCCCTCGTTTTGAGATGAGCCACGCGAAGGTCGGCATTGTGCTCGAGCGCCTCGGCAATGAGCGCTTGAAGGCACGTGTCGGTGAACATCTCGCGCCAGGAGAGCTCGGGCAAGGTGTCGACAGAGAGGCTGTCGGACGGGAGTTCGGGCCGTGCCGACGACTGCTCATAAGTTTTATACAATCCACAGCCGGACAGACTCCATACTGCCGTGACCGTGAAGAGAAACAAGACTATTTTTTTCATATCAGATTTCTACGTTTGTGTTACGTCCGGGCATCCAGCGCTCTTGTATGGTTTGCAAAGCAATGAAAAACACCGGCACGACAAAAAGCAATGCCACCACGCCCACCAGCAGGCCGCCAATGACTCCCAAAGAGAGCGACAAGTTGCCGTTTGCGCCTGCGCCGCTTGAAAACACCAGCGGCATCAAGCCTACGACCATTGTCAGCACCGTCATCAAGATGGGCCTCAAACGGGCTCCGGCAGCTCCAATGGCCGCTGCGGCAATGGTCTGTCCTTCACGGCGGCGCGCCGAGGCATATTCGGTGAGCAGGATGGCCGTCTTGGCCAACAAGCCAATGAGCATGATGAGTCCCACCTGCATATAGACATTGTTTTCCAAGCCAAAAAGCCAGGCAAAGCCAAACGAACCCAACAGTCCGAAAGGCACACTGAGCATTACGGCCAAGGGGATGAGCAGACTCTCGTAGAGCGCACAGAGAATGAGATAGACAAACACGATGCACAGTGCAAAGATGATGGCCGTGTTGCCGGTGGCGTCAGACTCCTCACGCGTCATACCCGAATATTCATAACCATAGCCCTTGGGCAAAGACTGGGCTGCCACCTCACGAATGGCATTGATGGCGTCGCCGGACGAATAGCCCTCGGCCGGCTGCCCGTTGACGGCTATCGACGTGTAGAGGTTGAAGCGTGTGAGCGACTCAGGGCCATAGACTTTTTTCAGCGTGACAAACTGCCCCACGGGAGCCATGGCCCCGGAAGCCGTGCGCACAAACATATTGTCGAGCGCATGGCGGTCGAGTCGGTAGTCGGTTGAGGCTTGCACCATCACGCGATAGAGTTTGGAGAAAGCATTGAAGTTGCTGGCATAATTGCCACCCACATAGCCGCTCAACACGCCCAACACGTCTGTAGGCGTGATGCCGGCACGCTCACATTTTGCCGCATCCACCTCGACCTGATATTGAGGATATCTGGCACTGAAAGCCGTATAGGCCTGAGCAATCTCGGGACGCTCGGAGAGTTTTTGGATAAAATCGTTGGTCACCTTCATCAAGTCGGTCACCGAGCCTCCTTTGCGGTCTTGCACATAGAGTTCGAAACCATTGCTCATGCCATAGCCCATGATGGTGGGTTGGGCAAAAGCGAAGATAGAGGCCGACTTGATGTCGGCCGTCTTGGCCAGGATGCGCCCCACCACGGCATTGATGTCTTGTCCGGCCGAGGTGCGTTGGTCCCAATTTTTGAGTTTTGTGATAATCATACCGCCCGATGCCGTCTGTCCGCCAAGCGAACTGTAGCCGGCCACGTTGGAGAAAGTCTCGACTTCGGGAATGGTCTTGAGCGAGTCTTCGACGGCTTTCATTGCCTTTTGTGTCTGGCTGAGCGTGCTGCCGGCCGGGGTGGTGACGTTGACAAAGAGCGTGCCCATATCCTCGTCGGGGATGAGTCCGGTCTTGGTGGTAGACATCAACACGCCGGTCAGGGCCACACAGACAGCCAAAGAGGCCCATGCCAGCCACTTGTGTCGGAAGAGACCTTTCAAACCCGATTTATAGTGATGGACGAGTGCGCCGAAGGCTGCATCAAAAGCCAGGTGAAACCGCGTGTAGAAGTCGGGCTTGGCCGACGGCCCACCATCCGGGGCGCTCTGATGGCGCCAAGGATGCATGATGAGCGAGCAAAGCGCCGGACAGAGCGTCAAGGCACAGACAGCCGACAAACCTACGGCCACCGCCATTGTCAAGCCAAACTCTTCGTAGTAGGTGCCGCTTGTGCCGCCCATAAACGAAGTGGGGACAAACACAGCCATAAAGACCAGCGAAGTGGTGAGAATGGCAGCCGAGATGCCGCCCATGGCCGCATGGGTGGCCCGATAGGGCGACTGCTCGCCTTCGTCAAACTTGGCCTGCACCGCCTCCACCACGACTATGGCGTCGTCCACCACCGTACCGATGACCAACACCAGCGCAAAGAGTGTGAGCAGATTGAGGGAGAAGCCATACAGATACATAAAGGCAAAGGTGCCCACGAGCGACACGACGATGGAGATGGCCGGAATGATGGTGGAGCGCAGACTCTGCAAGAAGACAAACACCACGAGCACCACCAGGAGGATGGTTTCCAGGAGCGTCTTCACCACCTCCGAAGTGGCAGCATTGAGAAAGTCATTGGTATCCATCAGACTCTTGATGGCCAAGCCCTCGGGCAGTTCGTCTTCAATCTCTTCCAGCAATTTGTCTATTTGCTCGTTGATGTCGTGAGCGTTGGAGCCTGCCGTCTGCGACACCATCGCCGTGGTGCCGGGATGAGAGTCAATCTGATTGCTGTAGGCATAACTCTGCACGCCCAGTTCCACCTGCGCCACGTCTTTGAGCCGCAGCACTTCGCCTCCCGGCATAGCCTTGATGACTATCCGGCCAAACTCGGAGGCCTGTTCATAACGTCCGCGGTATTTCAGCGTATATTGGAACGTGTGGTCGGAGTTGTCACCAAGCGTTCCTGTGGCCGCCTCAACGTTTTGGGCGTCGAGCCGGGCAATGACATCAGAGGGCTGAAGACCATAGGCTGCCAGTTTTTGAGGGTTGAGCCAAATGCGCATGGCATATTCGCTGCCCATCGTCGAGACACCGCCCACACCCTTGATGCGCAATATTTTGGGCTCAATGTTTATTTTGAAATAGTTGGTGATGTAGTCGCCCGAATAGGCATCGTCGGGAGCATAGAGCGAAATGATTTTCAGCATGGAGTTCTGACGTTTCTCCACGGTCACGCCCACCTTCGTCACCTCGGCAGGCAGTTTGCCCTCGGCTTGGCTCACGCGGTTTTTCACGTTGATGGTGGCCATGTCGGGGTCGGTGCCCTGATTGAAAGTGATGGTGATGGTGGCCGAACCTGTATTGGTGGCGGTCGACGTTATGTAGGCCATGTCTTCCACGCCGTTGATGGCCTCTTCGAGAGGCACGACCACACTCTTGAGCACCGTCTCGGCATTGGCTCCTGCATAAGAGGCACTCACCGAGACCGTAGGCGGCGCAATGTCGGGATATTGCTCCATGGGCAGATTGACGAGCCCTATCGTCCCGACCAATACAATGAGCACCGAGACGACACAAGCCAATATGGGGCGATTGATGAAAGTTTTCGTTGTCATATCTGATGGTTTAGTTTTGTGTCAGACGGGTTGATGCGTCGGTCTGCCCGCCATTGTCTTCCACCTCCACGCCTTCGTGAAGCAGGCCGGCTCCTTCAGCAATGATGCGGTCGCCGCGCTTCAGTCCTGACGTGACAATAAAGTCGTGGCCGTTGTCATAGTCGTCTATTTTGATTTCCTGTGATTTTGTTTTGCCGTGCACAATGACGTAGACAAAATGCTTGTCTTGTATCTCGTATGTGGCCTCTTGGGGAATGACAATGGCATCGGTCCTGACGTGTGGCACGACCACCACACCGCTGCCGCCGCTTCGCAGTTTCCGGTCGGGGTTGTCAAACGTGGCTCTCATCACCACGGCGCCCGTCTCGGCGTCCACCAGTCCGCTGACGGCATCCACCCGTCCGCCATAGGCATAGCGTCCACCGCCCGTCAATTTGAGACTGACTTGCGGCATGGCCTTGACAGCAGCCTTAAGAGAGCCATGTTCAGTCGTGAGTCGCTGCATTTCGGCTTCGGTGATGGAATAATAGGCATAGATGGTGGCGTTGTCGGCCACGGTGGTGAGCGGAGTTTCCATTGCCGTGCCCACCAGCGCACCCACCCGATAGTTGATCATACCCAGTTCGCCGTCGGTGGGACTTTTCACCTCCGTGTATGAGAGGTTGTTGCGTGCCGTCAAGAGCGAAGCCTCGGCATTTTTTAGTGCCGCACGCAACTCGTCGACATTGTTTCGGGCCTGTTCCACCTCAAAATCGCCCACCACGCCTTTTTGGCGCAGAGCCTGCTTGCTTTTCAGCGTAAGCTCGGCATTGGCCAGTGCCGAACGGGCTGAACCCACTTGGGCCTCGGCGTTCATCACGGCAGCCTTGTAGGGTGTCTGGTCTATGACAAACAAGACATCGCCCTTTTTGACGTCGGCACCTTCTTCCACACACACCGCCGTAATCACGCCACCCACTTGCGGCCTCACCTCCACACTTTGCTTTCCCCTCAGCGTTGCGGTATATTCTTCTTCGACGGTGCACTGCGTGGGAGCGATGGCAATGGTTTTGTAGTGGCCCGAGGATGGAGGCACAGCCTCACCGCTGCATGCCGCGACGACCCACACGGCAACATTCAAGGCCGACACGGCAATAAAATTTTGCTTTGACATAATCTCGTTGTTGTTTTTTTTGATAGACTAAAAAAGGCGTGCACCACACGTGGTTACACATTTCGGCTGCAAAGTTAAAGGGGCCGCGAGGCTCGCCGTTAGTCCACATTCTACCCTTTTTTGTCTGATTGAAAACAACAGCATTTACATTTGCAAACAAATCCAATTAAAATCAAACAAAGAGCAAGATAATCCGGTCTTCATTTGTTTTTTCCGGCGGCAATGCCGAACTTCGGGACCATGATTGCCCAAGAACTCTCTCACATTCTGCCCCTCTCGTGCCGACTCGACGACGATATGCTGCTCTGGCCGCTATCGGGCGAGGCAATCAATGCCGGCCACATAACCCCCATTGCCTCCAAAGCCATACTGCTGGTGGGCGAAGGCCGACTCGTGGTGGACGTTGAGGGCCGCTGCCTGCAGATGACCCGTGGCTGCTATGCCGACCTCTCTGCCCATCAAGGCCGTTTCGGCCTGCGCTCAGCCTCTGCCAACCTGCGCGGCTATCTGTTTCTTTTCACCTCACGCTATGTGGTTCGGCTCTTCCGCAATCGGCCGCCGTTCGGCGCAGCCTATGTCGGTCACATCAAGTCACACCCCGTCTGTCTTTTGCCGGCAGACACGTTGGACGTGCTCACGTCTGTCTTTGACAGCATGATGCACAGTCTGAACGACAAAACAAACATCCACCGCTCCGAAATCGTGAGAGCCAAGACCTTTGTCATGTATATGGAGATTGCCCATTATTTTGAGGGAAGGCTCTTTGTCGGCACCGGTGGAGAAACGACATTCAGCGACCGCGGACTGGAGCTTCTCACACGCTTTGTCGACCTGCTCCACGTCCACGCCCGGCGGCACCACAGTGTGACGTTTTATGCCGAAAGGCTGAGCGTGACGCCTCAATATCTGAGCCGTATGGTAAGGCTTGTTTCCGGCTGCACGGCCTCAGAGATGATTGGCGAGGCAGTGATTGGCGAGGCCAAGGCTATGCTTGAAGACCGTGGCTGCCAAGTGTCCGACGTGGCCTCCCGACTTCATTTTGCCGACTCGGCCGTCTTCTCCAAATTCTTCAAGCGCCACACCGGGCTCTCCCCGTTGCAATATCGGGGACTCGACCATCATCATTAACCATGAAAGCGAACACGGCAAACACGGCGAACACCGACAAGAAAGTGCGCCAAATCCTCGGCGACATCTATGAAGTAGTCAACCTCGCCTATCTCTCCAAAAATTATTTTGGGAAAAACCGCAACTGGCTCTATCATCAATTAAGCGGCACGACGGACGGCACCGAAGACGTCTTCAACGAAAAAGACAGACAGACACTGAAAGAAGCTCTGAGCGACATCGCCTCACGTCTCAATGCTGCCGCTGAGCAATTATAAAGGGAAGTGCCGACCCAGCTACCCACCCGCTTCATACATTATAATTCCACATCAAAAAAAGTTTCGTCCAAGTAAACTATTTCGTTAACTTTGCAGGAGATAAAGATTGCGATATGGCAGAACGTAAGATAATAATCTACAAGAACTACTTCAATGAATTCTTCCTGGCACAGAATGAAAAAGTAAAACGAAAAATCGCACAAACCTTAGTCTGGCTTCAAACCATAGACAGATTGCCTGTTTCTATCTTGAAATGTATCGAAGGCAAAAAGGGCTTATATGAGATACGCATTGAATTTGGCGGTAATATCTATCGGGTGTTTTGCTGCTTTGACAACGGACAACTGGTCATTCTGTTTAATGGTTTTCAAAAGAAGACTCAAAAGACGCCAATGGCCGAAATTGAAAAAGCCGAGCGCATAATGAATGAATATTTTAATGAGAAAAACAAATAAACTATGGATAAAGAAAAAGCTTTAAAGCATTGCACCACGCTCAATGAGCTGCTGGATGTGGAGTATGGTAAGGTTGGCACCAAGACCCGTGATGAGTTCGACCGGGAAACGGAGGCATTTTGCCTTGCCCAAACGCTGCGAGAAGAACGTCTTCGGGCAGGATTGACCCAAGAGGCTCTTGCAGAAAAGATTGGAACAAAGAAAACTTATATCTCAAGACTTGAAAATGGGAAGGCTGATATTCAATTGAGCACCTTGTTCAAGATTTTTGAAGGCCTGGGCAAAAGGGTCAGTCTGACCATTCTTTGAATTGGTTGCACGCGCTTTCCGGTCTGACCAAAGGCGGAAACATTGAGTTTGCCTCTTGGTTCTCGTACATTTTATAATAGTGTAATAAAAAACTGATGCTATGAAGTGGATTATTATATGCGTCTTATTTATTTTATGGCGAATTAGTAAAATTGGCGATAAGCCAAAGGGAGGTGGCAGTTCTATGAAGGACCCTCCTAAGCCATTCTGGGTTCCACAAGATAAAAAACACTGACCCAAACGACATTATCGCATTGACCTTTGAATAAAAATCTCATCTCGCCCGTCTCTCACCCTCTTTTGTGACCGGCAACGCCAAGGTTGCTTCTCAGAAAAACAGCGTCCCGTTTACCTTTCGGTAGACGGGACGCTTTGTGTCTTTGTGCTTATCCGCGCCGCAAAGAGGGCACCTCTTTGCGCGGCTTGGTGACTCCGCTGGGATTCAAACCCAGGACCTTCAGAACCGGAATCTGACGCTCTATTCAGCTAAGCTACGGAGCCGGCAACGCCTCGGCTCTCATATTTCCGAGGCGCTGCAAAAATACAATTATTTGACCAAACGGCCAAGACCGAGGGCAATATTAGGCTTGCGTATGGGCCTCAACCCAACGACGGGCATTGACAAAGGCCTCAATCCACGGCGTCACGTCGTCGGCGCGGCGGTCGGCGGAATAATAGCCACACTGCCAGGGGAAGAAGGCACGCTCAAGGTGGGGCATCATAGCCAGATGGCGACCGTCGGGCGAACAAATGCCGGCCACACTATAGCGCGAACCGTTGGGGTTGCCGGGATAGGCGTCGTAGGTGTATTTGAGTACGACGTTGTAGTCGTCTTCGCTCAGCGGCAAATCAAACTTGCCTTCGCCATGGGCCACCCAAATGCCGAGACGGTCGCCCGAGAGGCTGCCAAACATCACGCTGCGGTTGGTGGGCACGGTGACGCCGACAAAGGCGCTCTCAAACTTGTGGGAGTCGTTGTGGAGCATGTGGGCACGCTCTTTGTGCTCGGGATTGATCAGACCAAGCTCTACCATCAGCTGGCAACCGTTGCACACGCCGAGCGAGAGGGTGTCGGGACGGGCATAGAAGCGGTCGAGGGCGGCTTTGGCCTTGGGATTGTAGAGGAAGGCTCCGGCCCAGCCCTTTGCCGAACCGAGTACGTCGCTGTTTGAGAAACCGCCGCAGAAGACTATCATATTGATGTCTTCGAGCGTTTCGCGGCCCGACACGAGGTCGGT
>JBJFGJ010000141.1:0-12277 GCA_051892575.1 Alloprevotella sp. | reverse complement strand
ATGGTGCTTATAGTTCAGTTGGTTAGAGCGTCAGATTGTGGTTCTGAATGTCGTGGGTTCGAATCCCACTAAGCACCCCAAGCAATTCAAAAACACGTGCAATGGTCGGTTGGCCGTTGCACGTGTTTTTTATGTCTATTCCCCAAAGTCGTGTCAGTAGAGCGGCACAATGAGAGCCCCTTGTGTCTTGAGGTCGTAGACGGCGATGCCGGCCTGTTGGGCTTCGCGGCGATAGCGCTCCCTGTGATAGTCCGAGAGGCCTGCCGAGAGCACAATTTGCCGCGGCGCATAGCGGGTCAAGACTCTGTCGAGGCGGCCGCTGCATCCCTTTTCCAGCAACACATAGTCCACCTTGAGCGGTTTGAGGCCGTGGGCAAAAGGCAGTTGCTCGCTCACCACGGCCACCCTCCGGCCGGCGAACACTGCCGTGCCGGCTTTCACCTCAATCGTCGATGCCGACAGACGGTCGGCAAAACGCATGGGCTTGGCAATGCCTTTGGCCACCCAAAAATCTTCGGCCACACGCTCCAACGAGAGACTGTCGGCAGTGGCTGAGGGCGGCATCCACAGGTACGACTCGCGGGCAGAAGCGATGAAATGAACAGGCGAGGAGTGGCGCAAATGATAGAAAACCAACTGTGGTCGCACCGCCTGTCCCGTGGCCTGATGGGCACCAATCACACCCGCCACCACGAGGGCGCAAACCGCCATGGTGCCGCTCCACAGTCGCAGGCGCCGCCTTGTCCAAGCCACATAGCCGGCCACCAAAGCCACATAAATCAGCCAGATAGAAGCCTCGGGCAGATAGAGTTTGGTGTCGGCCAGCGGCCAATCGGCAATGACGGCCAGCATCTGCGCAAAGCCTTTGATTAAACCATCCAACAAAAACGCCGTCACGACGCGGGCAAACGGGAGAATGAGGAAAATAAGACTCAGGCTGATGACCAGCCAGGCAAAAGGTATGGCAATGTAGTTGGCTACAAGACCGTAGAGCGGAATGTTGTGGAAATGATAAATGCCAAGGGGCATCGTGACGAGCGTACAGACGCAGGTGACGCAGAAAAGATTGTAAATCCAAGCCAGAAACGGGTGACGGACCACGATTTGCGGCACCGTGAGTCGCGGCAAGATGACCAGCATGCCCAAGACTGAGAGGAAAGACAGTTGGAACCCGATGTCGAAAAGCGATTGAGGCCAAATCACAAGGATGACCGTGGCCGCCACCATCAGACCCGACAGCGGATTGCTGTTGCGCCGCCAGAGCAGGCCGATCTGCAACAGGGTCAGCATCACGGCGGCACGTACGAGCGACGCCGGCAAACCGGCAACAAAGACATACGTCCACACCAGCAACAGACAGACGGCGGCACCACATATACGCGCCGGACGGCGCCAAAGATGACGCAGCAAGAGCCAATGAAACAGCGCGAAAAGAATGCCCAGATGCAAGCCCGACAAGGCCAGGATGTGGCTCACGCCGCCTTGGGCAAAGTGCTCGCGCAGGTCGGCCGTGAGGCGGGTGCGGTCGCCCAGGGTGAGCGAAGAGACAATGGCCAGTGTGGTGTCTGAGAAGTGTTGGGCGTATTGCTCCACAAGACGCGAGCGCCAGCGCAAAGCTCTGACGGGTAGTGACATACGGCCTATGCTGTCGGAGAGTAATCGCCATTGTTGGCGGAGGCAGAAGGCGCTGCCCTGTAAATCGTTTTGGCGCATGAACGCGGCATAGTCAAACTCGCCGGGATTGCCCAAAGACTGCGGCGGCTCAATGGCGGCATGAAAAGCCAGCTTGTCGCCGGGACGAAGTGGTTTGGCCGAAAATTTTACGGGGTTGATAATGGTCGCGAATGAGGCTTTCACCAGTCGCACCCTCACCCTGCGCCCGGCATAAGGGCCTGAGGTCAGCCGGCCATCGACGAGCCAACTGCGGTCGGTCTCTTTGGGCGTTTTGTCGATGAGGAGGGTATAGGTGGCGGGCCGGGGCGCATCGATGTCGGGCGGGATGGTGGCGAGGTGGTGCTGGAAAAGAGCTGCGCCGATAAAGAATGAGGCCATCCCCACCGCATATCGTGCCCACTCCGAACCATATCGCGACGATTTGATTTGCCACATGACAAATCCCAGAAACACCGCGGCCAAACTCAGAGAAACCATTGGCGGACAAGGCCAAAGCCCCGAGAGCGCATTGGCCACAAAAATGCCCATCACCAGTGGCAGTGTGATGATGGTCAGTGGCGGCGTGGGGCGTTGAGGCCTTGCCGAAGATTGGGATAGAGGCGTGAGTGGCGACATCTTTAGCCAGAAACAGTTAGACAGCCCGAAGTTAGCGATTTATTGGCATTTATGAGGCATTGGCCGTCATTTGGCGCGTGTCATAACAAACTACGGGGCGTGCAGAAAGACCTGCACACCCCGTAGGCGTCGTATTGTGAAGAGAGAGTTTAGCGGATGAAAAGCAACTCGCGGTATTTGGGCAGCGTCCACATCTCGTCCTCGACGATGAGTTCGAGTTTGTCGATGTGGTAACGGATGGCGTCGAGATAAGGCGCGATGTCGTCGTGATAGGCAATGGCCAGTTCGCGCACGTCTTCAATCTTGTTCACCACCTTACGCTTCTCGACCATCGCTTCAACGTTTTCGGCGATGAAGCTCGTGTGCTTGTTGATTTTCTCAATAAGGTCGATGTTGTAGGCTGTGAGTTCCTTCACCTTTTCAGGGTCGGTGAAGGCCAGCTGTATCTTGTGCACGTTGTCTACAAGTTCGCTCTGATATTTGGTGGCCACGGGAATGATGTGGTTCATACAGATATCACCGAGCACGCGTGCTTCAATCTGGATCTTCTTTTGGTAAGTTTCCCATTTGATTTCGTTGCGTGCTTCGAGCTCGAAGCGGTTCATCACGTTCATGCTTTCAAACATCTTCACGCTGCTTTCGTCGAGATAGCGGTCGAAGATGAGGGGGCACGAAGTCTCACAATCGAGGCCGCGGCGTGCTGCTTCTTCTTTCCACTCGTCGCTGTAGCCGTTGCCGTCGAAGTGGATGGGACGACAGGTCTTAATATCCTCGCGCAGCACATCAAGGATGGCAGAAATCTTGCTCTCGCCCTTGGCCATAAGAGCCTCTACGCGGGTGTGGAAGTCGGTGAGGGCTTCGGCCACGGCTGTGTTGAGGGCAATCATAGCGCTGGCACAGTTGGCCACTGAGCCAACGGCACGGAACTCGAAACGGTTGCCGGTGAAAGCGAAAGGCGAGGTGCGGTTGCGGTCGGTATTGTCGATCATCAGCTCGGGGATTTGCGGGATGTCGAGCGTCATACCGTGTTTGCCCTCAAGCGTGAAGAGTTCGTCTTTGGTAGACTGTTCTACGCGGTCGAGCAATTCGCTGAGCTGTTTGCCTAAGAAGCTCGAGATGATGGCAGGGGGAGCCTCGTTGGCACCAAGACGATGGGCGTTGGTGGCGCTCATGATAGAAGCTTTGAGCAGACCGTTGTGGCGGTAAACGCCCATCAGCGTTTCGACCACAAAGGTGATGAAGCGCAGGTTGTCTTCGGGCGTCTTGCCGGGGGCATGGAGCAACGCGCCGGTGTTGGTGGTCAGGCTCCAGTTGTTATGCTTGCCGCTACCGTTGATGCCGGCAAAAGGCTTTTCGTGCAAGAGACAACGGAAACCGTGCTTGCGGGCAATGTTGCGCATAAGCGACATAACGAGCATATTGTGGTCGACGGCGAGGTTGCACTCTTCAAAGATCGGGGCCAATTCAAACTGGTTGGGTGCTACTTCATTGTGGCGCGTCTTGCAGGGGATGCCCAGCTCGAGAGCTTGTATCTCGAGGTCGCGCATAAATTCGGCCACACGCTCGGGAATGGCGCCGAAGTAGTGGTCTTCCATCTGTTGGTTTTTGGCTGAGTCGTGGCCCATCAGCGTACGGCCCGTGAGCAACAGGTCGGGGCGGGCGGCATACAGACCCTCATCCACGAGGAAGTATTCCTGTTCCCAACCCAAGTTGGCCGTAACGTGTGTCACCTTGTCGTCAAAATATTTGGCCACGGCAGTAGCCGCCTTGTCTACGGCAGCCAAGGCCTTTTTGAGCGGAGCCTTGTAGTCGAGAGCCTCACCGGTGTAGGAGATGAAGACCGTAGGGATCATCAGTGTGTCGCCCACAATGAAGACGGGAGAAGCGGGGTCCCAAGCGGAGTAACCGCGGGCCTCAAACGTGGAACGGATGCCGCCGTTGGGGAAAGAGGAGGCATCGGGTTCCTGCTGCACCAGCTCTTTGCCGCTGAAGTTCTCGATGACGCCGCCTTTGAAGTCGTGCTCAATGAAAGCATCGTGCTTTTCGGCTGTGCCCTCGGTGAGCGGCTGGAACCAGTGGGTGCAATGGGTTACGCCCATTTCCATGGCCCATTTCTTCATGCCATCGGCCACTTCATCGGCGACTGAGAGCGGCAGGGGGGCACCCTCTTCAATCACTTCGCGGAGCTTGTTGTATGTCTTCACTGAGAGATATTTGAACATCTTCTCTTTGTTGAACACATACTTGGCATAATACTCTGAAGGACGCTCTGCGGGCGTTTTCACTTCGACCGGGCGTTTCTTGAACGCCTCTTCTACAACTTTAAATCTGAGGTTACTCATAGTGTGATATTGTGATTTGATTTTTTATTTCTTGCAGTTTTGTGTTGGTGGCTTATGCTTATTTCAGCCAGTTTTTGAGTCGGCCCATGGCCTCTTCGCAATTTTCGCGGGTGCCGAAGGCGGTGAGTCGGATGTAGCCTTCGCCGGCCGGTCCAAAGCCTACGCCGGGCGTGGATACAACGTTGATTTCGTGGAGCAGGCTGTTGAAGAAGTCCCAGCTGCCCACGCCTTCGGGTGTCTTGAGCCAGATGTAGGGCGCGTTGACGCCGCCGTAGGTCTTCAGACCCACTTCGGCCAGAGCCTCACGCATAATGGCGGCGTTGGTCATATAGTAGTCGATGGTTTCTTTCACCTGCTTCTTTCCCTCGGGACTGTAGATGGCCTCGGCGGCACGCTGCACGATATAGGCCGTGCCGTTGAACTTGGTGCATTGCCGGCGGTTCCACAACTGGTTGAGGCTGACGCGTTCGCCCGATGCCGCCGTCACGGTGAGCTGCTCAGGCACTACGGTATAGCCGCAGCGCAACCCGGTGAAGCCTGCCGTTTTGGAGTAGGAGTGAAACTCGACGGCACAGGCCTTGGCACCTTCAATCTCATAGATGGAGTGGGGCACGTCGGCCTCGGTGATGTAAGCCTCATAGGCGGCATCGTAGAGGATGATGGCTTTGTGGTGAAGTGCGTAGCTCACCCATTTCTCCAGTTCTTGGCGTGAGAGGGTTGTGCCCGTGGGGTTGTTGGGATAGCAAAGGTAGATGAGGTCGACAGGCACTGTGGGGAGCGACGGGATAAAGTCGTTCTCGGCCGTGCAAGGGCAATAGTTCACCTTCGACCAGGCTCCGCCGGCAAAGTCACCGGCGCGGCCGCCCATCACATTAGAGTCGATATAGACGGGATAAATCGGGTCGGTCACGCAAATGGTGTTGTCTGTGCCGAGAATATCGCCGAAGTTGCCGGTGTCGCTTTTGGCGCCGTCGTTCACAAAGATTTCGTCGGGCGAAAGGCTGATGCCGCGTGGTGCGAAGTCGTTTTCGACAATGGCGCGGCGCAAAAACTCGTAGCCGTGTTCGGGACCGTAGCCTCTGAAGGTTTCGCCGTGTCCCATCTCGTCGACGGCGCGGTGCAGGGCCTCAATCACGGCCGGCGCCAATGGCCGGGTGACGTCGCCGATGCCCAACCGGATGATGTTGGCCTCGGGATGCGCCTCTTTATATGCCGCCACCTTTTGCGCGATGTCGGCGAAGAGATAGTTTTTTTGTAGTTTAAGGAAGTTTTCGTTTATGGTTGTCATGGCTCGGGTGGTTTAAGCTCAATGTGGGGATAGAGAAAAGAGCCTGAAAACGCTTGGCCGCCGTGTCGGCGCCTGGGGCTGATTTCAAACTCTTTATGCGGTTTTATTGTGGTATGTCGATGGTGCCGTCAAACACTTTCGTGGCCGGTCCTGTCATATAGACGTGTCCGTCGGTTTCACTCCAGGCGATTTCGAGCGTACCGCCGTCCATGACGATGCGGCTTTTGCGTCCGGCGCGGTGGGTGAGTGCGGCGGCCACGGCAGTGGCGCAGGCTCCTGTGCCGCAGGCCATAGTGATGCCGGAGCCTCGTTCCCATACTCTCATGCGGATGTCGCCGTCGGGTCTGACTTCGGCAAACTCGATGTTGCAACGCTCGGGGAATATTGGGGCAAACTCGAGCGTCGGACCTATGGCGGGCAGGTCGAGCGTTTCGACGCCTTCGGTGAAGATGACGAAGTGAGGGTTGCCCATCGAAACGAATGTACCGCAGTAGGTGTGGCCGTCGGTGGCCGTAACTTCGCCTTCGACGAGGCTGCCATCCGGCGTGGCCAGTTGGGCGGTAACGGCCGTCTTGGGCGTGTCCATATCGACGGTGACCGTGTCTACGAGTCCGTCGTCGGCAATGTGGAGTTTGAGCACTTTAATGCCCGAGAGCGTTTCAAGTTTGATTTCGGTTTTGTCGGTAAGTCCTTCGTCGTGGAGATATTTGCCGATGCAGCGCGAGGCGTTGCCGCACATCATCGCTTCAGACCCGTCGTTGTTGAAAATGCGCATGGAGAAGTCACCGTGCTTGGCAGGACCTATGAGCACGAGCCCGTCGCCGCCTATACCTTTGTGGCGGTCGCTCCAAAGGATGGAGAGCGCTTCGGGGTGGTCTATCGGCGTGGCAATCGTATTGACATAAATGTAGTCGTTGCCTGCACCGTGCATTTTCGTGAACTTGATAGTTTGGCTCATAGGTTGTTTTTTGTCTTAAAACGTTGCAAAGGTAACTAATAATTATCATACAGCATAGTAAAAAGCAGAAAAACTTTCAAAAATCTAAGAATACACGCTCTATTCCTTACAAAATGAGAGTTTTATAAAAGATAAAGTTTCAAAATGAAATATTTTGGTGCTTTTTGTAATAGTCGTATCAGGCTTCTCGAGCGGTTTCGATCGGACTTGTATGCATCTGACTGATAGAATGATGGGGGCGGCAAGGGCGTGGTGGCTTTGTGTACTGCTTTTTTTAGTAATTTTGTGGCACTAATCTAAAACAATATGTATCAACTGGTAATTGTGGTGCCGTGCTACAACGAAGAAGCGGTGCTTGAAGAGACCAACCGCCGCCTACTGGCTTTGGCCGGTAGACTTGAAGGTATGGAGGTGGCCACACATATATTATATGTAGACGATGGCAGCGCCGACGCCACTTGGCGGCTTATCAGCGATTTTGCGGAAAAGACTCAGACCGTGCAAGGTCTGAAACTGGCACACAACGAAGGCCATCAACACGCGCTGTGGGCCGGACTGGAAAAGGCGGTAGAGACGGCCGATGCCGTGGTCAGCATCGACGCCGACCTGCAAGACAGTGTCGACGCCATTGTTGAGATGGTGGAGCAGCACCGCGGCGGCTGCGACATCGTGTTTGGTGTGAGGCGCAAACGCCACACCGACTCGTTTTTCAAGCGCGTATCGGCGCAGATGTTTTACCGCCTCATGCAAAGCCTTGGGGCCGAAGTGGTCTATAATCACGCCGACTTCCGTCTGATGTCGCGCCGCGCAGTGAAAGCTTTGTTGCAATATCCGGAGCGCAATCTCTTTATCCGTGGTATGGTGAAGACTTTGGGCTATCGTCAGGGCTTTGTCTATTATGACCGCACCGAGCGTATGGCCGGCGAGTCCAAATATCCGCTCAGCAAGATGCTGGCTTTTGCCTGGGACGGCATCACTTCGTTTTCCGTGCGTCCGTTGCGCTTGATCATGGGTGTGGGCTTGTTTTGCATTTTCATCTCTTTCGTGGCCATTGTCTGGGCCCTCGTCACCTATCTCCAGCACCGAGCTTTGCCGGGATGGACATCTATGCTGGTGAGCGTTTGGTTCTTGGGCGGCGCAGTGCTTACGGCGCTTGGCATCATTGGGGAGTATGTGGGCAAAATATATAGCGAGGTCAAGCGCAGACCCCGCTATATAGTGGAAGAAGAGGTGGGCTTCTGACGGCCCCCGTCTTGTTTGGTTTTGTCTTGGATTATCGGTCGGTGTCGTCGTTGGTCGTTTCAATGGCCACGATGTCACCGCCTTTTTTGTTGCTTTGGCGCACGAGATAGATGGTCCAGAGTTCCAGCAGACTGTAGATGATGAAGCCGCAGCCCAAGAGGATGACCGGCAGTCCGGCGATTTCGGTTTTGTTGTTGGTCAGGGCGATGTAGAGGCCTGCGGCCAGTTCGAGTGCCGGTACGAGATAGTAGGCCGGATGCAGTCTGATGCCGTTGCGGTGGATGTTCCATAGGGTGTAGCTCTGTATGAGCGAAACGAGGATGAGGCATCCCGAGAGGATGTACATGATGATGGCGATGAAGAGATGGGGCCAAATCACCTGCACAAGGCCGAAGAGGATGCTACCCACGGCGATGATGGGGTAGAGCATGATTTGTCGGCCTTCGGGGTCGCGGCGGAAGTAGCTGATGAGCGAGACGGCTCCGGGGATGATAAACACGAGACCGCAGAGCATAACGATCCACACGGTGATGTCGGCCGAGAAGGCAATCAGCAGGATGCCGAAGACCAGCACGCAAAGGGCGCGGGCCAGTGTGTTTTGGAGAAACTTTTTCATAGGATAAGGGGATTTAGAGGGTGAAACAATCCGTATGTTTGGTGTGGCTTGTCTGTGCCAGCCTATGGTTTACGGCCCTGTGTGGCTCAAATCTAAAACCAAAAGCCAATGTGCAGCAGTGGCTGCGTTTGCAGCGGTGGCACATTGGCTTTATGATGAGTGTCTGTGTGGAGTTTGCGGTGGTTTTATTTTCCGCCTTGGGCTTGTTGTGCGGCGTTTTGACCGGCACCCTGCGGCAGTTGTGTGGGTTGCTCTTTCATGTCGTCGGTGGCCGACTTGGTTTCAGAGCTGGGCAGTGTGAAGGTAGACAACACGCTGAAGGCTACGAGCAGTCCGGCGAGGGTCCAGGTGGCTTTCTCGACGATGTCGGTGGTTTTGCGAACACCCATGATTTGGTTTGACGAGGCAAAACCCGAGGCGAGGCCGCCGCCTTTAGACTCTTGGATGAGCACGATGAATGCCAAAGCGACGGCTGCGATGGCTGCCAATACTACAAAAAAGCTATACATTTTCTTCTTTATTATGTTTTTTATTGATTATCAGTTTCTGCAAAAATCGCATTTGGTCTGCAAAGTAACGATTTTTTTTCGGGAAATTCAAGTTTAGCTTGCTGATAATTTCCATGGCCTTCTCATATCGCCCTTGTTTGATATAGATTTTGGCCAGTGTGTCGGTGAAATAATCTTCGTCTTGTTCGGGGTCGGGCTCGACATTGTCGATGTCGGGCGTATATTCCGGTGTGTCTTGGAGCGTGTGCCGTGTGCCGTTGGCTTGTGTGCCGATGAAGTCGTCGATAAGTGCTCCGGTGCGCGACGTGGCCGTTGTGTCGGTTTCGGTCGTGTCTTGTTCGGCGTCTTCCATTTGCATGAGATAGGCCATATAGTCGGTGGTGGCGTCGGCGGTGACGGCTTTGCGTCGCTGTGAGTCGTCGTCGGCTTCGCTGCCGTGCAGGAAGCGGTCTATGAGCGTCACGGTGCGTTCGCCCCGGCTGGCGTTGGCCTGTTCGTCTTCGCCGGCTATGGCTCGTTCAGGCTTGAGTTGGTAGTTGGCCCCCTCGACCATATCGAAGAGCACGCGGCGGTCGGGCACGTAGACGGCGGCGCGGCGCAGTTCTTCGCCGAAAGAAGTGTCGTGGAGGATGAAGAGGTTTTTGAGGAAGAGCAGTCGGGCAGCCTGATAGTAGGGATAGCGCGCCACGAGTTCGCGCAGGGCAAAGAGCGTGTCCTTGTCCAGTCGTTCGGGGTGGGCGGTGAGTTCGGCTACCGTGGGCGTCATGTGGGGATTATATATATATTATAGGAGTATGGGCTGTGATTGTCGTCGTGGTCTACCAGTTGGCGACGGTGGCGTTGAAGATTTGGTCGGTCAGGTCTTTGACCATTTCGGTGACGAGCTGTTCCTGCACGGCGGCGAGCTGTTGGCTGGCGTCGTATTGTGTGGTGGCAGAGAACTGCCGCTCCCAGTTTTCGTTGGTCTTGTTGTTGCGATAGCGTATGTTGACCGTCATTTTGAGTTGCACCTGCGACGAGAGACCGTCGGCCGAGATGCCTTTGTTGTATTGGTCGTAACCTGTGATTTCGCCGGCAATCTGCAGGTCGCCGCCGCGTTTCACGAGCCTGAGTCGTGTCTGGTTGGCGTAGGCGTCTTGGAGTTTGTTGTTGAACATGGCCTCCATCGGTGCCCAGCCATAGGGAGCGCGGTTGGCGATGTTGTCAATCTGTATGGTCTTGATGATGTCGTAGTTGATGTTGGTGCCCGTGAAGTAGTAGCTCACGCTGCAGGCCGTCGTGGCGGCCAGGCATACCATCAAGGTCAGGGCCACGCCGAAGGTTTTGAGTCGGAGTTTAGTGGTCGAGGCCATATTCTTTGATTTTTCTGTAGAGCGTTCGTTCCGAGATGCCCAGTCGGGCTGCGGCCATGCGGCGGTTGCCGGCGGTGGCGGCGAGTGTCTCCTTGATGGAGCGGCGTTCGAGGTCGTCGAGTCGCTGTGTGTGGTCGGTCTCGGCCGGCTCCTCGTTTTCTTTGATTTCTTCGGCCTCCTGGATGGTTGTTTCGTCGCCGTCGAAGAGGTGTTTGCGCCCGGAGAGCGTGCCTGTGAGCGCCGCCGGCGTTTCTGTCCGTCCGGTGTGAGTGGTCGGCGCGGGAGCAGGCAGTTGATGAGCCGTGACGATGTGTTTGAGCTCGTTGAGGTCGCGTCGCAGTTCGAAGATGAGTTGGAAAATAGCCTCACGTTCCTCGTCGTAGCGGTGTGTGCCTGCGGTCTGTTCTCCTGTCGGCACAATGCTGGTGCCCGTGTGGCCGTGCGAGAGATAGTAGCGGAGCGTGTCGGCGTGGATGTCGCGGGCCTCAGAGGTGACCGACATATTTTCGGCCAGGTTTTTCAGTTGTCGCACGTTGCCCGGCCAGTCGTATGCGGCCAAGACCTGTGCCGCTTCGGCGTCGAGGCGTATGGGCGGCATCTTGTATTTCTCGCTCATTTCGAGCGCAAATTTCTTGAACAGCAGCACGGCGTCGGCACCTCTCTCGCGCAGTGGGGGGATGTTGATGGCCACGGCGTTGAGGCGGTAGAAGAGGTCTTCTCTGAACTTCCCCTCTCTGATGGCCTTGCCCATGTCCACGTTGGTGGCGGCCACAATGCGCACGTCGGTGCGTTTCACCGTGCTCGAGCCCACGGGGATGAACTCGCCCGTTTCGAGCACGCGCAGCAGTCGGGCCTGTGTAGACAGCGGCAGTTCGCCCACTTCGTCGAGAAAGAGCGTACCGCCCGAGGCTGTGGCGAAATAGCCCTCGCGACTCTCCACGGCACCGGTGAAGGCCCCCTTCTCGTGTCCGAAAAGTTCGGAGTCGATGGTGCCGTTGGGGATGGCGCCACAGTTCACGGCCAGATATTTTTTGCCTCGCCGCAGGCTGGCGTCGTGGATGATGCGGGGGAAGATTTCCTTGCCCACACCGTTTTCGCCCATGATGAGCACCGAGAGGTCTACGGGAGCAATCTTGAGTGCAATCTCTATGGCACGGTTCAACCCCTCGTGGTTGCCCACGATGCCATACCGTTGTTTGATGCGTTGCAGGGTTGTGTTGTCCATGATGATGAGTGTTGGGAGCGTTCGGCCTTTGTCTTGCCCTGTCTGCCGCCGTGTGGTGGCGCGGAGCTTGTAGGAGCCGTTTGTCAGCGGCCTTTTTATGCAAGATGGCAAACTGACTGTCTGCAAAAGTACGATTTTTTTGTCAGTCAAGCTCACAGCCGGGTCTAAATCTTAGACCGTCGTCGGCGGGAAGGCCGTCGGGAGGGCTGCTCCTTATTGTCTTTTTCAGAATGTCGCTTCGGGCTTATCTTTGAGGCAGAAGAAGAGGAGAGGGAAGCCAAAACGGCCTCCCTCGTTGTATATCAGGGCCTTACCGTCCTTATGACAGGAAAAACTGTCCTTATGACAGATTTTTTTGCGATACTTCCCGGCCCGTCTTTCCCTGTTTTTCGTACTCCGTCGTCTCTTCACCGCCTCATTTGCCGCCATCCGTGAGCCGTGGAAAATAATAAAGGC
>JBJFGJ010000140.1:0-12333 GCA_051892575.1 Alloprevotella sp. | reverse complement strand
CAAAATCGAAAACCAGGAGGGCGTGGACCACATAGACGAGATACTCGAAGCGGCCGACGGCATTATGGTGGCGCGAGGCGACCTGGGTATCGAAGTAGCCCAAGAACTCATCCCCGGCATACAGCGCCGACTGGTCAACAAAGCCATACGGGCACACAAACCCGTCATCGTGGCCACGCAGATGCTGCAAAGCATGATCAAAAACCCACGCCCCACACGCACCGAGGTGACCGACATCGCCAACGCTGTCTACTCTCACGCCGACGCCTTGATGCTATCCGGCGAAACGGCTTATGGCGACTATCCCGTCGAAGCCGTGCGCGTGATGGCCACCGTGGCGGCACAAGCCGAGAAAGACACCTTCGACGACCTGCCCGAGGTGGACGTGCCTCTGCCCAAACACCCCGACGTGACAGAGTTTTTCGCCAAAGAGGCCGTAATGGCAACCCACCGCATGCGCCTCAAAGCCATCATTACCGATAGTTTCACCGGTCGCACGGCGCGGTATGTGTCGTCCTATCGCGGCCGCTGTGCCGTCTTGGCCATTTGCTATAAAGCCAAAACCGTGCGTCACCTCGCCTTGTCTTATGGCGTCTACGCACTCTATATGCCTATGAAGAGCTACGGGCACGAGTTTCTCCTCGCCGCACTGCGCCGACTCATCAAAGACGGTGTCGTGGGACTCGAAGACCGCATCTGCTACCTCGGTTCGCAACGCAAGGAGCAGAGCACCTCTTTCATGGAAATGAACATAGTGGGCGAACTCTTCAAGGAAGAGGGTGTCGAAACGCCGCAACAAGTGGGCGGCACACACTAATCCGCCCCACAGCCACACTCCTTAGCCCTCACCCATGCCTTCATATCTCAAAACCAACCGGCACATAGAGAGTCAAATCGTTGACGCACGCGAACGTGCCCAGCGCCTTGACGACTATATGACGGCCCACTCGTCGAAAGAAGACGACTATATGGCCTGGCTCTATCGCGCCACACAGACCCACCTGCTCCGCCCGCGGATGGCATCGGGACACCTCCAAGGACTGTTGCTGCGTATGCTGACGCAAATGGTCAAGCCCCGCGTGGTGGTGGAGATAGGCACCTACTCGGGCTATTCGGCACTCAGTATGGCCGCCGGTATGGATGAGGGCGGCGTCATCTATTCGTTTGAAATCAACGACGAGCAGGAAGATTTCACCAAACCGTGGCTCGAAGGTTCGCCCTATCCCGCCAGAGTGGAAATGATAATCGGTAACGCGCTCGACCTGCTTCCGCCGATGGACATCAAGGCCGACATGGCCTTCATCGACGGCGACAAACGGCAATATGCCAACTACTACACGCTGATTATGTCGAAACTCAAAGCAGGCGGCTGGCTACTGGCCGACAACACGCTCTGGGACGGCCATGTGACAGACCCAGAATACGACGGCGACGCTCAGACGCAAGGCATCAAGGCGTTCAACGACCTCGTGGCCGCCGACCCGAAAGCCGAAAAGGTTATCATTCCATTGCGCGACGGTCTCACGCTCATCCGGAAAATAAGCGACTGATTTTTCTCTATACATCCAAACCTTTTACATCACTCCACATCTCTTTTTATGGAAACAACAAGACAGCAAAAGATACAGCGCCTCATCCAGAAAGAACTGGGCGAAATCTTCCAACGCCAGACGCAAGCCATGGGCGGCGTTCTCGTGTCGGTGAGTGCCGTGCGCATCAGCCCCGACCTCAGCGTGTGCCGCGGCTATCTGAGCGTGTTCCCCTCAGAACGTGCCTCGGCCATCGTGGACAATATCAACAAAAATGTCCGCCAGTTGCGCTACGAACTGGGCCGTCGTCTGGGCCAACAGCTCCGCATCATCCCCGAGTTTACATTCTATGTAGACGACTCGCTCGACTATATCGACCACATTGACGAGCTTCTGAAAAAATAACATGCGCTTCCCGTTTTTTGTCGCCCGGCGTTATCTCTTTTCCAAAAAGAGCCACAACGCCATCAACATTATTTCTGCCATCTCGGCCTTAGGCATAGCCGTGGCCACGATGGCATTGGTCTGCGTGTTGTCAGTATTCAACGGCTTCCGGGAACTAATCGGCGGCCTCTATTCCACCTTCGACCCACAGATTGAAATAACGCCGGCCAAAGGGAAACTTATGCCAGCCAATCATCCGAAACTTCAAAAAATCAAGGGGATAGAGGCTGTGGCCGACGCCTCGGCGACTTATCAGGAACAGGCCCTCATCTTGTTTGTGGGCAACCCCGTGGTGGTGACGGTGAAAGGCGTGGACGACCACTTTGCCAGTGTCACCGGCCTCGACAGCATTGTGTATGGTCCGAGCGGTCAGCACGAGCGGATGACCGCTCTCAGTGCCGCGGGCGTGCACTATGCCATCCCGGGCTTCGGACTCGCCACCAAAATGGGGCTTGACTTTGACCAAATACAGATTTGCGCGCCGCGGCGTGGTGAGCGCATCAATCTGGCGGCGCCTCAGGAGAGTTTCAATGTGGATTTTGTCTTTTCTTCAAAAAAATACTTCCAGGTCAACCAGCGCAGCTATGACGAAGACTACCTGCTGACCTCATTGGCCTTTGCCCAAAACCTGTTTGAACACCCTGATGAAATAAGCGCACTCGAACTGAAACTTAAGCCCGGTGCCGACGAAGTGGCGGTGATGAAAGAGATAGAAGCCTTGTCGGAAGGCGAGTTTGTAGTGAAAGACCGCATGATGCAGCACGAAGAAATGTTTCGCGTAATGAAAATCGAGAAACTTATGGCTTGGATATTCCTGACGTTTATCGTCGTAGTGGCCTGCTTCAATCTCATCGGTTCGGTCTCTATGCTCATCATCGACAAACAAGCCAACATGGACACCCTCCATGCCTTGGGGCTCACCCTGAAAGACACCACGCGCATCTTCCTCATAGAGAGCCGTCTCATCACCCTTATTGGCGCTATCTTGGGCATAGGTCTGGGTCTGCTGGCCTGCTGGCTGCAAAAGCAGTATGGCTTTATCAGCTTGGGCGGTGCGGGCAACAATTTTATTGTCAATGCCTATCCCGTCAGCGTCCACGCCACCGACATTCTCCTCACCTTCGTGTCGGTCATCGTGGCCGGCAGCCTGACGGTGTGGTATCCTGTCAGACTGCTTTGTCGCCGGATGTTTTGAAAAGCCGATGCCACAGGTCGCGCGGCATCACCTTGAGCAGGTTGCGCAAGATTTTGACGTCGCGTTGCCAAAGGTTGGGCTTGTCGAGTGCATAGCGCACCTTGGCGTCGAAGCGGCTGCGACCCACCAGCGCCTCAACAATGCGGGGCGGAAAAGTCTCGCGAAGCATACGCTGCCGCTCTTCTTCATAGCGTCCGTCGCCACCCGATCGTGCCGAAAGGCCGGTGGTGTCGAAGTGAGAGACGACAAAATCGAGCCGCTCATAAGTGCGGTTGTTGACAAGAAACTCCACGACCATCTGCTCCCAGTCGGCAATCACCCGGAATTGCTCGTTGTAGCCCCGGGCCTTAAGCAGTTCACTGCGGATGAAGGCGGCCTGATGGGAGAGCGGTTGCACCACCAGCGCGCAAGCCGAAATGCGACGCGGCGCCTTGATGAAGCGGGCGTGAGGCTTGAGATTTTGCTGGTGGCCAATATAAAAGTCTTTGCCGTCAAGCTGTTTCATCACACGCTCCAGCACATCGGGCGCCGCAAAACAGTCGCCGGCGTTCATAAAATTAAGATAGTCGCCAGAGGCCACCTTGATGCCCTTGTTCATGGCGTTGAAGATGCCGCCGTCAGGCTCGCTCACACCGTAGGCCAAGCGGTCGGCATATTGTGCCATCACCTCGGCACTGCCATCGCTGCTTCCGCCGTCGATGACAATATATTCAAAATCCACGCCGAGGCGCGCCGTCTGCGACAAGACCGACTCCATCGTCTTGGCCAAGCCCTCGCGGTCGTTGTAGTTTATCGTAATGACACTAATCTTCATAATCAGGCAATCTGAGTGAACCGTCTGCAAAATTAAGCAATTTAACGCATTCCCCACAATCTTGCCCTCGTTTGCGCCGACTTGTGTCGCAAACAATAGGTTTCTTCCCATTACATTTTTCCCAATCCCCACCCTTATGCCCACCAATCTCCAAACCCTCAAGAGCGACCGTCTGCGCCTCATCATCATTGGCCTCGTCGCACTGGTGCTTTTCTTGGGCGACAGCCCCTTTGCCACTCGCGGCGAACCCCGTGAAGCCGTCGTGGCAATGTCTATGCTGAACGACGGCAACTGGATTTTGCCCGTCAACAACGGCGACGAGATTGCCTTCAAACCACCTTTGCTGCACTGGCTCGTAGCGGCTTTCTCGTGGATATCGGGCAGTGTGAGCGAACTGACCTCGCGCCTGCCGTCGGCCTTGGCCGGCCTGGCCATGGTGGTGTCGACGTTTGTCTTTTTTGCCCGCCGCGGCGAGCGGCGTACCGCCCTGTTGGCGGCCATGATATGCCTCACCTGCTTTGAAGTGCATCGCGACGCCATGACCTGCCGCGTCGACATGCTGCTGGCCGCGCTCACCGTCATGGGGCTCTATGCCCTTTATGCCTGGGGCGAGCGGGCTCATCGCGGCATCCCCTGGGCGGCCACGCTCTGCCTCGCCGGTGCGGCGCTGACCAAGGGCCCCGTGGGCATCGTGCTGCCCTGTGGCGTCTATGCCCTCTTTGTTTTGTGGCATGACGCACGCCGTGCCTGGCGGGTGTGGCTCCGCCTGGCGGGTGTGGCCGTACTGGCATTGCTGCCCCTGACGGCGTGGTATGTGGCCGCCTATCTGCAACCCCACGGCGGCGACCGCTTCCTGCAACTGATATATGAAGAAAACGTGTTGCGCTTCACCGGCCAGATGACCTATGCCTCCCACATCAACCCGTGGCCCTACAACGTGGTGATGATTGTGGCCGGCATATTGCCCTTCACCCTCCTGCTGCTCGTGTCGGCCTGGCTTTTGCCGAGAGGGCTCAAAGGTTTGGGTCTGAAAGGGTTCCATCCGCTGCGGCAGTTGCGCAGTCTGTCTCCCCTCACGCTGTTTGCGCTCACGTCGGCGGTGGTAATCTTTGTGTTCTATTGCATTCCGGCCAGCAAGCGCGGTGTCTATCTCTTACCGCTCTATCCCTTCCTGGCGTGGTTCACGGCGCAGTTCATCTTGTGGCTCGACGCCCATCACCGGCGCACGCTGAGCGTGTGGAGCCGCTTTGTGGGCGGACTGACGCTGCTGCTCGCGCTCTGCTTCATCGCCGTGAAGTGTGGATGGGTGACGGGCGAAATGCTCTTCAGTGGCAAACATGCCGAGCAGAACATCGCCTTTGTACGCTCACTTGCCGACGTGCCCTGGGGCTTCTGGAGCGTCGTGTTGACGCTGAGTGCCGTGGCCATAGGGCTGCGCACGCTGTTCAGGCCTATGGGTGGTGAAGTGCGGCTGGCTGTGGTGAGCCTCTTCGTGGTATGGCTCAACTACGACGCCATTTACAAGCCCGCCGTGATGACGGTGCAGTCAGACAAGGCTGTGGCTGCCGAGGTGGCCAAACGGGCTCCGGCAGGCACCATCTATTCGTTCCGCACCGACGTGCTTGAGGCCAACCGCATGCACCCCTTCACCATCAACTTCTACCTGGGCGACCGCATCATCCCCATTGACAAGGCAACGACGCCACCCGCCGAGGGCTATCTCGTGACGGGCAACGACGAAATTGAGGCCTTCTTAACAGCCTATCCCGCCTACGACGCCCAGTCGGTCTACGACAGTCATCACCGCTCGTGCGACGACCGCAAGGTGGTGAAACTCTATCATTTTGCCACCAAGCCCACAACCGGCACCGCCGGGCAAAAACAATAAAAATTGACTTTCGGCCCACACGTTTTGCCTAAAAACCACTAACTTCGCAGGTAGACCAAACAACAACAACCCAATAAACACATCACATTATGCTCAACAAAAAAATCGAAGAGGCGCTCAACGCCCAGATCAATGCCGAAATGTGGTCGGCCTATCTTTATCTGTCTATGGCAGCCCATTGCCACGCCGCCGGCTATAACGGCATGGCCAACTGGTTTGAAGTGCAATTCAACGAAGAGCAAGACCATGCCCGCATCTTCTACAACTACATCGTACAGCGCGGCGGCAAAGTGACGCTCAAAGCCATCGACGAAGTGCCCACGTCATGGAGCAGCATTCTCGACGTGTTTGAAAGCACTCTCCAGCACGAGCAGAAGGTCACCTCACTTATCAACAACCTCATGGCTCTTGCCGTAGAAGAAAAAGACTTCGCCACACAGAGCATGCTCAAATGGTTTATCGACGAGCAGGTGGAGGAAGAAGACAACGCGCAAACCATCATCGACAACATCCATATGATTGGCGACAACGGCTACGGCCTCTTCATGCTCGACAAAGAGCTTGGCGCACGCACCTATACCCAAGCCTCGCCCCTGAGCAGTTCTGAGGCCTGACGCCGCGCTTCGGTTGTGCGACAAAAAGCCCGCCCGGCGTGACATTTTTTATCAAGAAATTGTCCCAATGCCTGAGAAGGGCTTCCCGACGGCTTGAAAAAACGGCCAAAAACGACCGGCGACAAGCTCAATGAGGGACAGAACATCCCGGAATAGGGACAGAAAAAACGGGGTTACTGACAAAAAATCCTGTCAGTAACCCCGTAATGCGTTCAAAAGCAACAAAAAAGACCGCCGGCGGCGGCCCCTCTCCCATCCTGCCTCAAATATAACGCCAGACCGGCAGAAGAAAAAAGACAAAACCGCCCGACGGCAACAGAGGCCACCTACACGGCAGAAAACGGTATTTCGGCGTCAAAGACGGCTTGTTTGTCTAAATTTAACCGTGATTTGGCACAAAAAGACGCCACCGCTTTGCCGCTACAAGGTTTTTTGCATACTTTTGCCTTGCGATGAGCACACAAACCTTAGATCTCGAAAAATTGGTCAGCGTCCTGCCCCCCATCACCCTCGAAGAGATGTCGGGCATCAAGCTGATGAACCGCACCGACACGAAGTTTGTCACCAACGTCGACACACTCAAGAAGTTGCTGGTGCTGGTTCGTGGTAGCTATTTCGCCCAAGAGACCGCCGGACACCGCATCAGCCCCTACCGCACCGTCTATTGGGACGGCGTGAAGGAGCACGAGATGTTTCGCACCCACCAATGCGGCCACTCACCGCGCATGAAGGTGCGCGCACGCACCTATCTGGACTCCGGCCACTCCTTTCTCGAAGTGAAGAAAAAAAACAACCACGGTCGCACACACAAGAAACGCGTGGCCGTGCCGTCGATAGAAGCCGTGATGACGCACGGCGCCGGCGAAGACTTCCTCAAAGAGCGCACGGGATATACCTGGAGCGACCTGATGCCCACAGTGGGCAACCGCTTCAACCGCATCACGCTCGTCAACAACGCACACACCGAGCGCCTCACCATAGACTTCGACCTGCAATTCCACAACTTCGAGACCGACAAAGACGCCGAAATGCCCGACGCCGTCATCATCGAACTCAAACGCGACGGCCGCGTGACCTCGCCCATATTGCCCATGCTCCGCGAACTGCGCATCAAACCGGCCGGTTTCAGCAAATATTGCATCGGCACGGTCGTGACCAACAACGAGATACGCGTCAACCGCTTCAAACTGCGCCTGCGCAAAATCTCCAAGCGTTGCGCCTTACCGGCAGGGAGCTGACAAGCCCCCAAATAACACCTTAAGAAAAACACCTTATAACCGATACTGTCACACATTATGTCTTTTTTCTCTGAACTGTTTCAGCACAACTTCTGCGACCTCGAAGGTCTTGTGGAAATGTCTACGCGCTTTGTCTTCAACCTGCTCATCGTCTGGGGCATCGTGCACTTCTTTTACTATCCCAAAGGCCGCCGTCGCGACTATTATTTCACCTTCTTGCTGCTCTCGGTGAGCATCTTCATGCTCATTTACCTGATGGACGGCTCCAACCTGCAAATCGGTGCCGCCCTGGGGCTGTTTGCCGTGTTCGGCATCATCCGTTACCGCACAGAGAGCGTGCCCATCCGTGAAATGACCTACCTGTTTTTCCTCGTGGCCCTGTCGGTGCTCAACGGCACCAAAGCCGACCTCAGCCTCGTGGAACGTCTCATTGCCAACGGCCTGCTGGTGGCCACGGTATGGGTGTCGGAAAACTACCTGCTCGTGAGCAAGGTGGGCTGCAAGTTTGTGCGCTACGACAATATTGACCTCATCGTTCCCGAACGATATGGCGAACTCAAAGCCGACCTCGAAAAACGCCTCGGCGTGGAAATCGTGCGCGTGGAAGTGGGCGCCGTCGACTTCCTTACCGACATGACGATGCTCCGCGTCTACTACAAAGACCCCGTGGGGGCCATCAAACCCGTGGACCGCATGATCAAACTACCCAAAGACGAGGTGTAAAGCCGCGACCGGACAACCTTCTCTCTCACCCAAACCTATCCGACAACATGAGCAGACCCTATCCCACCACCAAGGGCCACGCCCTCACCACACGCCTGCGCCACGGCCTCATCGCCCTGGCCGCAGTCGCTATGTTTAGCCCTGCCGCCGCCCAGTCTGGCGACGACTTCGGCATCTGGACTGACATCAGCGCCGAAAAGAAACTCAACAAGCAACTGTCGGTGGAAGGAGGCGTTGGCTTCCGTGCCGAAAACGACCTCGCCAGCTTCACCCGCTGGGACGTATCGCTCGGCCTGGGCTACAAACCCATCAAAGGCCTGAAACTCTCTGCCGGCTACGTCTATATGTACGACCGCTCCCTGCAAGAGGTGAAAGAACGCTACAACAGCCGTGGCGAAATCAACGGCTACAACGTGGACCACGGCTATTGGCGGTCGAAACACCGCGGCTGGTTTGACGTGACGGGCAAAGTGGGCTTCGGCCGCTTCTCGGTGAGCCTGCGCGAGCGCTACCAATACACCCACACTATGGCCACAGAGACCATGCGCGACAAATACCGCGACCCTGTGCAAGGTGGATATATCGGCGAAACCTATCCAATGGGCGGTATGGAATTTATGACTTTCCGTCAAGAGTTGGACCAGAAGGGCCACAAGAACGCCCACTATCTGCGCTCGCGTCTGCTGGTGAGCTACAACGTACGCGGCGTGCCTCTTGAGCCTTTCGTGTCTTACGAACTCTCCAACTCGCTCACCGACGGTTTCTCGCTCGACAAGCGCCGCTTCTCGGTGGGTGCCGACTACAAAATCAAGAAGAAATACAAAATCTCACTGGCTTATCTCTATCAGAACGGTGCCGACGACGACTCGGCCGACGACATCCACGTGATTGACCTCGGCTTCAAATTTGAGTTTTGAGAGATAAGGAGACAAAAAGTCTAAGAGACTAAGAGAGGCCACGCCGGCCTGTAAGGTCGGTACCACTCCAACAAAACGCAAAACTAATCATACTTAAAATCCCATGATTATGAAAAGAATGTTACTCACCTTTTCAGCTTTGATGCTTGGCGCCGGCGCCACGATGGCCGACGGCACCGACTATCTCACCCTTCGTCAAGCCGACGGCACCGAAATCAGCGTGCCCTCAGCCGGTCTGAAAATCACATTTGCCGACGGCCAACTCGTGGCTCAATCTGCCGGTCAGGCCGACTTGACCCTCCCCGTGGCCGCGCTGCAGTCTATGTTCTTCTCGGCTACGCCTACCTCCATCGCCACGCCGCTGAAGGCTACCGACATCACCGAAATCTACTCTATCGACGGCCGCCTCCTCAACGCTCCCGGCAGCCAGGTGCAGATTGTTAAAACCGCCGACGGCAAAATCATTAAAACCATCAAGCGATGAAACGTCTCTTCCTTGCCTGTGTCTGTGCCTTTGTGGCAGCCTTTGTAGCCCAAGCGCAGACGATGAAACTCCATATGAGTAACCTGACGGTAGCCATACCGGCCGCCGAAGCAGGCGAAATGACTTTTGCCGACGGCCAGACGCTCAGCATTGCCGGAATGGAATATGCCATTGAAGACATTGACAGCATCACGGTAAACCCCGAGTCTGTCACGCCCCGCTCTCTCGAGGTGGTTTGGAACGAAAACGAGGTCTTCGTCACCGTCACGTCCGACATTGTCGACAAACTGGAAGGCGACATCGAGGACAGCCACGTCAGCTTCGTTGCCGACTCGCTCTATCAGGAAGAAATCACCTACATTCTCTCGGGCACGTCGACCGACGGCAGCTTCACGATGGACGGTGAATACAAATCGACAGTCATACTCAACAACCTCACGCTGACCAATCCCAACGGTCCGGCCATAGACATCGAAAACGGCAAACGCATTGCCGTCAACATCCCCACCGGCACCACCACGACGCTCTCCGACGGCGCCGGCCTGCTCCATAAAGCCTGCTTCTTCATCAACGGCCACGCCGAATTCAGCGGCGGCGGCACGCTCAACCTCGTGGGCAACACGCGCCACGCTTACGCTTCAGACGAATACACCACGCTTCAGGCCGACTTCGGTGCCCTCAACGTGACCTCTGCTGTGAGCGACGGCTTGCACATCGAGCAATACTTCAAGATGAAAGGCGGTACGGTCAACATCAGCGGCACTGCCGGTGATGGCATCGACGTGTCCATCACCAAGAACCCGGCCGACACCAACAACGGCCAGGCCTTCATCAGCGGTGGTAGCCTCACCATCAACGTGGCCGCCGAAGACGTGAAAGGACTCAAGTGCGACAGCATGATGACCATCAGCGGTGGCACCATCCAGATGACCGTCTCGGGCAATGGCAGCAAAGGCATCAGCACCGGCACCGACCTCGTCATCAGTCAGCCCGGCGAAACGCCTACCTCTGTCAACATGACCGTCACCGGCACCACCTATATGCCCGGCGACGCTGCTCTCGAGTCGAAGTGCCGCGGCATTAAGGTGAAAGGCAACTTCACCTTCGACGGCGGCAACATCAGCATCGCAGCCACCGGTGCCAAGAGCAAAGCCATCAGCGTGGACGGCGACTACACCTACGTGAGCGGTAGCATCAACTGCGCCGTAGACGCCGCCAACACCATATAATCTGATTGCTCCACAGTGAAATTCCCATAATCAGGGCTGCATCTCTGGATGTAGCCCTGGCTTTTTTACATCAAAACGTGACTGGCGTGACTGAAGCGTTCAGTCACAGCAAAGCGCTAATAATCAGCAGCGTAAAGGCCGCGTGACTGGGTGATTGGAGAAAAGGTGAAAATTTGCGTATAAGAGAAAGGCCAAAAAACTGCCGGCGAAACAGGTTTAAATGGATTATTTTGACGAATTTCGCCATAAAGAGGATATTTTGTTTTAAGAAATCAAAAATACACATACGATAAACTCCTAATCTTTCACACTTATGAAAAAACTGTTTTATCATCTCGGGTTGTGCCTCTCGGTCATCATCCTGACCACAGCCTGCGGCAGCAACCGCCTTGCCGAACTGCTCGAGCACGTACCGGCCGACGCTGACTTCGTGATGACAGGCGACATCAAAACCATCCTTGAATCTGCCGGTGGCAAGGCCGAAGGCTCAGAAGTCAAAATGCCCAGCTATGTTGGCGAAATGCAGAGCGACAGAGAGGCGCGAAACATGGAAGAAGCCCTGCGATGGATCAAAAACAGCGGCATAGATGTAACGTCTTGTGCCATGATCTTCCACAAATTCCAAGACCGCTATCCCGTCATCGTCTTTGCCATTGCAGACAAAGACAAACTTGAAAAGGCCCTCAAAGTGGAAGGCTTCAAAGAAAAAGACGACGTTGACGACGTCGACATCTATGTGAAAAAGGCCGACAGCGATTACAGCAGCTATACCCGCCAAAGCTACGTGGCCATAAACGGTGGCTATGGCTATTGGATTGGCGAAGTGTGGAGCGACGACGCCAAAGGTATGAAAATGATAAAACAATACCTCCTCAGTCTGTCCAACCGCCCGATGGCCGACACCGATATGGCCGACTACGTCTGCGCAGGCAAGGCTGCCGGTATGATTGTGAAGTTGCCAAGCGAACTGCGCCGCGAAATGGCCAAATCGGGAGTGCCCGAAGAGATGGCCAACCTCTATTCCGGCTATATATGCTTGAATGGCAAACTCGAGGGCGACGAAGCCGAAGCAAGAGTGAAGTTCTTCGACGAAAACGGCAAAGCCAAATCCACCGAAGAGTGGGGCAAGATGATGGACATGAAGGCCAAGATAGACCCCGAAGCCCTGGCCTATATGAGTCCCGAAGAGTGTCTGGTCTATGCCGTCTCCGTGAAAAACATGAATTGGGACAAATATATGGACCAATTCGCCTCGGCT
>JBJFGJ010000139.1:0-12357 GCA_051892575.1 Alloprevotella sp. | reverse complement strand
TACGAGCTTCCCATAGCCCTCGGCAAGACCATCACCAATGAAGTCTTCATCCGCGACCTGACCAAAATGCCCCACCTGCTTGTGGCCGGTGCCACGGGTCAGGGAAAATCTGTGGGCCTTAACGCCATCATCACTTCGTTGCTCTACAAGAAACATCCCAGCGAGTTGAAACTCGTCATGGTAGACCCCAAGAAGGTGGAGTTTAGTGTCTACGCCCCCATTGAGAAACACTTCCTCGCCATGATACCGGGCGAAGACGACCCCATCATTACCGACGTGACGAAGGTGGTGCAGACGCTCAAGAGCCTTTGTCAGTTGATGGACCATCGCTACGACCTGCTCAAACGTGCCAAGGTGCGCAACATCAAGGAATACAACGCCAAATTCAAGGCCCGTCAGCTCAACCCCGAGAACGGTCACGAGTTCATGCCCTATATTGTGGTGATCATCGACGAGTTCGGCGACCTCATCATGACCGCCGGCAAGGAGGTGGAACTCCCCATTGCGCGCCTCGCCCAATTGGCCCGTGCCGTGGGTATGCACCTCATCATCGCCACGCAGCGCCCCACGACCAACATCATCACCGGCACCATCAAGGCCAACTTCCCTGCCCGTATGGCCTTCAAGGTGACTTCGCGCATTGACAGCCAGACCATCCTTGACCGCACAGGCGCCAACCAACTCGTAGGCAAAGGCGATATGCTCATTCTCTCATATTCTTCGCCCGACCCGGTGCGTGTGCAATGCGCCTTTGTCGACACGCCCGAGGTGGACAAAATCAGCGAATACATCGCCGAACAACAGGGCTACCTCACGCCTTACGAACTGCCCGAACCGCTTGCCGAAGGCGACGGAGCCGGTGGCGGTGAAGACCTTGACGCAGGCACCATCGACCCCCTCTTTGAAGAGGCTGCGCGTCTTGTGGTGGTGCACCAGTCGGGCTCTACCTCGCTCATCCAGCGCAAGTTTTCGATAGGCTACAACCGCGCCGGCCGTCTGATGGACCAGTTGGAGCGTGCAGGCATCGTAGGTCCCGGCCGCGGCGCCAAACCGCGCGAAGTGCTCTGCCCCGACGAGGTGGCGCTCGACGCCCGTCTCGAAACTCTGCATTGATTGTGTGGAGTCTTTTTCCTTTCAAATAAAATCCTCTCCTATGAAACAGATCAAATGGCTCACGATGGCACTGACCGCCATTGCCTTGCTATTCCCCGCAAAAGCCTCGGCACAAAACGCCCGCCAAATACTCGACCAGACAGCCTCAATGCTCTCTTCGGGCGGCGTACAGGCCAACTTCGTGGTGACGAACTACAAAAAACAGACCGCCGTCGGGCGCTCCTCGGGCACTTTCTATGTTTCCGGACGCCGCTTCAAAATCGTCTCGGCCGCCGGCAACTCATGGTTTGACGGCAAAACACTCTGGTCGCTCATGGACGGCAGCGACGAAGCCTATATCTCCACACCCACAAAAAAAGAGTTGCAATCGCTCAATCCCTACGCCTTCATCCATCTCTACAAGTCGGGCTACACCATCACCTCGACCAATGCCGACTATCTCGGTCGCTCGTGCCACGAAGTCAGACTCAAGGCCCAAAAGCAGGGAATGGAAATCAACGAAGTCTTGATTACCATCGACAAAGCCACACACCTGCCCCACTGTGTCCGTTTCCGTCCGAGCGGCGGCGAATGGGTGCGTGTGCAAGTCAGTGGCGTGAAGACCGGACAGAAATGGAGCGACAGTTTTTTCCGTTTCGACGGCAAGGCCCATAGTGGCGTGCGCGTGGTGGACCTTCGATGAGCCATCCGTCCTAATCCCTTACGCTTTCGGCACGGGTTGTCGACATTCTGAAACGCCGTAAAATCCTTCTATCATTTAAAAGGAGAACCCCGGGAGCATTAGGCTCACACCTCATCTTATCCTATTCTTGACTCAATCCAATTCAACAAACTCTATGGAACACATCAAATGCCTCATCCTCGGTGCCGGTCCTGCCGGCTATACCGCCGCCATTTATGCCGGTCGTGCCGGCCTTCAGCCCGTAGTGTGTGAAGGTTTGCAGCCCGGCGGACTGCTCACCATGACCACCGAAGTGGAAAACTTCCCCGGTTACCCTGACGGCGTTCAGGGACCCGACATGATGGACGATATGCGCCGCCAAGCCGAGCGTTTTGGTGCCGACATCCGTCCGCGCATCGCCACAAAGGTAGACTTCAAGTCGTCGCCCCGCACGGTGACTTTCGACGACGACACCCAGGCCACATTCACCGCCCTCATCATTGCCACGGGAGCAGGCGCCAAATACCTCGGCCTGTCTGACGAAGAGAAATACCGCGGCTTGGGCGTGAGTGCCTGTGCCACCTGCGACGGGTTCTTCTATCGCAAGAAGACTGTTGCCGTGGTGGGCGGCGGCGACACAGCCTGCGAAGAAGCCACTTATCTCGCCGGCCTCGCCTCGCAGGTCTACCTCATCGTGCGCAAGCCCTTCCTTCGCGCTTCAAAGGCCATGCAAGACCGTGTGTTTGGCAACGAGAAAATCAAGGTCTTGTTTGAGACCAACGTCACCGGACTCTTTGGCGAAAACGGCGTGGAAGGCGCCCATCTCGTCCACAAAAAAGGCACAGCCGAAGAGCACACCAGCGACATCGCCATCGACGGCTTTTTCCTAGCCATCGGCCATAAGCCCAACAGCGACCTCTTCGTGGGCCAGTTGCCGCTCGACGAGGCCGGCTACATCAAGACCCACGCCGGTACACCTGTCACCGACCTGCCCGGCATCTTCGCCGCCGGCGACGTGGCCGACCCGCACTACAAGCAGGCCATCACCGCTGCCGCCTCGGGCTGCAAGGCTGCCATTGAAGCCGAGCGCTACATCGCAGCGTTGGCCGACTAAGTCGCTCACATTCAGAGTCAATTCACCATCAGCAGGGAAGAGCCCGACGGCCCTTCCCTGCTTTTTTGTTTCCTCTGCAACAGATAAAGGCTGTACAGAAACAGTGGCCAATCGTGACAAAACCATTTGAAATTTTTCCCCAATAATTTTCGACGAAGCCGGAATAAGGAAAAGCGGCACGCCAAACGGACTTTTTCCTGCGGCAATTAGACTTTGACATGCCTCGCCTTATGGCAGAAATTTCTGTCATAAGGACAGGAAAAACTGTCCTTAGCCCCGTAAGTGGCTCATCTACAAAAAAAGAGCGCCATAAAGCGCCCTCTTCTTCTTTCTCAGCTCAAAGATAAACCCGCCAAGCCACTCAAAAAAAGACAAAAAAGGCTTTGTGGGCACAAAAAAGCGGGTAATCTCACGGAGATGCCATCTTTTTTGTATTTTTGCAAAAGGTAGGCGGCGACCAAACCGTCAAAACGGCAACCAATCGCCTCTGCCGCTTGACTGCATGGCCAAGACGCCGGCTCCAAAGCAATCGAACTACAACTTTTAAACTTATAAAACCATGACATTAGACTCCTGCAACTTTCAAGGTAAGAAAGTGATTGTGCGCGTAGATTTCAACGTGCCTCTCGACGAAAACGGCAACGTGACAGACGATACCCGCATCCGCGGTGCGCTGCCCACGCTCAAAAAAATCCTTGCCGACGGTGGCGCTCTCATTATCATGAGCCACATGGGCAAGCCCAAAGGCAAAGTAAACCCCAAGATGTCGCTCTCACAAATCGTGAAGCCCGTCAGCGAAAAGTTGGGCGTGCCCGTAGCTTTCGCTCCCGACTGTGCCAAAGCAGCCGATGCCGCTGCTGCGCTTAAGCCCGGCGAAGTGCTCTTGCTCGAAAACCTTCGTTTCTATCCTGAAGAAGAGGGTAAGCCCGTGGGCATCGACAAGGAAGACCCTGCCTACGACGCAGCCAAGAAAGAGATGAAAGCCCGTCAGGCTGAATTTGCCAAGACCCTGGCTTCTTATGCCGACATCTACGTAAACGACGCCTTCGGAACGGCACACCGCCGCCACGCCTCTACGGCCGTCATCGCCGACTCTTTCGACGCCGACCACAAGATGCTGGGCTACCTCATGGAAAAAGAGGTTAACGCCGTTGACAACGTATTGAGCAACATCAAGCGTCCCTTCACCGCCATTATGGGTGGCTCGAAGGTGTCTACCAAAATAGGCATCATCGAGAACCTGATGGACAAAGTGGACAACCTCATCCTTTGCGGTGGCATGACTTATACTTTTGCCAAGGCCTTGGGCGGCCATGTGGGCGTGTCTATCTGTGAGGACGACAAACTGCAATTGGCTCTCGACATCATCGAAAAAGCAAAAGCAAAAGGTGTAAACCTCGTGCTCGGCACAGACTGCATTGCTGCCGACAAGTTCGCTAACGACGCCAACACTCAGGTGGTACCTGCCGGTGCCATTCCTGAAGGCTGGGAAGGCCTCGATGCCGGTCCCGAAACCCGCAAGAGCTTTGCCAAAGCCATCGAAGGCGCCAAGACCATCCTGTGGAACGGTCCCGCCGGCGTGTTCGAATTTGACAACTTCACCGGTGGCTCTCGCGCCATCGCCGACGCCATTGCCAAGGCCACTGCCGACGGCGCCTTCTCACTCATCGGTGGCGGCGACTCCGTAGCCTGCATCAACAAGTTTGGCATGGCCGACAAGGTATCTTACATCTCTACCGGCGGCGGCGCCCTGCTTGAGGCCATCGAAGGCAAAGTGCTGCCCGGCATTGCTGCCATCAAAGGCTAAGCCATTCAAAAAGTCTAAAAGACTAAAAGTCTAAGAGTGACCAAGAGCCCTGTAAGGGCGCAACATAATAGCCCGGGGCGTCAGGCCCGGGTTAATATGGCCTCCCATCTTCCGGCCTGTAAGGTCGGCACTCCCAAGCGGATATGTATACTGATTAATGTTATATTTTTTACATATTTGCAGTGCATTGTGCCGACCTTACAGGCCGGTGATTGGAGTTGCATTCCATAACCCGGGCCTAACGACCCGGGCTTATATGTTACGGCCCTACAGGCCTTGCATAGCCGCTTACAGTTATTGATCTCTGTCTTTGTGGCTTTTTGCCTCACTTTTGTTTGAATTTTCCTATGCGTCTTCATTCTTTCACATCTGTCGTCGGCACTCTGGTGCTTTTGGCCGTCGCCTGTCTCACGGGCTGCGGGAGCCCTGCGGCAGAGACAAAATCTGCCACCCAAGCCGATAGCCTGCCGAAAACGACGGCCGACAGCAATATGCTTGTGCTCGCCCTGTTGCCCACTATTGAAAACCTCCCCTACCTTTTTGCTGAAGACCGGGGCTGGTTCAGACAAAACGGTGGCGGCATCTGTGTGGAACTCCACAGCGGACAATTCGACTGCGACACCGCCCTGCTCGGCGGACGCTGCGTCGTGGCGCAAACCGACACCGAGCGCATCGGCATTTACACCCGTGCCGGACATCGACTCACAGAGATTGCCGAGGCACCGACAAGCCGCAAACTGGTGGTGTGTGGCCGGCTGCGCATTAACAAACCCGAACAATTACGACTCCGCACCATCGCCATCAGCCGGCAATCGGCCGAGGCCGTCGAGGCTTATCGCGTGATGAAACAGATTGGTGTGGACAAAGAAGACGCCCTGTTGCCGCTCATCAACGACCTGTTTCTACGCACATCCATGCTCGACGAAAACCAAGTGGACGCCGCCTTGCTGCCCGAACCATTGGCCACACAAGCAGTGACAGCCGGACACAAGATAGTTATGAGCCTCACAGAAGATCCCGTGATGGGCCGGCTCGCTGCGACAACCAAGACCAAAAGTCGCAAAGACTTTGACCCTAAATGGCAGACCGTGGAAAAACTGCGCCAACAGGCGGCCGACAGCATCAATCGCTATGGCAAGAAGGCCTGTCTGAACATCTTGAAACAACGCTACCGCCTCACCGAACAAGCCATAGACAGTCTGAGACTGCCACAATATGCCCACTAACACACGACCAAGACCTTCACAGTGAACGACTACGCTCCCCAAGCCCTCAAAGCCTTGTGCCGACAAGACTTAGGCCAAACCATAGAAACACTCCATAACCTCGCTTCGGCAGCCTCACTGCCTACAGATGCCTTCGGCCTCGACAGTCTCTCTGAAGACTATGAGATGATGGTGAACTATATGGCCGGAGGCTATGACGACCAGGCGCGCGACACGCTCTATAAGCACTTTTTGAGCCGTGCGGCACAATGTTACTGCCAAATGGTCTACGCCGGCCTGCGCGACGATGCCTCAAATGCTTTCGCCACCACCCGACGGGCACTGCGCCTGATGGACGTGCCTCACAGTCTGCCCGAAATTTTGCGCCGTGAGACTACAGGTCGCGTGGTCTTTGACGTGGCCTGGACCTCGCCAATCTGGACAGGCGACGACCTTGAGGCAGCCGAACAGATCATAGCCTCAGACCATTTTGCCTTCACCCACAAAGCCCTGCTCATCAGTGGCACGATGCTCGGTGCCCTTCACTATTTCGACGCGGCCAAACTCACCCTGCTCCTGCACCACGCCGACCATCCCGACGACCGGCTCAGAGCCCGCGCATTGGCAGGTGCAGTGCTTGTGGTGGCTCACCACAAAGATTTGGTTGGCTTTTTCCCCTTGCTTCAAAAGGCTTTCGACGAGCTCAAAGCCTCACCGCGCTACGCCGCCGAACTCAGCGACCTACAGGCCGCCCGCATCCTGAGTCTTGAAGTAAAGGAAATCGAAAAGAAGATGCGCGAAGAAATCATTCCGGGCATTATGGAACATACGAAGCACCTCAAAACCGACCTTCGTCACCTTGACATACAAGAACTTCAAGACGAGATGGCCCGGCTGAGTGCCAACCCGGAATGGGCAGAAAGCGAGAAAAAAATGACGGCCAAGATGGAGCAACTCGCGGCCATGCAACAACGCGGCTCTGACGTATTCATCGGACAGTTCAAAAGTTTCAAGCAACATTTTCCCTTCTTCACGGCGGCGGCCAACTGGTTCACGCCTTTCGACACCCACCACCCCGAACTGCCGCAAAACCTCCGGAAAAGTCCGGTGCTCAACCTGCTCACACAAGCCGCCCAACTCTGCGACAGCGACAAGTATTCGCTCGCCTTTCTGATGGGTCAAATGAGCAACTCCGGCTTGCCCATCAATGCCGAGGCTATGGACGAGCAACTCAAAAACGCTTTTGAAAACGGCGAAATACCGCAGGCAGAGCAAATGACGCCGACCGTGCATATCAGGCTTTATATGCAAGACCTCTACCGCTTTTTCACGCTCTTCAGAGGGCGGCAGGACGAGGTCAATCCCTTTGCCGACGATTGGCGGTTTTATGACCAAGCCCCCTTCGCGGCCACAAACCAAAAGCCGGAAACAGCCCACGAACTCGCCAGCCTGGCCTTCAGCATCAAAGCCTACGAGGCCGCCACACCGCTCTTCACGGCGTGTGAACCGACAGCCGAAGTATGCCAGAAGATTGGCTTCTGCAAGGAAATGACCCACGACTACGAAGGCGCCTGTGAGGCCTACGAGCGTGCAGACCTATTCAAAGACGACTCGGCCTGGACACTGCGCCGCCTCGCCGCCTGTCAGCGGGCACGGTCAAACCCCGAAGCGGCCCTGGCTCTCTATGAGCGTCTCGAGGCCTTGCAGCCCGAAGCCGCCGACCTGCCGCTCCACGCCGGCGAATGTCTCATCTGGCTGCGACGCTACGACGAGGCGCTCAAAAAACTCTTCAAAGCCTATTATCTCAGCCCCGACGACCGACGCGTGTGGCGGGCTCTGGTCTGGGCCGAACTGCAAGTGGGGCGCTTTGAAGAGGCCGAAGGGCATTTCTCTCTCATCCTCGGCCGGCAACCCGAAGCCGGCGACTACGTCAATGCCGCCCACTGCGCCTGGCTCAGCGGCAACGTCGTCCTGGCCCTATCGCGCTACCGGCTGGCCCTAAGTCAAATGCCGACAGAAACCAAACCCGAGGACCTGCTCATACCCGACAAAGACCTATTGACCGCTCACGGCATCACGCAGACCGATATATATATTATGCGAGACGCCATCGGCAAAAAAGACTAACCGGCACGTTCTTCTCCAAGTATCACCATAAAACCTAAATTATAATGGCTACGACAGACGACAAGAAAATCATCTTCTCGATGGTGGGTCTATCCAAAACCATCAAGCAAACCAACAAGCAGGTGCTTAAAGACATCTACCTGTCTTTCTTCTACGGCGCCAAAATCGGCATCATCGGCCTCAACGGAGCCGGCAAATCGACTCTGATGAAAATCATCGCCGGCATTGACAATGACTATCAAGGCGAGGTGGTCTTTTCGCCGGGCTACACCGTGGGATACCTGCCGCAGGAGCCCCAACTCGACGACAACAAGACCGTGTTGGAGATTGTGCACGAAGGCGTACAGCCCATTGTGGATGCCTTGAAAGAATATGACGAAGTAAACCGCCTCTTCGGCGAACCAGAATATTACGAAGACCCCGAAAAGATGGAACGTCTGATGACGCGCCAGGGCGAACTGCAAGACATCATCGACAGCACTGACGGCTGGAACCTCGACAATAGGCTTGAGCGAGCCATGAGTGCGCTGCGGCTGCCGCCCGCCGACCAGAAGGCTGCATACTTATCGGGCGGTGAGCGTCGCCGCGTGGCCTTGTGCCGACTGCTGTTGCAGAAACCTGACGTGCTTTTGCTCGACGAACCGACCAACCACCTCGATGCCGAGAGCATCGACTGGCTGGAACAGCATCTCAATCAATATGAAGGCACCGTCATTGCCGTAACCCACGACCGCTACTTCCTCGACGACGTGGCCGGTTGGATACTCGAACTCGATCGTGGCGAGGGCATACCCTGGAAAGGCAACTACTCGTCATGGCTGGAACAGAAAACACGACGCATGGAGCAGGAGGAAAAGACGGCCAGCAAGCGCCGCAAGACACTGGAACGCGAACTTGAATGGGTGCGTATGGCACCCAAGGCCCGCCAAGCTAAGGGTAAGGCCCGTCTGAACTCTTACGACAAACTTTTGGGCGAAGACCAGAAAGAGAAAGAGCAGAAACTGGAAATCTACATCCCCGACGGACCGCGTCTCGGTGCCAAAGTCATCGAAGCCGAACACGTGGCGAAAGCCTACGGCGACAAGGTGCTCTTCTCTGACCTCAACTTCACGCTGCCACAAGGCGGCATCATCGGCGTGATTGGTCCAAACGGTGCCGGCAAAACCACACTCTTCAAACTCATTATGGGTCTCGAGCAACCCGACAGCGGCACGTTCAGCGTGGGCGAGACGGTGAAACTGGCCTATGTAGACCAACAGCACGGCGACATCGACCCCAACAAGTCGGTCTATGAGATGGTGAGCGGTGGCAACGAACTGATGAGAATGGGCGGGCGCGACATCAACGCCAGAGCCTATATCAGCAAATTCAACTTCAGTGGCGCCGACCAGGAGAAGCGTTGCGGTGTGCTCTCCGGCGGTGAGCGCAACCGTCTGCACCTGGCCATGGCGCTGAAGAGTGAAGCCAACGTCATCCTGCTTGACGAACCGACCAACGACATCGACGTCAACACGCTCCGCGCATTGGAAGAGGGTCTCGAGGCCTATGCCGGTTGCGCCGTGGTCATCAGTCACGACCGCTGGTTCCTCGACCGTATCTGCACGCACATCTTGGCCTTCGAAGGCGACGGCACGGTCTATTTCTACGAAGGCAGTTACAGTGAATATGAAGCCCACAAGGCCCGCCGACTCGGCATCACCGAGACCGGACGCACACGCTACCGCGGCCTTGAAGCCTAAGACGTCAATCACATAACATTTGAAACATTGACAGACACTTATCTCATTCCTGCACAAGAAAGCCAGACCGTCTACACAGAGATGCGCAGCCGGTTTCTGGCTTTTGTGTATGGTGTGGAAAGCGAAGAAGAGGCCAAAGAGCGCCTTACCGCCTTGCGCAAGACCCATTTCGACGCCCGCCACGTCTGTTATGCTTACGTCATCGGGCCACACGGTGAGCACACACGGCAAAACGACGACGGCGAACCCTCTGGCACGGCCGGTGCGCCTATTGCCAGACAAATCCGTTCGGCCGGTCTGACGAATGTGCTCGTGGCGGTGGTGCGCTATTTCGGCGGCGTGAAACTCGGCACCGGTCGTCTCGGCGTGGCCTACAAGACTGCGGCGGCCGAGGCTCTGACCGAAGCAGGAGCCACAGAGGTGGTGATGAAAGACAGCCTCAAGGTGGCAGCACCTTACGACGTGGCCGACACGGCGATGCGCCTCATCCGCAATGCCGGAGCCGACATCACCGCGCGCGACTACACTGCCACTGAAACTATAATGACCGTGGCTGTGCGCTGCAGCGACACCGAAAGCCTCAAAGACACTTTGGCCAAAATCCACACCCTTCACTTCATCGACGACAAGCCATGAAGCCACAACCCCCAATCACCTTTTCTCCCCTCCATCCCTCTCATCCCCATCTGCAAGCCGCCACGGCACTCTACGAAACGGCTTTTCCCGAAGTAGAGCGCCGCGACACCGCGCTTTGGCTTGGCTTGATGACGACCGAACCTCGCTTTCACGCCCTGGCGATAATGACAGGCGACATTTTTGCCGGTCTCATCACCTGGTGGCAGTTGACTGAAGACTTCTGCTATGTAGAACATTTTGCCATAGCCCCTGCACTGCGTTCTGCCGGCATTGGCGGCAAAGCCTTGGAGCAATTCTTGAGAGAACGAAAGGGAAATGTGGTGCTCGAGGTGGAACCTCCCACCGACGAAATGCCGCGGCGGCGCATCGGTTTTTATCAACGTCACGGCTTCACGCTTTGGTCTCTCCCCTATCGCCAACCGCCCTATCGCCGAGGCGGCGAATGGTTCGATCTCTGCCTGATGGGCACCACCGCAGAACCGTTTCAGGACGTTTCAGACCGCTTGGTGCAAACCTTACATCGGTTGGTGTATGGAATGGAATATTAAGAAGGAAACGGATTGATATTTTTATGACAATGACAATGAGCGACATTGCGTGGCAATGCCGCTCATTTGATATGATAACAGACCTTTATCTTCGTTTCTCAAAACCGACGGTCACTTATTCTCTTCCACGGCTTTCGTGAGCTGTTCCATCACGCGCTTGTATTCGGTCTGCGTGATGTCGACTTTGCCCAGACATTTCGACTGGGGATGGCGGGCTTTGTAGGCTTTGCGCACCATCTCGTGGGTCACGACGTTGGCCAACGGGATTTGATATTGACGCATAATGGGCAGCAGATAGTCAATGGCACTGGCAATCTGGTCGTCGGTGAGTGGCGCCTCGAGCGTATTGCCCTGAAACTCAATGCCGATGGTGAAGTTGTTGCAACCGTCGCGGCCGTTGAGCGTGGACGGTCCGGCATGGAAGGTGACCACCGTGGGCTGGCACATGACGTAGCGCGTGCCGTCTGTGTCGATGACCACGTGAGTGCCCACTTTTCGCTTACCGTCAGTGAGCACCTCAAGCGAGCGCTCCACGGTGGGCTCGGCCGTGTGATGAAGAATGACGCCTTTCACCTCGTTCACCCTCTCTCGGTTGTAGTTCGGCGTGGGATAGTCTATTTCTTTATATGTCTTTTGTTCTGTCTGTTGCGGCTTCACGCTGTCGGTAGAATGGGCAGAGGCTACACCGGCAAGTTTGGCGGACTGAGCCTCTGCGGTGCGGTCGTTGGCACAAGCAGTGAGGGCTACGGCAAGCGAAGCTGAGAAGGCAAGAAAACGTATGTTCATAAGCGTAGGAGTCTGATGAAGAAATGATTATGAGATGGAATGATGACAGCAAGGCGCATTGACGCCAAGCCAATGCTCATTCGTCACCACACAAAGTTATAAAAAAATTTGATAGGCCGGATGGCTCGAGGTGCCTCGTTTTGTCTTTTGGTTTTGTGCGGCCAAAGATTTATCTTCGTACAAAGAGGAAGAAGGTGGTGGCTTAGCGGCCACTTTTTTTTGTGCTTGGATGCATTATTGCCATAAGGACAGTTTTTACCGGCATAAGGACAGGAAATTCTCGGCCTATTGCAGGGAAAAATTGGGCAAGGCAAAACGAAAAATTCCGCTTTTTTGTCATCATTGGAAGGCTCAGAGGGGCGGCTGAATGGCTTATCATCTTGTGCGTCAAAAAGATAAGGGAATCGTTAACAAACAGAAGCGAGCCATAACACTATTTCAGCAGAACCAATAAAAGACGAAGCAGATGGTTAAAGATAATGAAGCGTCGTCACGACAGACCTGGAAAATTGTACAAACAAAAAGAAGACATCAAAGTCAGTTGCCTGACTTCTGATGTCTTCCTTACCAGTCGGGGTGACTGGATTCGAACCAGCGACCACACGCCCCCCAGACGCGTAC
>JBJFGJ010000138.1:0-12361 GCA_051892575.1 Alloprevotella sp. | reverse complement strand
TCCCTTTCTCGAAGACAATCGCGACAAGGCGGTGCTTGCGCCCATCAGTCCCGATGCGGTGAAACGGGGCGATGTGGTCTTGGCCGAGGTGAGACCGAAGTTTTATGTGCTTCACCGTGTGGCACGCAGAGACGGCGACAACCTGACCCTGCGCGGCGACGGCAATCCCTACCTGCGCGAGACCTGTCGCACCACCGACGTCATTGCCATTGCCACCGGCTTTTTGCGTGGCAAGCGTGACAAGTTCACTTCCACCACCTCTTTCCGTTGGAAATTCTACAGTTTTGTCTGGCCTTCGTGGGGCCATCTGCGGCGCCTGTTGCTGGCTTTCTATTCCCGTGTTTTGCATCCTCAGAAAAAGGCATAGCCCCATTATCCAATAAAAATCCCATAGTCTTTTAGTTCCTTCGTCTATCAGACTCCAAATAAACTCATACTATCTTATGAAAATCAAATCTGGTTTTGAACTTCGCGACATCTGCGGCGAGAAAGCCGTCATTGCTTCAGGCATCGAAAACCTTGACTTCAGCAGCCTCATCTCGCTCAACGAGACGGCGGCCTATCTTTGGGAGATTGCTGCAGCACGCCCGGAATTTACGGCAGAAGAGCTCAGCGAAGCCCTCACGCGTGAATATGACGTGGACGAAGCCCGTGCGCTGGCCGACGTCAATCAGTTGCTCGCCGACTGGAAGGCCCAGGGTCTCGTTGAAGATTGATTGAGCCCACAAGACTAAGAGACTGATACGCTTTGTCTTTCAGTCCCATTGCCACCTTATATATTCAGATGGAAAAGTTTGAAGTTCACATTTTAGGTTGCGGCAGTGCCAAGCCCACACTCAAGCACAACCCCGCGTGCCAAGTGCTCAACGTGCACGAGCAGTTGTTTATGATTGATTGCGGTGAGGGCAGCCAGTTGCAATTCTGCCGCCAGCGGTTGAGCTTCTCACGCCTCAACCACATTTTCATCAGCCACCTCCACGGCGACCATTGTTTCGGTCTGCCGGGGCTCATCTCGACCCTTTCGCTCCTCGGCCGCACGGATCCGCTCCACATCTACGGTCCGCAGCCGCTCGAGTCACTCTTGCGTCCGATACTTGATTTCCACTGTGCCGGCGGCACTTTTGAGGTGGTCATTCACGAGGTGAGAGCCAAAGGCAGCGAGGTGGTGCTGGACAATAAATTGCTCACAGTCAAAACCATTCCGCTCGACCACCGCATACCGTGTTATGGCTGGCTCTTCGAAGAAAAGGCGGCCTTGCCCCACATCATTCGCGAGATGACCGATTTCTACGACATCCCCCACTACGAGCTGTCGCGCATCAAGGAAGGTGCCGACTGGGTGACGGCCGACGGCGACGTCATTGCCAACAGCCGGTTGGTGCGCCCAGCCGAGCCGCCGCGCCGCTATGCCTATATGTCCGACACGGCCTATGTGCCGGCCAACGCTCCCTTGGTGAGCGGTGTCGACCTGCTCTATCACGAGACCACCTTCACGGCCGAGCGCGAAGAAAAGGCCGCTCAGACTCGCCATTCCACCACCCACCAGGCCGCACAGTTTGCCCTCAAAGCCGGTGTCGGCCGACTGCTCATCGGCCATTATTCATCGAGCAGTCAAGACGAAGCTCTGATGTGCCGGCAATGCAAAGAGATTTTTCCCGACACAATCTACGCCAACGAGGGAATGTGCGTGAAGGTGGGACAATAAATCCCTGTAAAGTCATCTCTACCCCACACGGCGAAGTGCCGCACAACGTATGTGCCACTTCGCCGTTTTTGCTTGCTCCCGGCCTTTTGATTTTTATTCAGCCGTTCATAAGACGGGGCCTTCGGTGACAAAAAAAGATGAAATCAGGTCTGAGAAAAACAGGCACCGGCACAGATAGTTCTTGCATAAGCCCGAAATCGCTTTACCGGCCGACTTTTTCTATCCCAAAGGCACCCCACAATGACGCTCCTTGTGCCAGAAAAAACAGGGTTACTGACAGGAAAAACCGTCCTTAGCCCCGTAAGGCATTGATGATGAAAAAAGGAGGCCCCGAAGGGTCTCCCTCTTTCTTATGTCTAAATTTAACGATTTACTGCGTCTTTGAAAAAGACAGGAAAGCGATGCGACGACGACCGCCTGCTTCATCAGAAGAAGAATGATACGCCGGTGGAGAAGGGTGTGAACTTCGGTCCGAAATCGGAGCGGATGACGCGGCAGGGACTGTATTTGGCATAGAGGCCCACGCCGTGCCAACGGGCGTCGACGCGGAAGTCCACCGTCACGGGGCTTTGGTGAATGTGCTTGGCCATATCCTTCACCTTCTGTCCCTCAGCGTTGCGATAGCGCGTCTTGATGCTGGCGTAGGTGTTGAAGCAGGGAATGACGGAGAAACGCAGCAGCCAGTGGCGGGCCGGCATATAGTTGTAGCTGACGGGCACCATGAGACTGAACACCTTGATACGCGAGAAGTCGATGTCGGCCCCGTCGGGATAGTCGGCCAGGGCGATGCCGTCGAGCGTCTTGACGAAACGCTGGCGACCGTCGAGGCGGAAATTGCGCCAAGTCAGGCCAAAGCCGGCCGACACGGCGTGGTGACCACAACGCGACGCCTTGTAGACGTTGAATAATTCCCAAGAGATTTCGTAGGAGCTGCCCATGTCTATGTCCAGACCTTCTGGTGCACCGACGGCAGTGACGAAACCGTAGCTCAGACCGCCGGTGAGCAGTTCATCTTCGAGCAACCGGCGGTTTCTGGCTCTTTTCTTTGAGAAAAACAAGTCGAAACTGAAGATGGTATGCTCGTCGATTTTGCTGACGGCATCGGCGCTCATGCGCTTCTCATAGTGGAACGTGTAGCCGGGATCGTCTTTCGTCCCCTTGAGGGTGAGTGACACCACGCTGTCGGCGTCGGTCAGGACCACCTCTTTGACGTCGGTCTTGTTAAGGATGGTGTCGCCGGTCTCGGCGGCTTTGGCCGTGAAGCCTAACAGAAGCAGCACGGCTGTGAGCAGAATGTTTTTACACATAGTTGTAGTGTTTTTTTATTGTTTGAATTTTTCTTTGAGTTCACTGATTGTGGCCCGGCCTTCGGTGAGGATGAGCGTGAGCTGGCGTGTGTGTCCACCCGAAGCGGCGGGTCGGTTGCGATAAAATACGCAATAGAAATTGTTTTTGTCTTTGCCCTTTATCTGCAAGGCGGCATAGGTGATTTGCCCGCCGGAACGGGTGATTTCCTTGTCGGTGGCTGAGGCGGCATCGCGGCTTACGAGTTGCTCGATGGCCGCAGCCGTCCGTGTGTGGCCTGTGAGCGTGAGACTGCGATAACGCGTGAGGTTGAAGGCCTTGACTTTGGAGCCCGAGAGATAGACCACCGTGGCATAGGGCGCATTGTTGTAGCGGCCGTCAAAGAGTTCGGCCACGGCCGGCTGATTTTGGGCAGCAGACGTCGCCACGAAGGCGAGGATGAGAAATGACAAAAGGATATGGCGTTTCATGGTATGAAGCATTTATCTTGTTGGGGAAAGCAGCAGAGGGATGTGGCACTGTTTCAAAACTCGCTCAAAATGTCTTTCATCTGAGCCTCGATGGTTTCTTCGGCATCGGCCTTGGGCAAGACGTTGGCCAAGTCGGTCTGCATGATTTTCAAGACTTCGGCCTCGTCGGTGTGCATTTTCCCGGCCACATAAGCCCGGCAGTCTTCGCCAGTCACCTCGTCTGCCGACGGGCGCAGCGCGATGAGCGCAAAGAGGGCAATGGCGGCAGCAGCCGAGGTGACGGCCAAGGCCGGTGAGAGCCAACGCCGGCGGACTTTTGCGGCAGAGGCAGAAACGTCCGGCCGGATGGTGGTGATGTGGCGTCGCCGGGCAGTGACGGCAAAACCCAAGCAGGCCCGAAGGTCGTCATAGCGGCTGTCTGAAGTCTCGGCCAGCAGGCGACAGAGTTCACGCTCTTCGTCGGGCGTGCTCTCGGCCTCAAAATAGCGATTGGCCAGTAGCTCTATGCGATTGTGGAGAAGTGAAGACTGTTGACGTTTCATGATTTCGGGGAGTTGAGGTAACACTGACGTATGGTTTTGCGGGCACGTGAGAGCTGCATTCTTACGGCGGCCTCCTGCATATTCAGCTCGGCGGCGATGGTGGCATAGTCTTGGCCTTGATAGTCGTGGCGATGCAGGATGTCTCGGGCCGTTGGCGAAAGATGTTGGTCTATGAGATGTTCCACTTCTTCAAAGAGCCGCTCTCTTTCGGTCTGTTCGTCGGCCTCGTCGGGCAAGTTGTCGTCGGCCAGGGCGTCAAGCCGGTCGGTGCAGGTCTTGTCGCGCAGCCTCAGCGCGTCGACGGCCAGATGCTTCACGGTGGTGGTGAGCAAGGCTGCGGCTTCGTCTTCACGCTCAATGTCGGGGTGGCGCGACCAGAGCCGGCAGAAGGCTTCTTGCAGAGCGTCTTCAGCCTCTTCGTCGCTCTGCGTCATTCGCCCGACCAAGTGGCGCAACCTTCCGCTCAGGCGGCGGTAGGCGGCGAGAAGGGCAGAGGTGGGATGACCGGCAGAAGTGCTCATTTTGTTTGTGTTTCTGTGGATATAACGCAGCAAGGCGGCATTTGTAACGTAAAAGTAGAATATTTTTGTGTTTTTTTTAGAAACGCCCACTCTAAAAGCGGTGATTTAGTAAATTTGCCTTGATTATTCAGCCTTAGAGTCATGCAAAAAACAAAAAGAGTAGTGGCCGTCGCAACCTTTGTCTGCTGTGTGCTGACGGCGTTTGCCGGCGGCAAAGACACGTTTGTGCAGCCCGGCGATACCTTGCCCGCGTTCAGCATAGAGATGGTCAACGGCGCCCGACTGACCACGGAGACGCTCAAGGGCCGCCCTGTGGTCTTGGCGTTTTTCAACACCAACTGTCTCGACTGCCGCCGCGAACTGCCCCTGTTGCAGCGCCTTCACGACGAGGCCGGCGGGGCTTATCGTGTGGTCTGTGTGTCGCGCAGTCAGGGCCAAGACGAAATTGCCGCCTATTGGCAAAAGGCCGGCCTCACCCTACCCTACAGTCCTCAGACCGACAGGGCCGTATATAGTCTTTTTGCCCCTCACGGCCTGCCGCGGGTCTATGTGGCCGATGGCGACGGCGTGGTGCAGGCTGTTTTCATCGAAAAGGTTTCGGCCCGCAAACTGCGCAAGGCCATAGGTCAATGTATGAAAGACTGAAAGACTAAAAGACTAAGAGAGTTTTAGCGGCCAAGCCGACTCTTTGTCTCTTCGACTCTTTGTCTCTTAAAAATCTATTATTATATGAATCATTCTACAATCAAACTTCGCCTCACGGCCATGAACTTCCTGGAGTTCGCCGTATGGGGCGCTTATCTCACCTCAATGGGCCGCTATCTTGCCGGCGTGGGAATGGGCGGCCAGATTGGCTGGTTTTATTCCGTCCAAGGCATTGTGTCCATCTTTATGCCCGGTCTGATGGGTATGGTGGCCGACCGCTGGGTACCTGCACAGCGCATGCTCGGCCTCTGCCATCTGCTGGCAGCCTTGTCAATGGCGGCTGCCGCCACCTACGCCATGACGGCCGGTCCGGATGTGACTTTCGGCAAATTTTTCGCTCTCTACACGGCCAGTGTGGCCTTTTATATGCCGACGCTGGCGCTGAGCAATTCGGTGGCCTTCACCGTGTTGACGAACTCGGGTATGGACACCATCAAAGACTTCCCGCCCATCCGCGTGTTTGGTACGGTGGGCTTCATCGTGACGATGTGGGCCGTTGACCTGATGGGCTATATGGGCAGCTACCATCAATTCTTCGTCTCTGCCGGTCTCGGCCTGTTGCTGGCGGTCTATTCGTTCACCCTGCCCAATTGCCCCGTGGCTGCCCACACAGAGAAGAAGAGCATGATGCAAGCCCTGGGCTTCGACGCCTTCAAGTTGTTCAAGGAGCGGCGAATGGCCATCTTCTTCATCTTCTCTTTCCTGCTCGGCGTGTCACTGCAAATCACCAACGGCTTTGCCAATCCGTTTATCGACAGTTTCAAAAACATTCCCGAATATGCCGACACCTTCGGCGTGCAGCACACCGGCATCCTCATCAGTCTCTCACAAATCAGCGAGGCTTTCTGCATCTTGCTCATTCCCTTCTTCATGAAACGTTTCGGCATCAAGCGGGTGATGATGATAGCCATGTTGGCCTGGGTGTTGCGCTTCGGCCTGTTTGGTCTGGGCAATCCCGGTCCCGGCCTGTGGCTCTTTGTGCTCTCTATGATTGTCTATGGCGTGGCCTTCGACTTCTTCAACGTGTCGGGCTCGCTCTTTGTGGACCAAAACACGCATCCCTCCATCCGTAGCAGTGCGCAGGGTCTGTTTATGATTATGACCAACGGTTGCGGTTCGACGCTCGGTATGATTGCCGCCCAGGGCGTGGTAGACCACTTTACTTCTCCCGCCGGCCTCACCAATTGGACGCCTGTGTGGTATATCTTCGCCACCTACGCTCTGGTGGTTTTGGTACTCTTCGCCTTGGTATTCAGAGAGAAAAAGGCAGCGGCTTAGTGGCCATTGCCTTAACGGCTTGACAAAATCCTTTTGCATTTGACGTAAATGCAAGCGCATAACAACGGCGTGCCCATCGGAATGAAATCCGGGGCACGCCGTTTTTATTGCACCAATCTCGCGAATGGATAGTTTGAGCGGATTAACCGCCGAAGTTGTCGTACATAATGCTTTCGGGCTCTACGCCGAGGCTGTCGAGCATTCCCACCACGGCCTTCGACATCGGGCCGGGGCCGCACATGTAGTATTCGATGTCTTCGGGGGCTTCGTGGTCTTTGAGATAGGTCTCGTAGATGACCTGATGCACGAAACCGGCCGTGTATTTCACACCGGCGGCATCGGCAGCAGGGTCGGGACGGTCGAGTGCCAGATGGAACGAGAAGTTGGGGAACTCCTTCTCAAGAGCCAGGAAGTCCTCAAGATAGAACACCTCGTTGAGCGCACGTGCACCGTAGAAATAAGACATCTTGCGGTCGGTGGTCTTGAGCGTGTGGGTCATGTGCATAATCTGGGCACGGAGCGGGGCCATACCGGCACCACCGCCCACCCACATCATCTCTTTCTTGGAGTCGAAGATGGGATGGAAGTCGCCGTAAGGACCGCTCATCACGACCTTGTCGCCGGGTTTGAGGGTGAAAATGTAAGAAGAGGCAATACCGGGCATCACGTCCTGGAAACCGGGACCTTGGTCTTTGGGCTTGAAAGGCGGCGTGGCAATACGCACAGTGAGCATGATGCGGTCGCCCTCGGCGGGATAGTTGGCCATAGAGTAGGCACGGATGGTGGGCTCGGTATTGCGGCACTTCAGGCCAAAGAGACCGAATTTTTCCCAAGCCGGCAGATATTCGTCGCCGATGAGGGCCTTGTCGATATCTTTGTCGTAATCCATCTCGTAGGCAGGGATTTTAATCTGTGCATACGAGCCGGGCACGAAGTCCATGTGCTCGCCGGGAGGCAGGGCAACGATGAACTCTTTGATGAAGGTGGCCACGTTTTTGTTGGAAATGACTTCACACTCCCACTCTTTCACGCCAAGCACGCTGTCGGGCACGGTGACGGCGAGGTCGCCCTTGACTTTGCACTGGCAACCCAGACGGTAGTGTTCCTTGATTTGCTTACGGCTGAAATGGCCTTTCTCCACATCGAGAATATCGCCACCGCCCTCGGGCACCTGGCATTTGCACTGGGCACACGAGCCCTTACCGCCGCAGGCCGAGGGGAGGTAGATGCCGTTTTCGGAGAGTGTGGAAAGCAGGCTGCTGCCTTGAGCCACCTTGATTTGCTTCTTGCCGTTGAGGGTGAGGGTGACTTCTCCCTCGGGCGTAAGATATTTTTTGGCCACAAGCAAGATGATGACCAAAATGAGAATGATGGCAAGAAATACGCCTATGCTGGAAAGAATAAATGGTATATCCATAGTTGTTGACTCTATTTATCAAAGGCTCAAGCCCGAGAAACACATAAATGCCATAGCCATAAGGCCTACGGTGATGAAGGTGATGCCGAGACCACGCAGCGGACGGGGCACGTCGGTGTAGGCCATTTTCTCACGAATGGCTGCAAGACCGACAATGGCCAAAATCCAGCCAATGCCACTGCTGAGGGCATAGACAAAGGCGTCGCCAAGACCGCCAATGGCCTGTGAACTTGTGGCGGGGTCCATGTTGATGCGCTGCTGCATGAAAAGGCTGGCACCCATAATGGCACAGTTCACGGCGATGAGAGGCAGGAAGATGCCCAAGGCACCATAAAGTGAGGGAGAGAAACGCTCCACGACCATCTCAACCAACTGTACAATGCCGGCGATGACGGCAATGAAGAGGATGAAAGAGAGATAGGTGAGGTCTTGACCGAAGATGCCGTCTTTGGCCAGCACTTTGGTCTGAAGCAGATAGTCCACCGGCACGGTGACGAGCAGCACGAACGTTACGGCAATGCCCAGACCGAGCGAAGTCTTGACGTTTTTGCTGACGGCCAGATAGGAGCACATGCCGAGGAAGGAGGCGAATATCATGTTGTCCACAAAAATGGAGCGGACAAAAAGACTCAATGTATGTTCCATCGTTTATTGTTTCTGAAGGTTAGGGAAAGGAATGAAACTTACTTCTGCTCGTCTTTGGTGAGCGCACGCTGTGCCCAGATGACGCAACCCAGAAGTATCATGGCCATGGCAGGCATAGTCATCATACCGTTGTTGACATAGCCGGCGTCATAAAGCGCAGTGGGGATAATCTGGTGGTCGAGCAGAGTGCCGGCACCAAAGAGTTCACGCACAGCGCCAATGATGACGAGGATGTAGGCGTAGCCAATGCCGTTGCCGATGCCGTCGAGGAAACTTTCCCACGGACCGTTCATCATGGCAAAGGCTTCAAGGCGACCCATCAGGATACAGTTGGTGATAATCAGACCGATATAGACGCTGAGCTGCACACTGACATCATAGGCAAAGGCCTTGAGCACGAGGCTGACGATGGTGACCAAAGCGGCCACAACAACCAGCTGCACAATGATGCGGATGCGCATGGGGATGGTCTTGCGCAAAAGAGAGATGATGACGTTGCTGAAAGAGGTGATAATCGTCACCGAAAGACCCATCACGATGGCGGGTTCGAGTTTGGCGGTGACAGCCAAGGCCGAGCAGATGCCGAGCACCTGCACCAGCACGGGATGATTGAGACCGAGCGGTGTAGCAAAGACCTGGCGATTGGCTTTTGAAAATAATTGGCTCATAGCTTATGCTCTTTTATTGGTTTGTCGAGGAAATTTTGTCGAGATATTTGCGGTACATACCCACATAGTCGCGAAGCATGTCGGTGATGCCGTTGGTGGTGAGTGTGGCTCCCGAGAGACCGTCGCACTGCATGGCTGGGTTCTCTCTCTTGGTGCCGAATTTCACCACTGAGATGACTGCACCAGACTCGTCGTAGAGGGTTTTGCCCTTAAACTCATCTTGGAAAGGTTTCTCGGCCATCAAGGCGCCAAGGCCTGCGGTCTCGCTCTCGTGGCTGAAATAGGCACCATAGATGGTGCGGCAGTCAGCATCGACGGCGATGTAGCCCCAGATGGTGCCCCAAAGTCCTTTACCGACGAGGGGGATGACGTATTTGGTGGTGGTGTCGACACGACATTCATAGAAGGGCAGGCGGTCGGCACTGATTTCCTTAATGGCTACTTCAAAACCGCCGGCAGTGTCTACCACCTCGCCTTTGTCGTTGACAATGATGTCGCGCACAATGGTGGAGGCATAAGTGGACTCTACCTGGTCTTGGGGCACACTGATGCCCAACGAAGAGAGAATTTGCTTCTGCTTGTCGATGCGCTCGTTGGCCGTGATTTTAGGACTCAGGGCTGATGAAGCAAACGACAGAAGAAACGCCACCACAATCACTACGACCGAAGCGTAGATGATGGTATAAATATTGCTGTTTGTATTGATCTTCATGGTGCGTAGTGATTAATTCTTTTGAGAGATTTTGGCACGGCGTGCACGACGGCTGATGTTGCGCTGCACCACACAGTAGTCGATAAGCGGTGCAAACATATTCATAAACAAGATAGCCAGCATCATGCCTTCGGGATAACCGGGGTTGAGCACACGAATGACGATGGCCAGCACACCGATGAGGAAGCCGTAGACATATTGGCCGGAGGCTGTGCGCGAACTGGTGACGGGGTCGGTGGCCATAAAGACGGCACCGAAGCAGAAACCGCCCAACACGAGGTGGTGGTACCAAGGCATGGCAGCCACACCCGACTCCATACCGGAGACATTGAAGAGGAAAGCGGTCAAAGCGCCACCGACAAATACACTCGACATCGTGCGCCAAGAAGCAATCTTCGTCCAGAGCAAGATGGCGGCACCGATGGCAATGGCGATGACACTGGTTTCGCCGATGGAACCGGGCATCAAGCCGCTAATCATGTGAGAGAAATCGGTGGTTACGGGATGACCGGCAGCTGCCTGGCCAAGCGGAGTAGCCATGGTGTAAGCGTCGGGAGCTTGGAAGCCAAGGCCAAGCACGGGATCGAGATTGACCCAAACACCGTCGCCGCTCATCTTTGAGGGATAGGCAAAGAAGAGGAAGGCACGGGCCACCAAGGCGGGATTGAAGATGTTCATACCCGTGCCGCCATAGATTTCTTTGGCAAAAATCACGGAAAAGGCCACAGCCACAGCCAACATCCAGAGCGGACAGCCCACGGGGACAATCATTGGAATGAGCAGACCAGTGACGAGATAACCTTCCTGGATTTCTTCGTGCTTCCACTGTGCCACGATAAACTCAATGCCAAGACCAACGGCATAGCTCACCACAATCTTGGGCAACATCACGGCCAGACCGTAGAAGAACATACCAAAGAAGGTGGCATCGGCCAAATGGCCGGAAGCTACGGCGTTCCAGTAGCCAATGTTGTACACACCGAAAAACAAGGCGGGCAACAAGGCAATGACCACAAACGACATAATGCGCTTCGAGTCGATGGCGTCGTGTATGCTCACACCGGTCTTTGACGTGGTGTTGGGCACCAACAAGAATGTTTCCATACCTTCAAACACAGAGCGGAAGGCTTTGAGCTTGCCGCCGTCTTGAAAGCTGGGACGCATTTTATCAAGAATTTTCTTTATCATATTATGCTAAAATTTCGTCGCCTGAATAGGGAGTAATGGATGAATGATGAAAGGCTTAGGCATTCTCTTTGCGCAAGATGTCAAGACCTTCGCGCACGATGCGTTGCAACTCGAGTTTTGAAGAGTCCACAAATTCTGCCACGGCAAAATCTTCGGGAGCTACTTCATAAATGCCCAATTCTTCTTGTTTGTCGATGTCGCCGGTGATGATGGCCTTAATCAGATAGCCGGCATAAATGTCCATAGGGAACACCCGGTCATATTCGCCGCTCATAATCATGTGGCGCTCGCCGCCCTTGATGCGGCAGTCGAGGTCGTATTGACGGTTTTTGCCAAACATCCAGGAGAAATAGCTGCGACTCGTAGAGAACTGGTTGAAGCGGGGCGCAATCCAACCGAAGACTTCATTCACGTCGTCGCCTTCGGGGATGACACAGACCTCACCGGCAAAAGCAGAGAGGAAGCCGTCGGCCTCGGTCTTGGCACCAACCAGCGGATTGCCGTTGATGATGCGCTGATGCTCGGCCTTAAGGTCGGTCTGTCCGGCCAGAATGTCGGCAAGCGGTGCACCAATCTTCACCTCCACATAGCGGGGAGAGGCCACCAGCGAACCAGCTACGGCAATGCGACGGGTCAGGTTGACGTGGCCGGTCTCTATCAGTTCGCCCAGCATAATGACCACGCCGGGGTCGAGCGTCCAGACCACTTCGCCCTTGTTGATGGGGTCAATGTGGTTAATCTGCACACCGACGTTGCCCGACGGGTTGGGACCGTCAAACACACTCACCTCAACCTCGCTGACGGGCAGAAGGGAAGTGTTGATTTGGTCGGGCGAAATACCAAGATGTACTTTGGCAATTTTGGCCAGTGTGCGCAAACCGGTTTTGAAGGATTCTTCGCGACCTTGGGCAGCAAAAGTGAAATCGGCGGCCAAGGGCATCTTGCTGAAAGCAGACACAAAGATGGCCTTGGGCTGGTCGGCCGGATTGGCCACCACGTCGTAAGGACGCTGGCGCACAAAGGCAAAAAGTCCTGACGAGAGCAGCAACTCGAGTACAGCCTCAGCCGAGCTCTTGCTGAGGTCGGTTTGGCCAAAGTCGTGACTGACCTGTTTGTCGTCGGCCTTTACACAAACGCGCAAAATCTTGCGGCGCTCACCACGCACAATGGCCGACACCGTTCCGCTCACAGGCGAAACCACCTTA
>JBJFGJ010000137.1:0-3031 GCA_051892575.1 Alloprevotella sp. | reverse complement strand
GCCACAGCCGCCAATCCGTGGGCGGCGGCATAGCGATAAGCCAGAGTCCATTCGCCAGCCGAAAGTCCTTCAATCCGGCAGCCGTCCCAATCAGCAGGCACATTCAGTCCCCGACGCACCAGAAGTTGCACCAGCGCGAACGGCGAAAAATTCTCCTTGTCAATTTTCATTGCAGCAGCTCACTTACCCCTATACGTCTTAGGCAATAATCTCTACGAAATTCTCGATGATATAGGCCACGTCCTCATCCGTTAGTCGCGTGTGGAGCGGCAAAGTCACCTCGTTTTCAAACTGGCAGTAAGCGTTGGGATAGTCCTTGATGTCAAAGCCCAGATTTTTGTAGGCCGTCATCATAGGCAGCGGTTTGTAGTGCACATTGCAGGCAATGCCCCGCTCAGCCATACGCCGAATGAGGTCGCCTCTGAACGCCGCATCCCGGCCCAACAGGCGCACCAGATAGAGATGGCCGCTTGAGAGATGGTCGTCGGCATAGTGATTGAGCACCTGCACGTTCTTGTCAGCCAAAGCCGCATTATAGCGTTCGATGATTTCACGACGGCGGCGCAACAATTCGGCATATCGCCTCAACTGAACCAATCCAATCGCTGCCACCACGTCCGTCATATTACATTTATAGTCCGGCGCAATGATGTCATACTCCCAGGCCCCAAGCTGCGTCTTGGCCAGAGCATCCTTATTTTGTCCGTGCAGCGAGAGCAACTGATACTGCTTATACAGCCATTCGTCGTCCACGCCCTCGATAGGCCGCCACGTCACGGCGCCGCCTTCGGCCGTAGTCAGGTTTTTCACCGCATGGAAAGAAAACGACGTGAAGTCGGCCACCTCGCCACACATCCTGCCGTGCCATTGGGCACCAAACGCATGGGCCGCATCGGCCAGCACAATCACACGTCCGAAAGCCTTCTGCAAATCATTGGCCGGACGGAACAAATGGCGTTTACTCTCCACAGCCGCCAGCACGCGGTCGTAGTCGCACATCACGCCGCCCAAGTCCACCGGCATCACCACCTTCGTCCGCTCAGTGATAGCCTCAGCCAGGCGGTCGTAGTCCATCTCAAAAGAGTCTTTGGCCACATCCACCATCACCACTTTAGCCCCCACGTGGCAACCCACGCTCGCCGTAGCCGTGTAGGTATAGGCCGGCACAATCACCTCGTCGCCCGGCCCCACGCCCAGCACGCGCAGCGTCATCTCCATGGCCGCCGTGGCCGAGTTGAGCGCCACCGCCCTATTCGTCTGGCAACACAGCGCAATCAGTCGTTCAAACTCCTTAGTCTTGGGTCCGGTCGTAATCCAGCCCGAGAGAATAGCCTCTCTCACTTCGTTAGCCTCTTCTTCCGTCATATCCGGCGGCGAGAAGGGAATATTTCTCAGTTTCATATTAAATATATATGAGTAAAAGATTATTCGGCCCTGCAATTTTGTTGTCTATAGACAATAAAATTCACATTTTTGCCGATTTTGTTGTTTATAAACAATAAAACTGACAGGCCCTGATGAATGATAGCACAAGCAGAAATCCCATTATTTATTTCTGTTTTACATCATTATGACTTAACTTTGCCATCAAATAGTCAGCTCTTGCGCAAGACAAGTAAGACAAGTATAGTGACCAACAAAAAACTTGTTTGATTGTCCTATGCCGAGCCTCAGCCCAAGGCGCATTTATAATTACAATTCAGATCATACATTATGGCACAGACCGCAATGACCGTCCGTTTGGACTCCGCTCAGAAAGCAAAATTTGACCAGCTCTGCGAACAATTTGGAATGAGTGCAAACACCGCCATCAACATATTTGTTCGCACAGTCATCCGTAGCCGTTGCATCCCTTTCACTATTACGGCAGAACCCGAGACCGACAATCTGCGTGAACAAGCCATAAAAGCCATCCGCAATATTCGCCTTCAAGCTCAAAACGCGCCCGAACTGTCAATCGAAGAGATTAATGCAGAAATCAATGCCGTAAGAGAATTAAGACAACAGAAGAGATGATATATGCCGTGATTGACACCAACATTCTGGTGTCTGCAATGCTCACACACAACCCTCAAGCAGCTACTGCAAGAGTCCTCGATTATATCGTAGAAGGAGTCATAACACCTGTGTATAATGACGATATCATCAGCGAATATCAGGAAGTTCTACACCGCCCTAAGTTCTGCTTTGACCCGCTACTTGTTCAGAATGTTCTGGATTATTTTCGGCATTATGGCATACAGGTGCAGCCAGCCCCATACGAAGGCAGTATGCCGGATGAAAAAGACCGCGCATTCTATGAAGTTTCACTGGGCCTACCAGATTCGTTCTTGGTCACTGGCAATCTAAAACACTTTCCCTCAACACCTCGAGTCCTCTCCCCGACCGAAATGGCAGCCCTCATCGAGTCAGCCCTCGGCCCTACTCTTTGACAATCACCTTAAACGTTTTGAAGATCAATTTGATGTCATACCAGAAACCCGCCTTCTCCACATACTCAAGATAGAGTTTGATTTTCTCCTGCATAATCACGTTGATGTAATAATCCTCAGGATCTTCAGCCTGGCCCATCAGTTCATTTTCATTGCGAAACTTGATGCTTGCCGGGTCCGTGATGCCCGGCCTCACGTCCAACACGTGCATTTGTTCGGGCGTCCAATAGTCCACATAGTGCCTCACCTCCGGCCGTGGCCCCACCAGACTCATATCGCCCACAAACACATTGATGAGCTGTGGCAACTCGTCCAGTTTATATTTTCTGATGAAATAGCCCGAGCACGTGATGCGCGGGTCCCTTCCGCCGATAGTCACCAGCGACCCTTTGTCGGCCCCCATTCTCATTGAGCGGAACTTGAAAATTCTGAAATCCCGATTTTTATAGCCCACTCTCACCTGGCGATAAAACACCGGCCCTTTCGAGTCCAGTTTAATCCATATGGCCACCACCAGCAAGACAGGCGCCAGCGTCAGCAGTCCCAGACCGCTCGCCACAACGTCAAACAATCGTTTCATTATCTCTTATCATTTGTTA
>JBJFGJ010000136.1:0-3045 GCA_051892575.1 Alloprevotella sp. | reverse complement strand
GCAAAGTGAGCGGAATGCCAAAAAAACTTGTTTTTTTATGACACCTCCGGAAAGGCAAGTTGACTCGATGACGACAAAAACCGCACCGCCAACCCTTTTTGTCTTTTTGCCGAGGCAGGTTTGTGGTTATCTTTGATGTAAGATAGAAGAGGAGGGGCCGCATGGCCTCTTTTTTTGTGGAATTGGGCGGTGAACGGGAATAAGGCGAGGAAAAACCGGGTTACTGACAGAAATTTCTGCGATACTTGCACAAAAAAATTTCCTTATGATTTTGAAGATTGAGAAGGCTGAGAAGCGTGTTTTTCTTTAAGACAATCATTTGTGAGATATAGCATAAATTTAATAAATAGCATCTTACAAATATATCTTATAGTATTACTTTAAATTAGAAGTCAGACAAGGCATTTGAGACGGCGAGAAGCAAGACGTTAAAAATATTTCCAAAAGCGTCACGCGAAAGCCCGGTTTATGTACAAACCGGCGGGAGGCAAAAAAGCGGCGAAAAGGGCTCGCTCTCCCGCCGTTTTTGACTAACTTCGCCACAAGTAACCATTCAGAGAAGCCTTACAGGCTTTTTCAAGACCGGACGCATCGACATGACCAGAGAGCATTTTTCGCATAAAACCCACTTGCTGCCGCCGCTATTCACGCGCGACTATCTCGCGATGGTGGCGGCCAATTTTATGCTCTATTTCGGCTTTTGGCTGCTCATCCCGCTGTTGCCTTTTTATCTGAAAGAAAATTTCGCCCAAAACGAAGCCACCATCGGTGTCATACTCTCGCTCTACACACTGGCGGCTCTGGCCGTCAGACCGTTTGCGGCTTTCTTGCTCGACTCGTTCAACCGCCGCCGGCTCTGGCTCGCCACCTACGGGCTGTTTACCCTGGCGTTCATGGTCTATCCGCTCTGCGGCGCCCTCGTGGTGTTTGTGGGCCTGAGAGTGTTGCACGGTCTGGCCTTCGGTGCCGTGACCGTCGGCGGCAACACGGTGGTCGTAGACATTATGCCCTCGGCGCGCCGGGGTGAAGGTCTGGGCTATTATGGCTTGGCCAACAACCTGGCCATGAGCCTCGGACCAATGACGGGACTGCTGATGCACGGCAAGGTGAGCTACGACGTGATTTTCATCACGGCCGCCACAGCCTCGTCGATTGGGCTGGCTTTGGCTCTTGGCGTGAAAGCACCCGCCGGACCGATGGCGCGACAAGGCGCGTTGTCGCTCGATCGTTTTTTCTTGCCCAAAGGCATTTGGGCGGGCCTCGCGCTCATGCTGCTGTCGGTGCCCTACGGCGCCACGACCAATTACGTGTCGGTCTATGTGGCACAGACAGGCGTGGAGGTGCAACCGGGACTGTTTTTCGTACTCTTGGCCTTGGGCATGGGCGCTTCGCGCATCGTGGCCGGCCGTTACGTGGACCGCGGCCTGCTCATCCGCTGCATCGCCGTGGGCTTTTATCTTGTGGTGGCCGCCTTTGTGTTGCTCGGCCTGTGCGGTCCGCTGGCACAAAGTCACGGTCGGTGGGCAGTGGCGGCGTTTGTGGCCGCCGGTGCCCTGCAGGGCGTGGGTTTCGGCATGATGTTTCCGGCCTTCAACACGCTCTTCGTACGTCTGGCGCCACACAACCGACGGGCCACAGCCGTGGGCACCTACCTCACCTCTTGGGACGTGGGCATTGGCATAGGCATTGCCGCAGCCGGAGCGGTGGCACACGGCAGTTCGTTCAGTACGGTCTATCTCTGCGGCGGCGTTATGGCCGTGGTGTCAATGGCCGTCTTTCTCGGAGTGGCGGCTCCGCATTTCCGCAAGAATGCACTCGACGATTAACCTTATCATAAAACTTTATGGACCTCATCAGAACCTATCTGGCAGGGTGGATTGAACAGACCGGATGGCTCAACGCCGACGCGGCGGCAGAGACCTCGACGTGGCTGCTTATGGCCCTCGTGGTGGCGCTGCTGTGGGCCGCCACGTGGACGGCCGGCAAGGTGCTGACGCCGCTCATCGTCCATCTGACGAGCAAGACCAGCACACTTGTCGACGATTACTTTTTCAATCCGCCCGTGCTCACGGCCGTGTGGCGGGCAGTGGCGGGTCTGCTGTTTTATGCCGTTCTGCCCGCCCTGACGTCCGACCTCGCGCCGGCCCGGGCTTCGGTGGTGAGCGGTGCCGCCGGCATCTACATGACCCTGACGGTGGTGCGGCTGGCCACGGCTTTTTTGAAAAACATCGCCACCTACAACCACTCGTGTCGCGGCGGCAGCGAACCTCACCTGCTCATCATCATCCAGTTCGTGCGGGTGGTGGTCTACGTCATAGGCGGCATCGTGGTGATTGGCCTGCTGCTGGGGCGCAACCCGTTGGGCTTCATCGCCGGATTGGGCGCGGCGGCTGCGGCGCTGATGTTCGTCTTCCGCGACACCATCCTGGGCCTCGTGGCCGGCATCCAACTCTCGGCCGGACGGCTGCTCGAACCCGGCGACTGGGTGACTGTGGCGAGTGCCGGCATCGACGGTGTGGTGGAGGAGGTGACGCTCACCGCCGTGAAGGTGCGTGCCTTCGACAACACCATTCAGAGCATTCCGCCCTACACACTCGTGAGCGGATCGTTCAAGAACTGGAAAGGCATGCAGGGACGGCAGGGCCGCAGCGTGAAGCGAGCACTCCACATCGACGTGAACAGCATCGGCAAACTGACTGCCGAGCAAACAGGCCAACTGGCCAAAGCCTTCAACCTGCCTCTGCCCGAGACGGCCAAAGACGGACAGGCGGTCAACCTCACGCTTTTCCGCCACTATGCCACAGCCTACCTGCGCAGTCTGCCGGGAGTGGAAAAAGACGCGCCATGGAGCTGGACGCTCGTGCGACAACTGGAGTCCACACCACAGGGTCTGCCGCTCGAATTGTGGTTTTATCTCAAAGAGACCGCCTTCGTGCCCTACGAAAGCCAAGCCGCCGACATTTTCGAACACCTCATCGCCACCCTACCCGCCTTCGGGCTGCGCCTCTTCCAAGCCCCCACAGGCCACGACCTGAGCCCTGCCTG
>JBJFGJ010000135.1:0-12678 GCA_051892575.1 Alloprevotella sp. | reverse complement strand
GTCGTAGTTAAGCGAGTCGGTGTAAAGGGTTTGGTTGCGGTGTTTAAGCACCACGTTGCGTCTCACCTCGGCCAGCAGTTCGTTTCCGCTGTAGCGGAGGCGTTCGCCGTCGAGTGAGAGCGTGTCGCCCTGTATGAGATGGACGTGTCCAAAGGCTTCGAATGAATTGCCTGCCTGATAATAGACCGCACTGTCGCAAGAAAGTGTCATGCCCTTATGGCGAAACTTTACGTTACCGGCCAGACGCTGTGCATCGGGGTTGGTGAACTGGTCGTACATAAGGCGGTCGGCGTGCAAGAGATAGACACGCTCGTCGTCGTTAGGCACAGCGAGACGCTCGCCCTGCCGCGAAGCCGACCAAACGGTCGGGGAGAGCAGGGCGAGTATCACGGCAAAAAGCGGCCACTTTCTGCGAACAATATGCCTTGAGTCAAAGGTCATTTAATCCAGCCTTGATATTTGAAGTCTGCTTGTCGCCAATTTGGGTTGATGCGGACGTAGGTGCTCTTCACCTTGTCGGCAATCCACTTCTCCACGACCTCTTCGCAGCGCTTCTCATAGACGATATCTTTGAGCAATTGGAAGTCTTCCGACATACTGGCCCGATGGCCTTCGATGCGGTTTTTGAGGCGAACAATGGCACACACTTCCTGTCCCTTCTCATTCGTCATACGGAAAGCCTTGGACACTTCGCCCGGCTGCATATGCTCGACAATCTTGGCCACGTCGGGTACAAGGTCTTTCATCTGGAAACGGCTTGTGGGCGAGTAGGTGGCCTCGTCGAGGTGCGACATGATGCCGTGGTTGTTGCGGGTTTCTTTGTCGTCTGAGAGGATGGGGGCGGCCTCGTCGAAGGTGAATTTGCCACTGCGAATGTCGTCGGCAATCGAGTCAAGCCGGGCGGTGGCCTTCTCAAATTCGCTCTCGGCAATTTCAGGCTTCAGCAGGATGTGGCGCACGTTCACGCGGTCGCCTTTCTTGTCGATGAGTTGGATGATGTGGTAGCCAAACTCGGTCTTCACTATCTTCGACACTTTCTTGGGGTCGTTGAGGCTGAAGGCGACGTTGGCAAATTCGGGCACCCACTGGCTGCGGCCGGAATAACCCAGTTCGCCGCCGTTGCGTGCAGAGCCCGCATCTTGCGAATAGAATTTGGCGAGAGTGGAAAACTCACTTTCGCCGGAGTTGACGCGGCGTGCGAAGTCGCGCAAGCGTTCTTCAACGCGCTCCACCTCTTCGCGTTCCACGCGGGGTATCGACGTGATGATCTGCACCTCTACCTGTGTGGGCACGAAAGGCAGACTGTCTTGTGGCAGGTTTTTGAAATATTCTCTCACCTCGGCCGGCGTCACTTTGACATTGGCCGTGATTTTGCTGCGCACCTGCCGCACTTTCTCGTTGTTGCGATACATCTGTTTCTGCTGCTCGCGGTATTGTGAAATGGTTTTGCGGGCAATCAGTTCGACGTTCTCGCGCGAACCGAAGTTTTGGATGGCACGATTGATTTGCTCGTCTGCGGCGCGTATGACGGCGGCCTCGTCCACCTCCACGCTGTCCAGTTCGGCTTGGTGGAGAAACAGTTTCTGTATGGCCAGTTGCTCAGGGATGACACTATAGGGATTGTCGATCTGTTCACCATACAGTGCCGCGCTGATGCGGGCCTCTTCCACGTCGCTCAGCAGGATGGGTTCGTCGCCCACCACCCAGATGACCTCATCCACCACGCCGTCTTCGCGGTGTTGGGCCGCGGCCGTCGTGAAGCCAATGAGGACAAGCAGGAGAATAGAGAGAATGTTCTTGTTCATAAGTTTAGTTGACAGGTTGTACGACTCTCACGGTTTTGAGTGCCTCTTGGTCAATCTTCACCGGCATACGTTCACGCAGTGAAGTCACCCATTCTTTTTCACGAGCCTCTTGCAAGTCGGTGAGCACCTGAGACTTCACGTCAAGATAGCTTTTGGGCGCATCGAGCGTCTGTCCGTAGACACCGGCAACGGGGAATTTCTCGTTAGCCTTAAACTCTTCTACGCCGAAGACAAAGTGATCGACGGCTTTGTTGTCGCCTTTCTTCACCAAAACCGGGCCACTTACGCGCACCACTACGGAGTCTTTGTTGAGTGTCTGCTTGAGGGCTTTGCGCCAGTCTTTTGCACCGAACTTCTTCAAGAGCTTTTGAGTCTCTTTGAGCACTTCGTCGTTTTTGGCATAGATGACGAAACCCTTGAAACGCGGTTCGTCCCAAGCATATTTGCTTTTGTTTTTCTTGAATTGCTTGGTGAGCGCCTTGGTGTCTTTCTCGGCGGGTTCAAAAATGGTCTGCTTGCTGATTTCATAAAGCAGGAGGCCGTCGTGATACTCTTGGATGAGATACTTCACGTTCATGTCTTGGGCTGAAACCTTGGCCTGCACGTCGTCGAGAATTTTCTCGCGTGTGAGGGTGCCTCCGCTTTGAGCGATCATCTTTTGGATGCGGCTTTCGGCAGAAGCCTCTTCGATTCCTTGACGTTTCAAAGCGGTGTAAATCTCGTTCTTGAGAGAGTCGTAAGGTTCAAGGCCCTTGCGCTCCAGCATTTTGATGATATGGAAACCCACCGTAGTCTTCACAGGCTGAGAGATTTCGCCTGCCTGGAGCTTGTAGGCGGCATCTTCAAACTCTTTGATGGTCATGCCGGGGCCAATCCAGGGCAGTTCGCCGCCGCGTGAGGCTGAGCCGGGGTCGCCTGAGAATGTCTTGGCCAATGCGGCAAAGTCGCCACCGGCCATCACTACTTTATATATAGAGTCGGCGCGAGTGGCAGCCTGGTCGGTTTCGGCTTGAGTGGCGCTTTGGGGCACGAGTAACAGAATGTGGGCAAGGCGAAGCATATCGTGGCCGTCGAGACGCTGTTTGGTCTGGTCGTAGGCACTGCGCGCCACTGAGTCAATATAGGCTTCGTCCACCAGACTCGGCATCAGTTGGATGTTTTTATACTGGTTGTATTCCTGTTGGTAACTTGTGAGGGTATCAATGCGTGCTTCGAGAGCGGCAGCCACTTTGAGTTTGTAGTTGGCATACATTTCGGCATATTCGGCCACCGTTTTCTGTTCGACGGCACCGGCGATTTGTCCGTTTTTGTTGTAGGCATATTCAAACTCGCTGCGTGTCACCGGTGTGCCGTTGACGGTCATGACGACGGGGTCGTTGCTTTGTGCTTGCACGCACAAGGCCATAAAGAGAGCAAAGAGGGATGCAATGGTCTTTTTCACAACTGGTAAGGGATAAAAGGATTGAGAAGTAGTTTAGTGTTATAAATGAAAAGATTTTTGCCGGTTGGAGCTGGTGGCCCCAGTTTGTCCCGGCAAAAACCTTTGGCTGTGTCTTGATTATTCCGAACGGCTGTAGTTGGGCGCCTCGCTCGTGATGGTGATGTCGTGAGGATGGCTTTCCATGACACCGGCGTTGGTGATGCGGGTGAATTTTGCGTCGTGCAGGCGCTCAATGGTAGCGGCACCGCAATAGCCCATACCCGAGCGCAAGCCGCCCACGAGCTGATAGATGACTTCCTGAACGGAGCCTTTGTAGGGCACACGTCCCACGATGCCTTCGGGCACGAGTTTCTTTACTTCTACGACGCCCGACTGGAAGTAGCGGTCTTTCGATCCGTTTTCCATGGCTTCGAGGCTACCCATACCGCGATAAGCCTTAAACTTACGGCCGCTATAAATAATGGTTTCGCCCGGACTCTCTTCGGTGCCGGCCACGAGTGAGCCAATCATTACGCTGCAACCGCCGGCTGCCAGAGCTTTCACTACGTCGCCCGAGTAGCGCAGACCGCCGTCGGCGATGAGGGGAACGCCGGTGCCTTTGAGTGCACAAGCCACGTCGTAGACGGCAGAAAGTTGCGGTACACCCACACCGGCTACGATGCGGGTGGTGCAGATAGAGCCCGGACCGATGCCCACTTTCACGGCGTCGGCACCTGCCTCGTAGAGCATACGGGCAGCGTCGCCTGTGGCCACGTTGCCTACGACGAAGTCTACGCCGCTAAATGAAGCCTTGGCTTCGCGCAGGCGGTCGATTACAGACTTGGAGTGTCCGTGGGCCGTGTCAATGACAATGGCGTCGGCGCCTGCCTGGATGAGGGCTTCCATGCGTTGCATTGTGTCGGCCGTTACGCCCACACCTGCAGCCACACGGAGGCGGCCCTTGCTGTCTTTACAAGCCATCGGCTTGTCTTTAGCCTTGGTGATGTCTTTATAGGTGATCAAACCCACGAGGCGGCCGTTGTGGTCGATGACGGGGAGTTTCTCGATTTTGTTTTCCTGAAGGATTTTGCTGGCACTGACGAGGTCGGTCTGCTGGGTGGTGGTGACGAGGTTTTCTCCGGTCATCACTTCTTCCACCTTCTTGTTGAGGTCGGTTTCGAAGCGCAGGTCGCGGTTGGTCACGATGCCCACGAGGTGCATGTCGCCGTCCACCACGGGGATGCCGCCGATGTGGTATTCGCTCATCAGGGCAAGGGCCTCGCGAACGGTGCGTCCGCGCTCTATGGTGACGGGGTCGTAAATCATACCGTTTTCGGCACGTTTCACGATGGCTACCTGACGGGCTTGTTCCTCAATGCTCATATTCTTATGAATGACACCGATACCGCCTTCACGGGCAATGGCGATGGCCATAGGCGCCTCGGTCACCGTGTCCATGGCTGCGGTGACAAAGGGAATATGCAGCGTGATGTTTCTTGAGAACTGCGTGGAGAGGTTCACTTCACGCGGAAGAATTTCAGAATAAGCGGGAACGAGGAGTACGTCGTCAAACGTCAGACCCTCCATAACAATCTTGTCGGCAATAAAATCGGAAATCATAGAAGCTTGGTTTTTTATTGCGTGCAAAAGTAACTTTTTCGCGCGACCTTAGCAAGAATTAAACGCCGTTTTTCACTTTTTTGTGTTTATCGTGCCCCTTTGTGTCGCCATATGGCTTAGGCTTGTGGAGAAGAAGGCGCAAGGGTGGGGTGGGGCGCCCTGTCGTCTCTTTGACTATTAATCTTTCCGTCTCTTAGTCCCATTCGTAAGGGAAACGGTCAATGTCTTCTTCTACAAGTTGGTCGCCGCTTTGCACCTCGATGAGGGTGAGGTCGGTGACGGCGCGCACGGCGTGAAGGCTTTCGCGGCGTATGTTGACCACGTCGCCGCGTCCTACGGTGCGTTCCACGCCGTCCACCACCAGTCGGCCCGTGCCGTCAACGAAGGTCCATACCTCGTCGCGGTGATGGTGGCGCTGGTAGCTGATGCCGTGGCCGGCCGTGATGCAGAGTTCTTTGGTCAGGATTTGGTGCCCGTCGGGGAAGGTGTCTTTGCACACCACTTTATAGGTGCCCCAGCGGCGTTCTTCATACATCGGTCGCACGGCCAGGCCTTCGAGATGGTTTTCGACGTCGTCGCAGGCTTTCAGACCGGCCACGAGGATGCCGTCGGGACTGGCGGCCACCACGGCGTCGGGCATGCCGAGACAAAGCACGGGGATGTCGAGTTCGTTGAAAACGTGACTGCCTTTGCAGTCGGCCGCTACGCGGGCATTGCCCAAGACACAGGCCGGAATTTCTGCCGTCAAGGCGTCCCAGGTTCCGATGTCGCGCCACATGCCATTGAAGGGTTTCATCTTGGCTGCCGTTTCACATTCGGCCACTTCGTAGTCGAAACTCGTGTGAGGCAGTCGCTCAAAACCGGCCTCAAACTTCTCGCGAGAACTCATATCCAAGCGCTTGGCGAGGTGTTTTTTGAGGTAACCGAGACGGAAGGCAAACACGCCGGCATTCCATCTCGCTCCTTCGTAGACCAGCTTCTCGGCTTGCTGCGGCCCCGGCTTTTCGACGAAGCGCAACACGCTGCTCAGTGCATTGCTTTCGGCTTCATCTTTTGCTGTAACAATATAGCCGTATTTACTTGAAGGAGAGGATGGTGTCAGTCCTATCATTGCGAGGGTGGCTTCGCCGTTTTCCACTGCGGCGGCAATGGTGTTGATGGTGGCGAAATAGGCCGTTTCGGCATAGACGTCGCAAGGCATGGCCACGACCACCTCGTCGTCGGGCAGTTGGCGGTCGATGCTCAGTCGGGCGGCGGCGAGTGCCAATGCCGGGTAGGTGCCGCGACGTGAGGGCTCAACCACCACGTCGACGTTTTGGCCAAACTGGCTGGCTATGATGTCGCGCTGGTCGTCGCTCGTCACAACGGTGAAGTCGCCCGTGAGTCCGGCGGTCTGCATTTGTCGCATCATGCGCTGCATCATCGACTCGCGTGAGCCGTCGGGAGCGGTGAAGAGTTTGAGGAACTGTTTGGCGCGTTTGCCGTTCGACATCGGCCAAAGGCGTTGGCCCGAGCCGCCGGAGAGTAAGATGATTTGCATAGATAAGTTTGTGAAATTGGGCAGGCCGCATAAAGCCTGCATAATATGGCGAAATTAAGGCAAAAAATCTTATCCTCCAAATTTTCACGCGTTTCGGGCGTGGTCTGCTTCTTTTTCATTGCCTCACGAACTTTCGTCATCCGCCTTGCTTCTTTGTTCAAACGGCCGCGTTGAAGTGACGACAAACTCTGTGTTTTGATGTCGTTTGGGGAATTTTCTAAGAAATCACAAATCGCCTTTCAATATGAAGTAAAACTTTAAGAAAATAGAGTATAATATGGAAAACCAAGTGTTTGATTATATAATGGAAATTCTGCGTGCTTGGCAGAAACCACTGAAAGGCTCACAAAATTGGCTCTGACCGTTTTCAGACTTGCCTCATATAAGGCCAGGAATTTCTGTCATAAGGCCGGGAAAAACTGTCCTTATTCCCGTAACCCGTTGAAACACAAAAAAGAGGCCGTTTGGCCTCCCTATTCTTCTTTCCTACCTCAAAGATACGCCTCACGGCACGACAGACAAAATACAAAACTCTGCCGTTTTTTTGCCGTCACACCTATACACCCGGCGGCGGTTTTTCATAACTTTGCAATTCAGACGGGCGATGACCCACGTCGTCGCCACACCATATTATATATAAGGTAAATTTTTCTACAATTACCATCTCATGTTAGGTCCTTGTTATCATATCGAGAAGGTCACCACCCTGATAGGCGCGCACCGCTATGGCGAGACCGACTGCCACATCCGCTTCCTGCTCACAGACAGCCGCTCGCTCGCATTCCCCGAAAGCACACTCTTTTTTGCCATACCTTCGCCGCGGCAAAACCCCGTGAAGTTCATCCCCGACCTCTACCGACGCGGTGTGAGAAACTTCGTGGTGGCCGACTTGCCCGAAGGGCTTCTCCAGTCATGTCCCGAGGCCAATTTCCTTGTGGTGGTGAGTCCGCTCAAGGCTTTGCAGCGACTCGCCGAGCGTCATCGTGAAGAATATGACGTGCCCGTGGTGGGCGTGACGGGGTCAAACGGCAAGACCGAGGTGAAGGAGTGGCTCTATGCCCTGCTGTCGCCCGCCATGACCGTGACCCGCTCGCCGCGCTCTTACAACTCGCAGGTGGGTGTGCCGCTTTCGGTGTGGCTCATGGGTGACCAGACGCAGGTGGCCCTCTTTGAAGCCGGCATTTCCAAGCCCGGCGAGATGGCAGCCCTAAGAGACATCATCCAGCCCACGATGGGCGTGATGACGAACTTGGGGCAGGCCCATCAGGAAAACTTCAGTTCGATGCGCGAAAAGTGTCTCGAAAAACTCTGTCTCTTCAAAGACAGTGACGTCTTGGTCTACGATGCCGACGACCCGCTCATCGGAGCCTGTGTGACCGACGCCGGATTTAAGGGCAAGCGTATGGCTTGGTCGAGAATTAATCCTTCGGCCCCGCTGTACGTCAAGACGCTGAATAAAGCCAATGGGCGCACCGACGTGACGTATGTCTGGGGAGGCCAAGAACAGACACTCCAAATTCCTTTTGCCGACGAGGCTTCACTCACCAACTGCCTGCACTGTCTCACCATGGCCCTCTGTCTGGGACTTCCGGCCGAAGTCATCGCCGAGCGTATGCCCTTGCTCGAACATCTGGCCATGCGACTCGAGGTGAAGAGCGGCCAGCGCGGCTGCACCATCATCGATGACGCCTACAACTCCGACGTCAACTCGCTCGACATTGCGCTCGATTTCGTGAGCCGCCGTCGGGCCGCCCGGCGTGTGCTCATCGTTTCAGACATCCTCCAGACCGGCCTGCCCACTGACGAACTCTATGCCAAAGTAGCCGAAATGGTACAGGCCAGGGGCATCGACTTGCTTGTGGGTGTGGGACCGGAAATTTGCCGCGCCCGCCACTGTTTTGAGGGAATGAAAGAAAAAGCCTTTTTTGCCGACGTCGACGCGCTCATTGCCGACGGTCTGCCCGACCGCTTGAGCGGTTGCACCGTGCTGGTGAAGGGAGCACGCTCAGCCGGATTTGAACGCATCACCGACCGGCTCTCGCTCAAGGTGCACGAGACCATTCTCGAGGTGAACCTTGGCGCCATTGCCGACAACCTCAACTTCTATCGCTCACACCTGCGCCCGGAAACCAAGATGACATGTATGGTCAAGGCCTCGGCCTATGGTTCCGGCAGCGTGGAAGTGGCGCGGACACTGCAAGACCGCGGTGTGGACTGTCTGGCTGTGGCCGTGGCCGACGAAGGTGTGGCGCTGCGCGAAGCCGGTATCACGGGCAGCATCATAGTGATGAATCCCGAGATGTCGTCGTTCCGAACGCTGTTTGAACACCGTCTCGAACCCGAAGTCTATAATTTCACCCTGCTCGAAGCCCTCATCAAGGCCGCCGAGCGTGAAGGCATACAAGGTTTCCCCATTCACATTAAACTCGACACCGGTATGCACCGGTTGGGCTTCAATCCCAAAACCGACATCGCCCAACTCATCGACCGTCTGCACCATCAGTCGGCGCTGATGCCGCGCTCGGTGTTCTCGCATTTTGTGGGCAGTGACTCGCCCGACTTTGACGCGTTCTCGGCCGAGCAGTTCCGGCTCTTCGACGAGGCTTCTCTGCAGATTGTTCACGCCTGGCCCCACCACATTCTGCGACACATCTGCAACAGTGCCGCCATTGAGCGTTTCCCCGAACGCCAACTCGACATGGTGCGCCTCGGCCTGGGCCTCTATGGCGTTGACCCCATCGACAACCGCGTGCTCCACAACGTCACTACGCTCAAGACCACCATTCTCCAGATACGCGACGTGGCCGCCGGCGACAGCATAGGCTATTCGCGCCGCACCTTCACCGACCGACCGTCGCGCATTGCCGCCATTCCCATTGGCTACGCCGACGGCCTTGACCGCCGACTGGGCAACCGCCGCGGCTACTGCCTCGTGGGCGGCGAGAAGGCTCCGTATGTGGGCAACATCTGTATGGATGTGTGTATGATAGACGTCACCGGCATTGACTGCCACGAGGGCGACACCGTCGAAATCTTTGGCGACCATCTGCCCGTCACAGTCTTGAGCGACCTGCTCGAAACCATCCCCTATGAGGTGCTCACGTCAGTTTCAGACCGTGTGAAGCGCGTCTATTTCCAGTAAACTTGCTTTTAGGACTACGATACAATAAAGCGACCCGGCCACTTGCCTTTGAAAAGCAAGCAAGGCCGGGCCGCTTCTTCTTTCCCGTCTGTTCGTTCAAACCATTCTCCCCTTCTTCATTCATCATACATCTTGCAGGCCTCGCTCAGCCTGTCTCTCATATGCCGGGCCACAAACCGCGGAGACATCACCTTCACCCCGGGTCCATACGACATCAAGACCGAATAAAGTTCAACATTCACTATCACCTGAATTTCAAACACGCAGCTCCCGTCCTTGCCCCGAGTCAGCAGGCGCTGTGAGGGATGTATGGGCTTGGTCAGGATATAGTCGCTCTGCTCGGCCGTGGTCCATATTTTGATGAGTTGAGGCTTGAGTCCAAAATTCTTGGTCACCCCGATGACGTCGTCAAAGAAATGTGTCGGGTCGAAGTTCGGGTTGTCGCGATAGGGGCTGTCTGAGGGCCGTATGTCGATGATGCGATCGAGCGCAAGGTTGTAGAGTTGCAGGTCTTTTTGCCGCGAACCATAGAGAAACCAGCGGTTGCGAAACTCCTTGAGCAGGTGGGGGCAGATGACAAACTCGTGAGGTTCGTGGGCCGTGAACGACTGATAGGCAATGCACAGCGTCTGGCGGTGGCGGATGTGGGCATAGAGCGTCCCCAGCCATTTCAGTCCTTTCAGGTTGGGCACATTGTCGAAATGCACGATTGGGTGTTTTGTCTTGCCTGTGAGTGCGAGTTTCTCTTCCAGCCGGCTCACCACGTCGCTCAATTCCACAAACTGGTCGAAGTCTTGCAGTTGCCGCAACATATCGACTGCCTCACGCAGACCCTCGAGGTCGTTTTTCGACAGCGGCATGGCCGTGATGCTGTAGTCGGGGTCGGCATAGCGATAATATTTGTGGTCATAGACCTCTATGGGCGCATTATAACCCAGCTTGTCAGAGCGCATCATCTGCAAGTCGGCCTGCACCGTGCGCACACTCACGCCGCGGCTGATGCCTTCGCAGTCGTAGAGCGCCTCGCTGCACGCCTCCACCAAGTCGTCTATGGTCCAGCGACGGTAACGGTTGCTGAGGCAGTTGTCTATTGTTTTGTAGCGGATTAAAGCGTTTTTATTCGCCGGCATGGAGAGATAAGGTTAAGATAAGACCGAAGAAACTGATACGCCGCAGAGTTGCTGCGGTGACTCTGTGTGCAAAACTACGCAGTCATTGTGCAATCTATTTGCGTAGTCCACACAAAAACGTGATAAAGCCCCAAAAACTCTTGTCGGCTCCTGTTTTTCAAAGAAATTTCTGCGTGTCGGTGAGGAAAAGGCCCGTGTCGAGCAGGCGCACAAATGGGATGACGGGCAGGGCCACAAACGAGAGCGTGATAAACGGGTCGATTCCCTGGTTGACGCCCAACCGATGAGCCGCCGTCTCCAGCAGGCTGATGCGCCCGGCCACTGTGTCGGCATCCCCAGTAGCCATCAATCCGAAAGCCGGCAAAGCCAAAGAAGCCACTACGCGGCCGCCCGAAGCCACCACATATCCGCCGCCCATATCGCGCAAGGCATTGGTGGCTACGGCCATATCTTCGGGATTGTCGCCGGCACACACCACGTTGTGGGAGTCGTGAGAGACGCTCGTGGCCACCGCGCCGCCCTTGATGCCATAACCTTCGAGCAGGCAAACTGCCATATTGCCGTTACGCCCGTGGCGCTCGATGGTGGCCAGGAGTGGCAGACCGCGCCATTCGTCGCCTTCGAGATGTTTCAAGTTGGTGAGCAGTTGGCCCTCGGTGAGTTCCAATGCCACGTGGCGAAGTCGGTCGGGTAGGGTGAAGTCTTCGGGTGAGAGCGTGCGGAACTTTACTGTGTTTTCAAACCGTCGCACTTCTTTATGATGAGAGACGCCCGGAAGAACCCTTTGATTTTGAGCTACCATTCTGCCGTCTTTAATCACCCAGTCGATGTGTTGGCAGGCAGGGTCGGTCACCACGATGTCGGCCCGATAGCCCTCTGCTATGCGCCCTCTGTCTTTCAGCCCATAATAACGGCAGGCATTGTCTGAAGCCATCCGGGCCACCTCGGGCCAACTGAAACCCATGGCCAGCGCCATGCGCACAATATAAGAGATGTGTCCTTCGCGGGCAATCGTGGCCAGATGCTTGTCGTCGGTGCAGAAGGCGAAACGCCCGGTGTCGAGTCCGTGAGTCTTGACCGCCGTGAGCAGTTCGCTTGCATTGCGCGCCGCACTGCCTTCGCGCACGTAGATGTTCATGCCGCAGGCATAACGGTGGAGGAGCGCCTCGGCCGACACACATTCGTGGTCGTTCTCCACGCCGGCTGCCGCATATTCTTCAACCCACTCTTCGGGCATACCCGCCGTGTGGCCGTCGATGGTCTTGTCTTTGAAAAGATCTATTTTGTCCAAAATCTCCCTTCGCTTGTTTTTCACGTCCACGAAACACATCACCTCGCCCAGTCCCACCACGTCGTCGCGACAGACGTATGGCTTCATGTCATCGGCCGTAAATTCGCCGGCTCCGTTGGTGTCGAAAGGTGTGGCCGGAACGCTCGAGGGCACCACCGTGAAGACGTCGGCCGGCGACAGCCGGGCCTCTTCGAGAAACACATCAAGCGCCGCCGCACCGCCCACATTCACCGCCTCGTGGGGATCGGCAATCACCGTGGTGGTGCCGTGCGGCAAAACAGCTTCGCCAAACGCCTGCGGCAATACCATACTCGACTCAATGTGGACGTGGGCGTCTACAAACCCCGCCGTAATCACCCGTCCGCTGCAGTCTATCGCGGCATCTGCCGGATCGGTAATCGGACTTCCAATCGTCTCTATGCGGCCGTTCCTTATCAATACGTCAGCTTCGCGCAACCGTCCTGTGGCCACGTCGACCACACTACCGCCTGTCAGCAATAGGCTGGAGGCGTTCTCTTTAATTATAGTGCTTGATTTCATAATGCAATAAAAATTAAGACAATATGGATTTGCTTAGCAAATGTAGGGAGAAAAAGCCTAACCGCAAATCCATAACACCCAAAAACTTACCGCCTCGCCTTCAACAAGCTGCTGCTTTTATCGCTTGCCGACAAACACGCACAAAAATAAAAACGACTCAAAATCCAAAGATTTTAAGTCGTTCTGAGAG
>JBJFGJ010000134.1:0-3146 GCA_051892575.1 Alloprevotella sp. | reverse complement strand
GCGAATGGACTCTGGCTTATCGCTATGCCGCCGCCCACGGATTGGCGGCTGTGGCCTGGGACGGCTTGAGCCGCTTGGTGGAAGAGGGTAGGGCCGATGTGCCTAAGGAGGTAAAGTTGCGCTGGTATGGTCACACGATGATGGCCGAACGGCGCTATGCTTCCCATAAGGCGGCTTTGCTGGCGCTTGCCGAGGCTTTGGCCGGCACGGGCATACGGCTGGTGGTGATGAAGGGGGCATCGGTGGCTGAAAGGTATCGGGTGCCGGCTCATCGTGAATGTGGCGATGTGGACGTGTGGCCTCTTGGCGGTTCGGCCGAGGCGGTGCGTGATTTGATGAAATCGCTTGGCGCCGAGGTGGGCGTGGACTCGCCTAAGCATATTGAGATGGTGTTTCGCGGCGTGACGTTTGAGGTGCACCGGGAGTTTGTGACGTCTGTGCTTCTCCGGCCGCACCGCCATCTGAATGTGCGTCTGGCGCAGTTGGCTGCCGAGGGCCGGCCGCTTTTTGGCCGTGACGAATTGATTTGTCCGCTTGCCGCCTTCGACGCTTTGTTTCTGACGGCTCATGCGGCCAATCATTTCAAAAGCGAAGGCATCATCTGGCGTCACATTGTCGACGCTTGGCTGGCCACCGGAGGGGCTGTACCTGTGGAGGCTGAATTGGCCCGATATGGTTTGGCTCGCTTCGGCCGGGCGGTCTACGACGTGGGACGTTGGTTCTTGGGCGAAGGCGTGAGCGGTACAGAGAAGCTTTCGGCTGATGCCTGCCTGCTGAAGGCTGACATTGAGGGATTGCTTGAAACCCGTCCCAAAGAAGGTGGCCTGGTGCGGCGCAAATGGCAACGTTTCTGGTCGCGTCGCAAGGTGTGCCGACTGGCTGGCGAACCTTTCTATAAGGTCTTCTGGCGCTCGGTCTGGGAACACCTGCGCCAGCCGGCGTCTGTGGGGCGTGGCGTGGGCTGACGGCTCGACGGCCCGCCATCTTCCTATCCACAAAAACAATTATGCGGCATTGCCACTCTCTCATGGGGTGAGCAATGCCGCATTTTTTGTCTTGGCTTTCGTGATTATTGATCAATACGTTTTAAGGCTTCCTCCATTTTCTTGCCATAGGCCTTGCCTCGGCTGACGAGATATTCGAAGAAAACGATGTCGTCAACAATGGCAAGGTGGAGAGTGAAGAACGCGCGGTAATCGCCTATTCGGATACGCTAAACGTTTTTGTATCCGATGAGTTGCTTGCAGTCGGTTATCTGTCTGAGATTATTGGCGTTTTTGACTTCAATGATAACACGTCGGACAGAGTCAAGCGTCTTACCGGATAGTTTCCGGACAGATTTCTCAAACTGCTTGGAATATCCAACTTTCATACGCCCAACCAGTTCTCAAACTCTGCTTGTTCGGAGTCAGACAACGGCTGCTTGCCCTTAGGCTCTGTCTTCGACAAATAATCATACAGGAGTTTGTCGTCATAATCGTCCGCCACGCGATCAAGAATGTTCTCGATGAATTTCTTGAGGTTCGTGCCACGCTGAACAGCCATAACAGACAAGGCCTTGAAAGTGTCGTCTTTCAGGTCGATGAGCTTCTTCTTGGTTGGAATGGTTGTTGTTATCATATGGATTATGATTATGTGCTGCAAATATATATCATATATACCATATATGCAAATATGGGTCCGGTTTCGATGCTTTGTGCCGTTACAACGCCTCGCCGTTTTCGTCGTAGTTTTGGAAGAGGAAATCGTTGTAGGGGTATTTCTGCACATGGAGCTGGCGCACGCGGTCGTAGATGAGTGCCTTGAGTTCGTCGATGCCTTGCCGCTCGCGGGCCGAGATGAAGATGCAGTCGGCGCCGGCACGGGCCATCCAGGTGTTTTGGAGCTTTTCGAGCGAGATGTTTTCGCGCGTCATGGGCGTGAGATCGTCTTCGGCCTTTTCGGTCCAACTGTAGGCGTCGACTTTGTTGAAGACGAGCAGTTGAGGCTTGTCTGAACATCCGAGGTCGAGAAGGGTCTTGTTGACCACGGAGATTTGCTCCTCGAAGTCGGGGTGAGACACGTCGATGACGTGGATGAGCAGGTCGGCTTCGCGCACTTCGTCGAGGGTGCTTTTGAACGACTCGACGAGGTCGGTGGGGAGCTTGCGGATGAAGCCTACGGTGTCGGCCAGGAGGAAGGGCAGGTTGGAGATGATGACTTTGCGCACGGTGGTGTCGAGTGTGGCAAAGAGTTTGTTTTCGGCAAAGACTTCGCTTTTGGCCAGCAGGTTAATGAGGGTTGATTTGCCCACGTTGGTATAGCCCACGAGGGCCACACGGATGAGGCGCCCACGGTTTTTGCGTTGGGTGTTTTTCTGCCGCTCGATGTCGGCCAGTCGGGTTTTGAGCAGCGACATGCGGTTGAGGATAATGCGGCGGTCCATTTCCAACTGGGTTTCGCCCGGGCCGCGCAGACCTACGGAGCCTTTTCCGCCACCGCCACCCGAACCGCCGCCTTGGCGCTCAAGGTGGGTCCAGAGGCGTTGCAGTCGCGGCAGCATATAGCGGTATTGGGCCAGTTCGACTTGGGTTTTGGCGTTGGCCGTCTGTGCGCGCATGGCGAAGATGTCGAGGATGAGCGACGTGCGGTCGAGGATTTTTACTTTCAGTTCGCGCTCGATGTTGCGCAGCTGTTTGGCCGATAGTTCGTCGTCGAAGATGACCATACCGACTTCTCTTTCGGCCTCTTCTTCGGCCTCGATGTAGGCGCGTATTTCTTCGAGTTTGCCTTTGCCCACGTAGGTGACGGAGCTGGGGCCGTCGAGTCGTTGGGTGAAGCGTTTGACGGTGACTGCGCCGGCCGTCTCGGCGAGAAATTCCAGTTCGTCGAGATATTCATCCGTCTTGCGTTCGTCTTGTGTTTTGGTGATGAGGGCCACGAGCACGGCGGTTTCGGCCTTGGCCTCGCTTTGTATAAATTCTTTCATAGATGAGTGGTCGTAGGCGGAGTGTCTTTCCGTTGGTTTGCAAAGTTAGTGCAAGGCGAGTGCAAAGACAAATAAAACTTGTTTTAATTTGGCTTTGCCGAGCCGCCGCCTAACTTGCGCCGTCAGGCGAGAGTTAGTGCAAATGAGAGCAAAGACAAATAAAACTTGTTTTAATTTG
>JBJFGJ010000133.1:0-13061 GCA_051892575.1 Alloprevotella sp. | reverse complement strand
CCCGTCTTGCCGGTGTCGTGTGAGCGCTTGATGCCTTGGGCTGTATAGACCCAGCAGGCCACGGCCAATGCGCCCAACATGATGCGGTGGTGGACGGTTTGGGCCGCCTCTTGTCCTACCCAGAGCGTAGCCAGTTCGGTATAGACCGTGGCCATATACCCCACGAGGCCGAGCAAGGCAAAGACCAAATGAGACAGGAGAAACTCCAGACGTGTGATGCGGCCGCGGAAGGAAAACGGCCGGGCAAACAAACCGACGTTGCGCATAGGCGGATTGTCGAAGGCTTGTATTTCGCCTTCTTCGTCGTTGATGTCGGCCGTATCGGCGGTATCAGGCAGCGGCGGTAGAGCCGACGGCGTTGTCGTGTCGGGCAATGGCGGCAGAGGGCGATGGTCCGGCAGTTGTTGCTCGTTCATAGTTGTGGTGTTTGGTCAGGTTTTGTCTGTGTTGAAAAAGACATTGAGACACCCCTATATATTAAATAGGAGTGCTCAATGAATAGATGGGCGTCTTATTTCAAGACACCAGTTCGAGGGTGTCTGAGGCGATGAGGAGCTCTTCGTCCGTGGGCACGACCACCACTTTGACGGGGCTGTCGGCGGTAGAGATGATTTCTTCCTCGCCAAAGTTCTTCTTGTTTTTCTCTTTGTCGAGTTTGATGCCGAGACATTCGAGTCCGCCGGCGGCGTTCTGACGGATGTCCCATTGGTGCTCGCCCACGCCGGCGGTGAACACCACGACGTCGACGCCACCCATGGCGGCGGTATAGGCACCGATGTATTTCTTGATGCGATAGGCATACATCTTGAGAGCCAGAGCGGCACGCTCATTACCCTGTTTGATGGCTTCTTCGACTTCGCGGATGTCGCTCGACACGCCGCTGATGCCCTTCACACCGCTCTCTTTGTTGAGCAGGTCGCTCATCTGGTCGGGGTTGAGGCCTTCTTTCTTCATGATGCTTAACACAGCCGAGGGGTCAACGTCGCCCGAGCGCGTGCCCATCATGAGTCCTTCGAGCGGGGTGAGGCCCATGGAGGTGTCTACACACTCGCCGTTTTTCACAGCCGACACAGAGGCGCCGTTGCCAATGTGGCAGGTGATGATGCGCGTGGCCTTGGGGTCGCAACCCAAGAACTCGCACACACGGGCAGAGACGAAACGGTGGCTGGTGCCGTGAGCGCCCCAGCGGCGGATATTGTTGTTTTCGTAATACTTATAAGGCACGGCATACATATAGGCTTCGGCCGGCATGGTCTGATGGAAAGCCGTGTCGAAGACAAAGACCTGCGGCAGTTGGGGCAACATCTGCTTCACGGCCACATAGCCCTTGAGGTGTGCCTCGCTGTGCAGGGGAGCCAGCTCCATATATTGTTTCCACTCCTCAAGCATGGCGTCAGTCACGACCTGGCTCTTGGTGAAGCGACCACCGGCCACGATGCGGTGACCGGCTGCCGAGATTTCGTCGAGGCTTTTGATGGCGCCGTAGGTGGGATTGAGCAGGGTGTCGAACATGAGTTTGATGCCCTCGGTGTGGGTGGGGCACGGCGACTCTATGATTTTGGTTTCGCCGTTGACTTTTGTTTTCAGGAAAGAACCTTCAAGACCGATTTTCTCGATACCTCCGGCAGCGAGCACGCTCTTGTCGTCCATTTCATAGAGTTTGTATTTGATAGAACTGCTACCGCAGTTGATGACCAATATTTTCATTGTTTGTTTGGCGTATTGTGGTGATTATGGATTAGCAGCCGGCTTTGGCGGCAATGGCTTGGTTGGCGGTGATGGCTATCATCTTGTAGACGTCGTCAATGGAGCAGCCGCGCGAGAGGTCGTTGACGGGACGGGCAATACCCTGAAGGATGGGACCCACAGCGGTGGCGTGGCCCAGACGCTGCACGAGCTTGTAGCCGATATTGCCCACCTCGAGGCTGGGCACGACAAGGACGTTGGCCTTACCGGCAATGGGGCTGCCGGGAGCTTTCGAGGCGCCCACAGCCGGCACGAGAGCGGCGTCGGCCTGCAACTCGCCGTCGATGACAAGGGCGGGGTCCATCTCTTTGGCAATGCCGAAAGCCTCGACCACCTTGTCCACCACTTCGTGTTTGGCAGAGCCTTTGGTTGAGAAGCTCAACATGGCCACGCGGGGCTCAATGCCTGCCACGGCCTTGGCGGTGCGGGCGGTGCAAATGGCGATTTGTGCCAGCTGGTTGGCGTCGGGCACAGGCGTCACGGCCACGTCGCCCATCACGAGCACGCCGTTGTCGCCGCACTCAGGCGCGTGGGTGAGCAGCAACATGGCTCCGCTCACACAGGTAATGCCCGGGGCGGTCTTGATGATTTGAAGGGCGGGACGGAGCACGTCGCCGGTGGTGTTGCGTGCACCGGCCAGCTGTCCGTCGGCTTCGCCGTTTTTGATGATGAGGCAGCCCAGATAGAGCGGGTCAAGCACTTTTTTTCGTGCCTCTTCGATGGTCATGCCTTTTTTCTTGCGCAGTTCGCAGAGCAGCTGGGCATATTCTTCGGCCTTAGGGTTATTTTCGGGGTCGATAATGGTGGCTTTGCCGATGTTGCCAAGTCCCCACTCTTTGGCGAGGGCATGGATTTCGTCGGGGTTACCAATCAAAATCAGGTCGGCCACGCCGTCGGTCAGGATTTGATTGGCTGCTTTGAGGGTGCGTTCTTCCGTACCTTCGGGCAAGACGATGCATTGCTTGTCGGCCTTGGCCCGAGAAATAAGTTGTTCAACGAGTTCCATATAAGAGTGATAAAATGAGTTTATAGTATGGTGCAAAATTAACAAAAAGAATTTGTATGGCGGTGTATCGTTTTATGTCAAATCTATGACAAAATGTAAAAAATGCGCTCAGCCGGCCCGACGGACTGTCGCGGCGACGAGAATGTGGCGGTGGCATGGCTGCCGGCGGCTGTGGCAGAAAGGCACGGCGGCGCCTTTGTGTCTTTTTTCTTTCCGCGTTTTGGCGCTATCTTTGGGTAAGGACAGAAGAAGGAGGAGGCCATACGGCCTCTTTTTTTGTGTTTCAGCGTCTTACGGCGATAAGGACAGTTTCGACGGGGCTTATGGCAGGAAAAACCGGCCCTATTCCCGTCGTTCCGAAAATGGGAAGAAGGCATTTTCTGGTATTTGAAAGGCTGTTTTTCCCTTTTTGCCGTCGTTTTTCTGCCTATTTCGGGAACTGCCTGAAAAGACTCGGCATTTTTCGTCTCTGTTTTGTCACGTCCGACCGGCCTTTTTGAACTTCCGCAGTGGCGATTTGGCGCCGGCAAAACGTGATTTTTCAGAAAAACAAGCCACGGCTGGCGCAGAATGTCTAACTTTGAAGTCAGACAAAGACATTTCAACCACCCCACATCACCTTCAGCCATGGAAATCAGCCACATCATAGCCTCCCGTCTGGGACTCACGCAGCGCCAGGTGGAGGCCACGGTCAACCTGCTGGCCGAGGGGGCCACCATCCCCTTCATCAGCCGCTACCGCAAAGAGGCCACCGGCGGTCTCAACGAGGTGCAGATTGCCCAAATCAACGACCTCAACGACCAACTCACGGAGTTTGAGCGACGAAAAGCCTACATCATCGACACGATTGAGGCGCAGGGCAAACTCACCGACGAACTGCGTGAGCGCTTAGAGGCCTGCGAAGAAGCCAATGCGCTCGAAGACCTCTATCTCCCTTTCAAACCCAAACGAAAAACACGCGCCGAGGCGGCCCGACAAAAGGGACTCGAACCTCTTGCCGACTGGCTCATGCGGCGACAAAAGAACGCTCCAGAGACCGAAGCCGGCAAGTTTGTGACCGACGAGGTGCCCGACGCTGAAGCAGCGCTGCAAGGGGCAAGAGACATCATCGCCGAGCGCATCAACGAGAACGAACAGACGCGACAGACGGTGAGAAGTGCCTTCAGGCGCTCGGCCGTCATCACGTCGAAGGTGGTGAAGTCTAAAATGGGCGAGGCGGGAAAATACCGCGACTACTTCGACTGGAGCGAGCCGCTGCGCCGCTGTTCGTCCCACCGCCTGCTGGCCATGCGCCGGGGCGAGGCCGAAGGCTACCTGCGCGTAGACATCTCTCCGGCAAACGAAGACGAGTGTTTGCAACGCCTCAAGAAACATTACGTTTACCCGCAATCATCCACGGCACACCAAATGGAGGAGGCCGTCGACGACGCCTACAAGCGCCTGCTCAAACCGTCGATTGAAAACGAGGCGGCGGCCGAGAGCAAGGCCAAAGCCGACGAGGCCGCCATCAGCGTGTTTGCCGAAAACTTGCGCCAACTGCTCCTGGCGGCTCCACTGGGACAGAAACGCATCATGGGCATCGACCCGGGCTTCCGCACGGGCTGCAAATTGGTGTGTCTCGACGCACAAGGCAATCTGCTTCACCACGAAACCATCTTCCCCCACGAGCCACGCCGCGAGTGGGGTCGGTCGGTGTGCCGCGTGGCCCAGTTGGCCGACCGCTTCGCCATCGAAGCCGTAGCCGTGGGTGGAGGCACCGCCGGACGCGAAACAGAAGCCCTCGTCAAAGAGGCACGTCTGGAGGGCGTCGACGTCTTTCTGGTGAGCGAAGACGGGGCTTCGGTGTATTCGGCCTCGGCTGTGGCCCGCGAGGAATTTCCCGACCAGGACGTCACCGTGCGCGGTGCCGTGAGCATCGGTCGCCGACTGGCCGACCCGCTGGCCGAGTTGGTCAAGATTGACCCCAAGTCTATCGGTGTGGGGCAATACCAGCACGACGTGGATCAGAGCGAGCTGAAAAAGACGCTCGACCGCACCGTTTCGCTTTGCGTCAACACCGTGGGCATCAACCTCAACACAGCGAGCAAACACCTGCTCACCTACGTTTCCGGACTCGGTCCGGCCCTGGCCCAAAACATTGTGGACTATCGTGCCGAGCACGGAGCCTTCACCACCCGCCGCCAACTGCTCGACGTGCCGCGGCTGGGCGCCAAGGCCTTTGAGCAATGTGCGGGTTTCTTGCGCATCTGCGGCGGCTCCAACCCGCTCGACAACACGGCCGTGCATCCCGAGCGCTACAAACTCGTGGAGCAGATGGCCCGAGACAAGGGTTGCAACATCGACACGCTGATTGCCGACCCGGCCGTGCGTCACGCCATCGACCTCAAACGGTATGTCGACGACCAGGTGGGCATGCCGACGCTTCAAGACATTATGGCCGAACTCGACCGCCCCGGACGCGACCCTCGAGGCCACGCCGAGGCCTTTGCCTTTGACTCGCGCATCCACGACATCGCCGACGTCGAGGTGGGTATGTTGCTGCCCGGCATCGTGAGCAACATCACGCAATTCGGTTGCTTTGTCGACATCGGCATCAAGACCAAAGGCCTCATCCACGTGTCGCAACTCGCCGACCATTATGTCAAAGACCCGCTCGAGGTGGTGCACTTGCAGCAACAACTCACCGTGAAGGTGATTGGCGTGGACGAAGAGCGCGGTCGCATTGCTCTCAGTTTAAAAGGACTCAACCCATGACCGACGAAGATTACATGCGACGGGCACTGGCCGAAGCCCAAGCGGCTTTCGACGCCGACGAAGTGCCGGTGGGCGCGGTGGTGGTCTGTCGCGACCGCATCATTGCCCGTGCCCACAACCTCACCGAGACGCTCAACGACGTCACGGCCCATGCCGAAATGCAAGCCATCACGGCGGCAGCCAATGCCCTCGGCGGCAAATACCTCGACACGTGCACGCTCTATGTCACGGTGGAGCCTTGCGTGATGTGCGCCGGCGCCATCGGTTGGTCGCAGATGGGCCGCGTGGTCTATGGCGCCGCCGACCCCAAACGCGGTTTCCAGGCTTTTGCGCCTCACGCCCTTCACCCCAAGACACAGGTCACAGCCGGTGTGCTCGAGGCCGAATGTGCCGAACTGATGAAGACTTTTTTCAAAAGCAAACGCCAATAACCGCCACAGCCTTCAGACTTTCCACCGTCACACCCCTCCCCTATGGCACAACACAACGAACTCGGCCTCATAGGCGAACAACAGGCCTGCCGCTATCTGGCCGAACAGGGCTACAGCCTGCTGGCGCGCAACTGGCGCGTGGGCCATCTCGAGATAGACATCATAGCCGACTACTTTGGCGAAGTGGTGTTTGTGGAGGTGAAAACGCGTGGCAGCGAGGCTGTTGAGGACGCCGTCAAAGCAGTGGACCACGACAAGCAAGCCAATCTCGTCGCAGCAGCCGCCTATTATATGGGTCTGAACAAACTCGACCGCCCTTATCGGTTTGACATCATCACGCTCACGGGCCACAGGCCACCTTTTGAAATAAAGCACTACGTCAATGCCTTTACGCCCGAAGGCGTGAGAAGCCGGCATTGAAGCCCTATTATAATATGAATATCGAAACCATCAGAGACTATTGCCTCGCCAAACCATTGGCCACCGAAGACACGGCTTTCGGGCCCGACACGGTCTTGTTCAGAGTCTACGACAAGATTTTTGCCTGCATCGACCTTGAGCGGCCCGACCTCGTCGTGGTGAAGTGTGACGCAGAATATGCCTCACAGCTCCGCGAGCAATACAGCGGCATCAGGCCGGCCTGGCATTGGAACAAGCGCTACTGGAACGAGGTGTGTTTTGACTGCGACGTGGACGACGCACTCATATTCCGGCTCATCGACCACTCGCTCGCAGAAGTGCTCAAAAAGCTCCCCAAGAAAACCCAACAGGCCTATGCAGCTCTCCAATGACTTGCCCGAGGGCTGGCGCCACATCCACCTGGCCGAGACCGACAGTCTGATGCTCGCCCTCAAGCGGGAGGAGACGGCGGCCGAAGGCGTGGACTTCGTGCTGGCCACGACCGACTTCCAGACGGCCGGACGGGGCCAACGGGGCTCGTCGTGGGAGGCCGAGTGCGGGGCCAACCTGCTCTTTGGTCTCAGATGCCGGCCCCGCTTCCTCATGGCCGACCGGCAGTTCCTTTTGTCAGAAATACAGGCCCTCGCCGTGGCCCTCGCCTTAGACGCTCACGGCGAAGACTTCAGTGTGAAGTGGCCCAATGACCTCTATTGGCGCGACCGGAAAATAGGCGGTATGCTGCTCGAACACGACCTGAGCGGCACCACCATAGCCCAAACCATCTCGGGAGTGGGCCTCAACGTGAACCAAACCGATTTCAAAAGCGATGCGCCCAATCCCGTTTCGCTCTGCCAAATCACCGGCCGGCGACACGACCGCGCCGCACTGATGGTCGCTATCTGCCGGCACTTTGACCACCTCTACCGCTGCCTGCAACGCCACGACGAAGCGGCCATCCACGCGCTCTATCTCAGCCGGCTCTATCACCGAGAAGGCTTTTACGCCTATGCCGACGCCCGTGGCCGCTTTGAGGCTGAAATCATCGGTGTGGCGCCCATTGGCACCCTCATCCTGCGCGACCGCCAAGGCACCCTGCGCCACTACGCCTTCAAGGAGGTGCGCCAACTCCTATAATATATATATGTATCAGCCGGACAGAACCTTCTTTCACTCACCCACCCTTTCCCGTGAAACACTCCCCCATTGCCCGAATAGCCCTGCCCAGCATCGTGTCTAATCTCACGGTGCCCTTGCTCGGTCTGGCCGACACGGCCATTACCGGCCATCTCGGTTCGGCGGCGGCCATGGCGGCCATTGCCTTGGGCGGAATGATTTTCAATATGGTCTATTGGCTCTGCAACTTTCTGCGTATGGGCACGGGCAGTCTCACCGCACAGGCCTACGGGGCACGGCAAACCGACGAAGCACACCGCCTGCTGGCGCGCTCACTCTGCCTGGGTCTTGCCTTGGCCGTAGTTTTCTTCTGCTTGCAACGTCCCGTTTTTGCCCTGGCCATGACATTTGTGGAAACCACCCCGCAAACCGAAGGTCTCACCCACGCCTATTTCTCCATACTCATCTGGGGCGCACCGGCCATGATGGCACAGTTCAGCCTTAACGGCTGGCTGCTGGGGATGCAAGACGCCGTCAGTCCGATGGTGGCAGCCATCACGCAAAACGTGGTCAACGTGGGCGTCAGTCTCGTGCTGGTTTTCGGCCTGCACATGGGCGTGAGCGGCGTGGCCACAGGCACTCTTGTGGCTCAGTATGTCGGCGTGGGGCTACTGCTCACCATGCTCGGCCGGCGCCACGGCGTGAGGTGGCGCCACCTCATCGCTCGCTGCACTTTCACGCGAGGCGCGCTGTGGCGATTTTTCCGCATCAACACCGACATCTTTTTCCGCACGCTCTGTCTGGTGGCCGTCACCACGTGTTTCACGGCTTTCTCGTCGGCACTTGGAGAGACCGCTCTGGCTGCCAACACGCTGCTCATGCAGTTTTTCATCTTTTTCTCTTATTTCATGGACGGCTTTGCCTATGCCGGCGAGGCCCTGGGCGGCAAATACGTCGGCGCGCGCCACAGACGCGGCTTTGACGCCCTCACCCGGAGACTGCTGCGATTGGCGGCCCTGCTGGCGTGTCTGTTTGCGGCGATTTACGGCTTGGCCGGCCACACCCTGATTGGCTGGCTCACCGACCTGACCGCCGTACGCGCAACAGCCGAAGCCGTCTTGTGGGCCGTCTGTCTCGTCCCTTTGGCCGGAGCCGCCGCTTTCATCTTCGACGGCCTCTTCATCGGTGCCGCCGCCACCCGCGAGATGTTGCTGGCCATGGCCACAGCCTGCCTCGTCTTCTTCGCCGCCCACGCGCTCCTCGCCACCGACGTCGCGGGTCTATGGTGGGCCTTCATTGCCTACCTCGCCACACGCTCCCTCACCCAGGCCGTGCTGCTACGCCGCGTCTGCCGCAGGAGTTTTTCTTAGAAAAAAGACGTAATTTTACGGCGAGAAAGGACGACGTCGCTTCTCGACCTATTTTTGACATAAATAATCACAACAATATCCACAACAAAACACTCCACACACTATGAGAAAGTTCAACCGCATTCTTCTGAAACTCAGCGGCGAGAGCCTGATGGGCGCTCAAGGCCACGGCATCGACGTGACACGACTCAACGAATATGCCACACAGATTAAAGACGCACTGGCCACGGGCGTGCAGATTGGCATCGTCATCGGCGGCGGCAACATCTTCCGCGGACTGAGCGGCGCCGGCAAGGGCTTCGACCGCGTCAAAGGCGACCAGATGGGTATGTGTGCCACCGTGATCAACTCGCTGGCACTGAGTTCGGCCTTGGGGGCCATCGGCGTGAAGAGCCGGGTGCTCACGGCCATCCGTATGGAGCCCATCGGTGAGTTTTATAGTAAATGGAAAGCCATTGAAGCCATGGAGCGTGGCGAAGTGGCCATCATGAGTTGCGGCACCGGCAGCCCGTATTTCACCACCGATACCGGTTCGTCGCTGCGCGGCATTGAGATTGAGGCCGACGTGATGCTGAAAGGCACGCGCGTGGACGGCGTCTACACAGCCGACCCCGAGAAAGACCCCACCGCCGTGAAGTTTGACGAAATCACCTACGACGAGGTGTTGAGCCGCGGCTTGAAGGTGATGGACGTCACCGCCACGGCGATGTGCAAGGAAAACGGACTGCCCATCTATGTGTTCAACATGGACGTGGTAGGCAACCTCGGTCGCGTGCTGGCCGGCGAAAACATCGGCACCTACGTGCACGCCTGACCCATAAAACACGGCCGGCGGCCCATTGAGGGGAGAAGGGGTGAAAATAGAAGAAGACCCATTCACCGCAAGAAACGGCCAACGGGAATAAACAGTATGATGCAGGACTCGGACTCCGGGCTCTGCATCATATTTATATATGCTCCTGTAGATAGGATGAGCCATCCGACACCGCTCACAGGAGGGACAAAAAAATCCCTTGATCGTCTCGCGACGCTCAAGGGAATGAGGGAATTATGAAGAATTTGTAGCGAGAAAGGGACTTGAACCCTTGACCTTCGGATTATGAATCCGACGCTCTAACCAGCTGAGCTATCTCGCCATCTTTGGGCTGCAATCACGCGGCAGGTGGCCGCTGTGCTTGTTTGCGGTTGCAAAAGTAGGCACATTTTTTCATTCTCGCAAGTTTTTCGGCAAAAAGTTTTACTTACCCGCCCAATGGGGTGGCCGGACGAGAAAATTGGGCGCTTGTTTAAACGTCGGGGTACTCTTTGACGCGCGTATACAAACTTTAACATTCCGAACGGCAAGCGACGGCGGAAATCGAAAGTTAGGGGATGAAAATCGGGAAACGGGGAGGAATTTTGACGACATCAGGGAAGGAAATTACGGGAATAAGGATAGTCTTTCCCTGCCTTAGGACAGGAAAAACTGTCCCTATCGCAGTATTGCACTAATCCGTTGAGAATGTGCATAAAATCAAAGAGGGAGCAGCCGCCGAGCCACTCCCTTTCTCTCATCTTGAAGATAAAAATTTATGGATTGAGAGAAAAAGACAAAAGCTGAAGGACAGCCACGACGGAAAGATTTTGCGCATACACCACAATAAGTGTGCAATTGCCAACCCGACATTCCAAAACACGGAAACGCCACGATTAGCGGCCGTTTTCCCTCTAAAAATTAAGCAGTTATATTAGGTAGAAAGATTCAAAATTTGTACCTTTGCACCCGCTTAGCAGAAAGCGTTCGTCGTGGTTTCAAAAGTGTTTGAGACCGAGCGTTTTCGGCAAGAGGTTTCAAAACAATATTTTCTAACCCCATATTTAAATCTATCATCCTATGGATTTGTACGCAAACTTTACCACAGGTTCTTGGAACAACAAGATTGACGTCACCGACTTCGTTCGTAAAAATATCACGCCTTACGAGGGCGACGCTTCTTTCCTCGTTGGCCCCACGGAGCGCACTCTGAGCGTTTGGAGTGTCTGCCTCAAGGCTCTCGAAGAGGAACGTGCCAATGGCGGCGTGCGCTCTTTCGACCCCAACACCGTATCGACGATTTCGTCTCACGCAGCAGGCTATATCGACAAAGACAATGAGCTCATCGTGGGTCTGCAGACCGACGAACTGCTCCGCCGTGCCATCAAGCCCTTCGGCGGCATCAAGGTGGTTGAGAAAGCTTGTGCCGAAAACGGCGCTGAGGTGAGCCCAAAGGTGAAAGACATCTTCACCCACTATCGCAAGACCCACAACGACGGCGTGTTTGACGTCTATACTGAAGAAATCCGCCGCTTCCGCTCACTGGGCTTCCTCACCGGTCTGCCCGACAACTACGCCCGCGGCCGCATCATCGGCGACTACCGCCGTCTGGCCCTCTACGGCATCGACCGCCTCATCGAAGCCAAGAAAGAAGACTTCAAAAACCTGACCGGCCCGATGACCGACGAGCGCATCCGTCTGCGCGAAGAGGTGGCTGAGCAGATCAAAGCCCTCAACGAAATCAAGGTGCTCGGCACCATCTACGGTCTCGACCTGAGCCGTCCGGCACAGACCGCCCAAGAGGCTGTACAGTGGGTGTATATGGCCTACCTCGCCGCTGTCAAAGAGCAGGACGGCGCCGCTATGTCGCTCGGCAACGTGTCTTCATTCCTCGACATCTACATTGAGCACGACCTCAAGCACGGCCTCATCGACGAGACCTTCGCTCAGGAGCTCATCGACCAGTTCGTCATCAAGCTCCGCATGGTGCGCCACCTGCGTATGGGTTCCTACAACGAAATCTTTGCCGGCGACCCCACGTGGGTGACCGAGTCAATCGGCGGTCGCTTCAACGACGGTCGCACGAAGGTGACGAAGACTTCGTTCCGTTTCCTCCAGACGCTCTACAACCTCGGACCCTCGCCCGAGCCCAACCTCACCGTGCTGTGGAGCCCCGAACTGCCCGAAGGCTTCAAGGCTTTCTGCGCCAAGGTTTCGGTAGACACCAGCTCCATCCAGTATGAAAACGACGAACTGATGCGCGAAGTGCGCCACAGCGACGACTATGGCATTGCCTGCTGCGTATCTTTCCAGGACATAGGCCGCCAAATCCAGTTCTTCGGCGCCCGTTGCAACCTGGCCAAAGCCCTCTTGCTCGCCATCAACGGCGGCCGCTGCGAAAACACCGGTACGGTGATGGTGGAAGGCATCCCCGTGTTGAGCGGCGACGTGCTCAACTTTGAGGAGGTGATGAGAAACTACAAGATGGTGCTCACCGAAATTGCCCGCGTCTATAACGAGGCCATGAACATCATCCACTACATGCACGACAAATACTACTACGAGAAAGCCCAGATGGCCTTCGTAGACACCAACCCGCGCATCAACATCGCCTATGGCGCCGCCGGTCTGTCTATCGCCCTCGACTCTCTCTCGGCCATCAAATATGCCAAGGTGACCGCCCGTCGCAATGACATCGGCCTGACCGAGGCCTTCGACATCGAGGGTGAGTTCCCCTGCTTCGGCAACAACGACGACCGTGTAGACCACCTCGGTGTAGACCTCGTCTACTTCTTCACCGAAGAACTCAAGAAGCTGCCCGTCTACAAGAACGCCCGCCCCACCCTCTCTCTGCTCACCATCACTTCCAACGTGATGTATGGCAAGAAGACCGGTGCCACTCCCGACGGACGCGCCAAAGGTGTGGCTTTCGCTCCGGGTGCAAACCCCATGCACGGCCGCGACAAGAATGGTGCCATCGCTTCGCTCTCGAGCGTGTCTAAACTGCGCTACCGCGACTCGCAGGACGGTATTTCAAACACCTTCTCTATCGTGCCCAAGTCGCTCGGTCCCACCCCTGAGGAACGCGTTGAGAACCTCGTGACCATGATGGACGGCTACTTCACCAAGGGTGCCCACCACCTCAACGTGAACGTGCTCAACCGCGAAATGCTTGAGGACGCCATGGAGCACCCCGAGAAATACCCGCAGCTGACCATCCGTGTGAGCGGTTACGCAGTGAACTTCATCAAGCTCTCTCGCGAACACCAGCTCGAGGTCATCTCTCGTTCGTTCCACGAGCGTATGTGATACCACAAGAGACTAAAAGACTAAGAGTCGAAAAGTCGGAAAGACCAAAAATCCAAGAATCGAGTAGGAGGTAAACGCTAATTGCAGGTGTTTATCTCCTACTTTCACGTTTACCGACCTCTCACACCACCGTACGTGCC
>JBJFGJ010000132.1:0-3178 GCA_051892575.1 Alloprevotella sp. | reverse complement strand
AAAAAGGGAACGAAAAAAGATGGGCTAAGAAGGATAAAGCCAAAAACAAAAATGAATATACTTCGCCAATCCCTAAAGCTGCACCGATACCAAAGGCTGATCCAATACCAACAGAGCTTTCCACTGATAATAACGCCGAATACCTCACACACTTCTTCCGCGCCGAAAACAAGGCAAACGTAGAAGTCGTACTCCTCAACCTCGGCTTCAAACCGTCAGACACGCCGAGACTCCACAAGCTCGCCGACGAAGTCATCGCCGAGTGGAGAGCCACAGACACACACCACGAAGACTACAACGACTTCGCGCGACACCTCATCTCCACAATACGCATCAAACTCAACAGCCAAAAAACCGCCAAAAATGAAAAATCAAACAACCCTCGAAGACCAACTCACCAGCTTACTGCTCAGCCGGAAGATTACACCGGAACGTTTTAAGCTGCCGCTCACCGTCGACAAGGCCGACATCTACATCCGGGCTGCCGTCAGAGCCGAAATCCTCCGACGACACCGCAAACCCATCATCTCCGAAGAGCAGCTCAGTGCCATACGACTCATCGCCAAACACCTCACCGCCACCGACCGCTTCGGGCTTGCACTCATCGGAACCGTCGGCAACGGAAAAACCACACTCGTCCGGGCCATACAGACCGTCATCGACCACCTCGACATCGAAAACCCATACTCCATCAAGCCATTCGCTCTCGACATCCACACGGCCGTCGAACTCACACGACTCGACGACGACACCTACCGACGCTGCTGCAACACCACGCTCCTCGCCATCGACGACCTCGGAAACGAACCCACCGAATTCCTCTCATACGGCAACACCACATATCCCATCATCGAACTGCTCACCACACGATACGACCGACAGCTCTACACAATCATCACCACCAACCTCACACCCGCACAGATCCGAGCCAAATACGGCGACCGCATCGCCGACCGACTCAACGAAATGTGCCACACCGTCACATTCACCAACCCCACATTCCGCTCATGACACACGACATCACACACTGCCCGCGCGCCGACTGCCCGCGCAGCCACACCTGCCTGCGACACATCGCCTACTTAGACCTCATGAGACTACCGCCGGAATACAGGCCGCCACACGTCTCATTCACCGAGGGCACGGCAGAGCGTCACTGCCACCTCTACATACGACACAACTGACCATGGAAAACAACAAACTCATACCCACCGACATCTCCCCGGTCGACCTCAACGACATCTGGCACACACCCGACGACACCCCGCGAGAAAACACACGCATCATAGCCCTCTTCTCCACAGGCTATCCCGTCTGCTGGTCAGTCACAGACTTCACCGACTTCAACATCAAGTGCCACACATTCCAGGTCATCGCCTGGGCCTACGTCGACGACTTCATACCAGCAAGAATAAGAAAACAGATCAAAGCAAAAATCAAACGGATTAAAAATGGAAGCACATATCGTTAGACCATAGTATAGCACATTTCCGCGGCCACGGCAAGCCCTGTAAGGGCGCCACATAATTAGCCCGGGTCGTAAGGCCCGGGTTAGGTAAATACCCCCAACTTCCGGCCTGTAAGGTCGGCACAATCTGCAACCACCACCCTTCAACAAAACATAACGCCCACACCACGACACCACCACATAACTTTGCAGCAAAACAATAAAAACAACCAACCATGCTCAAAGAACTACAATACCAAGGCTACGCCGCCAACCCCTCCGACTACGAATGTCCCGACGGACAACTCGCCGCATCCGTCAACGTCATCGCCGAAGACCAACACCTACGGCCGCTCTTCCCGCCCGCCACACTCCTCAGGCTGCCGGCCAACCACCAAATCATCTTCATACACCACACACCCGCAGCCGTCACACACTACATCGTCAAAAAAACAGACGACGACACAGCCGCCAACCACACACTCTACTGGATCGACGAAGGCGAAGACGCCAAAAGCCTCACCGCAGACCGCATCATCGCCACCATCTACGACGTCCGACAAATACAGGCCGTAGGCAACACACTCATCGTCATCTCCGCCAAGGCCATCAACTACATCCTCTGGCAAGAAAACACCTACCACCTCCTCGGCAACAAACTGCCCGAGGCCACCATCTCATTCTCGCTCGTCGCACACCCGCGTCTCTGGCGCATATCCAAAGAGAAAAACAGCGACACACAGCGCGGCATGTTCTCCATCACATTCGACCGCATACCGGCCGACAAAATCTACGACACCTTCTCCGACACCAACAAAACCAAAATCACCTCACAGGTCATGGCGAAGGTCAACAAGTTCATAGCCGAAAACACAACCGAAAAAGGACGCTTCTGCTTCCCCTTCTTCATACGCTGGGCCTACAGGCTCTACGACGGATCACACGTCATGCACTCCGCGCCCATCCTCATGACACCGTCCACCACACCGGCACCCATCGTCTTCTTCCACGAAATCACAGGAAAAGACGGCAACTTCACCGACGCCAAATGCGACATCATGATGATCGCAGCAGACATCGAATACAAACTCGAAAAACGCACAGAGACCGAGCGCGAAACCATCGCCGACACATTCAAGAGCTGGAAAGACATCATCACAGCCGTCGACATCTACATCTCCAAGCCCGTCTACACCTACGACCAGGAAGGAGAGTTCACCTCCTTCGCCGACACCGACAACTTCGAGTCCAAATTCATCGGCCGACTCTACAACGGACCAAAAGACCATGACCAACCAGACCACGACGCAGCAAGCGAACTAACCGAAGACCGCATCGTCGGAAACTTCACCGACACCAACTTCCTCGACCGATACATGGAGTACACCTACGAACACATCTACAGCATGTACTTCACCACGCTGCGAACACTACCCGTCCACACACTCCACATGCCCGAGTTCTCAGACGACAAACAGGCCGAAAACATCGAGACCACGCAAAACTTCTACCTCCTCTCGTCCATCGACATCAAAGAGTTTATACCCACCGAACCCTCCGAAACAGACGAAGGCAACACACCCGCCAAAATCTTCTCGCGCAAGAAAATTCAAATCAAAGAAGACTATCTCCAGAGCCTCACCAGCCGAGAAACACTCACCGACGACTACCTCACACACGACCGGCTCATACCCACAACCGCCTACACCTACAATTCGCGACTCAACCTCT
>JBJFGJ010000131.1:0-13126 GCA_051892575.1 Alloprevotella sp. | reverse complement strand
ATGGTGGTGCTGACTCTGCTGCCCTCTCAACCGGTATCTCTGAGGCACTTGTAAATACGGCTTCTGGTATCGCTACCGGTGCTCTCGCCGTAATCGCTTACAACTATTACACCAACAAGATTGACCGCCTCACCTTCTCTCTCGACGAAGTAGGTTTCACCATCGTAGAAACTTTCTCTGCAACTCACTAATAGCATAATCCAAGGTAATTTAAGACATGGGACGATTTAAAGTCAAAAAACAAGATACGTTCATAGACATGACGCCTATGAGCGATGTCATGGTCCTGCTGCTTACCTTCTTTATGCTTACTGCAACTTTCGTAAAAGAAGAGCCCGTAAAGGTAAACACCCCGGGTTCGGTTTCCGAAGTTAAAATCCCGACAAGCAACCTCCTGACCATCTTCGTTGAGAAGAACGGCAAAATCTTCATGAGCCTGGACAACCCCAGCGCCATGACCCTGACGGCACAACAGGTCAACACCGACCAGAACGCCGACGTGGTGAAGGACATTGCCGAATTCTCAAAAGTGCCTATGTTCGGCACGCCGCTTAATCAGGTCAACGCTTGGCTCGCGCTCGACGACAGAAACGGCTACTTGGCCAAGAATCCCGCAGCCGGTATCCCCTGCGACAGCGTTTCGGACGAGCTCAAGGTCTGGGTGAATGCAGCCAGTGAAGCCATTGGTGAGGACAAACTCCGCATCGCCATCAAAGCAGACAAGACCACACCCTACAAGGTGATTAAGAACGTAATGAAATCTCTTCGCGAAATCGACAAGAACCGTTATAACCTCATAACCTCTCTTGCCGGAGCAGAGCAATAAAGACAGCATGTTATGGCTAAACAAGTAAAATCGAAACAAAAGAAAATGAACGCCCGCGTGGACTTCACGCCGATGGTGGACATGATTATGTTGCTCGTGACATTCTTTATGCTCTGTACGTCTTTGCTCAAGCCGCAGACCATGGAAATTGCCATGCCCTCTGACAAGCAAGACCTCAAAGACGAACAACGCAACCAGGCTAAGGCCAGCGAGGCCGTGACTATCCTGGCCGGCAGCGAAGACCGCATCTTCTATTTCGAAGGCAAACCCGAAGAGGCTATGCAGAACCTCGTCGAAACCCAATACGGCAAAGACGGTCTGCGCAAGTTCCTCCTCGCCAAGAATGCCAACGCACAGAAGGAAGTGGAAAAGCTCAAGAAAGAGTTTGAAACACGCGACATTAACGAAGAAAGCAAGAAAGAGTATAACCAAAGACTCTCAGACATCAGAAGTGCAAAAGGCACCCCGACGGTCATCATCAAAGTGGCCGACAATGCCAACTACAACAACCTGATGAAAGTACTGGACGAGATGTTGATTTGCAACATCGGTAAATACGTGATCGATAACTTTACGGATGCCGACAAGGCCCTGCTTGAAAGCAAGGGCGTGAAGTTTCCGCAGCAGTAAATAAGCAAAGTATAATAAAGGTATGTCTAAAATCGATTTAATATCCAAAGGTTGGTGTGACATCGTATTCGAAGGACGTAACAAAGAGTACGGAGCTTATCGAATGCGCGCCAGAGCCGGTGCCCGCAATGTCTTCGCCTTGATCGTTCTCCTCGCCTTGATTTGTGCCATCGGTGCTTTCGTTGCACTCAAAGCTGTAGTCAGTGAACTGACCGGCGGCAACGAAATCAAAGACGAAAGCGCCGTTGAGCTCTCTCAATTGAAGAAAGAGGAGCCGAAAAAGAAAGAAGAAAAGAAGATTGAAATCAAGTATGAAGAGCAAAAGATTGAGAAGGTTGCCGTAAAGGCCTCTATCCAGTTCACCGTACCTAAGATCGAAGACGATGCCCTCGTCGACGAAACGAAGGAAGTGAAGAGCCAGGATAAAGTGACCAAGAGCAACATCTCCATCGCTTCTCAAGACTATGCCGGTGACGCCAAAGGCGGCATCAACATTGACGACTTGAAAGACAATCAGCGTGCCGGTGGTACGGAAGTGAAGAAACAAGAAGAAGAAGTTGCCGATAACAGCATCGTAGAGGTTCCGGCCTCTTACCCCGGTGGCGAAGCCGCCCTGCTTAAGTTTGTGAGCGACAACCTTGTTTACCCCAGCATTGCACAAGACCAAGACCTGCAAGGAACGGTTGTGTTGCGTTTCCGCGTAGAGAAAGACGGTTCAATAGGCCAGATTGTGGTTAAGACGAGCCTCTCTAAGGAATGTGACCAGGCCGCAGCCCAAGTGGTCAGCAAGCTGAAGCGCTTCACCCCCGCCCGTCAGCAAGGTCACCCCGTACCGGTATGGTTCACTCTGCCAATTCGCTTTAGAATTCAGTAATGACATTATGAAGACACTCAGGCTTATCTTAGCCGCAGTGTGCATCACCCTAACCGCCTCGTGCGGAAATCATCGGAAGTCTGCCGACTGGCGGACTTCCGATGATGTGCATATTGCGATAGACGAAACCTTCGAAGACATTATGTCGGAGGAACTCGAAACCTACTCCCTGCTCTATCCCGACGTGACTTGCCGACCTATCTTTTGCAACGAAGACTCGGCGCTCAAGATGCTTGTGATGGACAGCATCAGATGTTGTGTAGCCACCCGGCCGCTCAACGACAGCGAACTGCAGCGCATCAAGGGCCACAACCTTAGTGCCCGACAAGCCATCGTGGCCACCGACGCCTTTGCCCTTATTGTCAACAAAAACAATCCCGACACGCTCATCACCGTAGACGACATCAAAGGAATCGTCTCGGGGAAAATCACCCGTTGGGAGCAGTTGCGCTATTCCGGCAAAAAGGGCGAACTCAAGTTCGTCTTTGACCATTCCGGGTCGAGCACAGTGCGCTTTATGCGCGACTCATTGCTGGCCGGCCGCCAAGTGAGCGGAAACCTCTATGCCCAAGGCTCGAACAAAGCCGTGATTGAAGCCGTCAAGGACAACCCTGACATCATCGGCGTAGTTGGTGCCAACTGGCTCAAGGGGCGCAAAGACAGCGTTATCACCGACTTTGAAAACCTCAGCGTCAAGGTGTTGAAAGTGGCGCGCAAAGCCGAAGACGACGTGATTGGCTGGAAGCCCTATCAATACCGTATCTACACCGGCGATTATCCCTTGGTGCGCTCCGTCTGGATTATCTCAACGGACTACCGCCGCAAGTCCAACACCACCAAATTCTTCTTCTTCCTCAAAGGACAAAAAGGGCAAACCATCATCTGCAACGGTTCGCAATTGTTACCCTATGTCGCCGTACAGGAGAAGTCGGTGAATATGAGATAACGCCCGGCACGCGGCTTGCCGTAAGAGATGGTGGCGGTTATTTCATTAGAGAAAAAGCCACATGCCTTTTGTCGGGCCTCAAAAGATGAAGAGCTCACAACTCGCCAATAATAAGCGTTCAAAGGAACGGGCCAAGAATGACACCAAACACTCATTAAAAGGCTGAAAAGCCATCTTTCAAGCGCGAAGAGTCATTCACGGTTGCTTCTGATACCATCAGAACAAAGCGGAGAAGGCCAAACACATACTATCCATAGCGCAGATATGCTTGTAATAAGGCCTGTCGTTTCTTGCCTTATTCCCGTAACGATCTAAAAACGAAGGGGAGAGACCATTTTAAGGACTCTCCCCTTTATCATATACCAAAGTTAAGCCCTTCCCTTTTGAAAGAAAAAGACAATAAGCGCTTACTTATGCGCGACAAAAGCAGTTTAGTCAGTTTTAACACTGCATTTTATGCACAAGCGTATGCTTTTTATGCATTTATATGTCAAATAAACAAAAAGGGCAGCCGTTTTGCTTGCAATACGCATAAATATAACTATCTTCGCAGTTGATATACATCAAAAGCGACAGCGTGGTGAGGATTTTAACATCCAGATACCGAAAAAAAGACCAACGCCGTCATTCCAACAAGACACAAACACACACAACAGATTTATGAAAGCAAATTGGATTAAGAGTTTCTTTTTCGCCGCCCTCTTGGCTTGCAGCGCCAATCAGGCAGTGGCTCAAAGAGCTTATGAAGTGCCCGAAACGAACCCCGAAATGCAGGCAATGGCCGAGCAGGTGATTGAAATGCAGATTACCGATCCCGACGGTGCCAACAAGGTTTTCAAGAAATTGATGGGCAAAATCAGAACCAAGAAAGAAGACCTGCTGAGCATCGGCCAGTTCTTCCTTGACAAGAATGTCTATCCCTGTGCCAACGAGTGCGCCAAGCAGCTCTACACCGTGGCTCCCGAATACAAAGAGGGCTTGATGTTCTACGGCGAGGTGTGTATGTTCCGCAAAGACTACGGCACTGCCGGACAGAAATTTGACGAAGCGCTCAACGTAGACCCCAACTACGTACCGGCTCTCAAGCGTAACGCTTTCGTGTATAAAAACATCAACCCCCACGTGGCCATCGAAATGCTCGACCGCATCAAAGCCGTTGAGCCTGACAACCACACCACCGACCGCGAAAAGGGTGATATCTATTACAAACTCGACGAGTACAAGGACGCCGTAGGTTGCTACACCACCTTCTTCAAGGCCAAGACCGAAAACGACTCGACCGACATCGTGGCTGCAGAAAACTTCCTGCTCTCGCTCTTTGCCACCCAAAAGTATATGGAGATCGGCGACTATTCTGAGCGTTTCCTTGCCTTGGCTCCCAACGACTTGGTTATCAAGCGTATGAAATTTTTCGCCGACGTCGAGAACTACGAAATCACAAAGGCCGAGGAGTCTATCAAATACATCACCGAGCACCAGTTTGCCGACAGCCTCTATGTCTATCTGGACTATGCCTATGCCGGTAACTTTATGTCAGACCAAGACGACTTGGCCTCTGCCATCAAGTATTATGAGTTGGCTGTGAAGTGCGACTCCACGAAACTGAGCGGTCTGAAGCAATTGGCTACGCTCTATCGTCGCAACAAGCAATACGACGAAGGCATTGAGGTGTATTCGAAATACCTCCAGGCCCTCGGCGACAAGGCCGACCTCACCGACCAGTTCGGTCTCGGCCAGCAGTATCTCGCCGCCAGCCAGCAGAAAGACATCACTCCCGAAAAGAAGGCCGAATATGTGGCCAAGGGCGACGCCATCTTTGCCGCCATCCAAGCCGAAAAGCCCGACAGCTACCAAGCTCCCATGATGCGTGCTGCCATTAACATCACCAATCGCAACGAGCCGGAAGAAAAGGTGTTCAACTTCTACAAAGAAGCCTACAAGTTGATGGAAGGCAAAGAAAACATTGACTCTTCAAAACTTCAGGCTTTGGGTTATATGGCTTTCTATTGCGTGCAGAAAGACCTCGAAGACGAAGCCCGTCAATACACCAACGAAATCTTGAAGATTGACGCCGAGAACGGCCTCGGCAAGCAGATTGACTCTTACTTGAAGTCTATCAACAAATAAGACACATCAGACACACCTATATTTATGGCCAAGTGCTACGCCAACAGGAGCACTTGGCCATTTTTGCCTTAAACAGACCATGAACACACCGACCAAACGCCTGGCCTCGCTCGACATTCTGCGTGGCTTCATCCTGTTTCTCCTTGTATTCTTTCAGCCGGTGGCTTGGACGCTGCTGCAGACCATTGGCACGCCGTGGGCACAGACGCTGTTGTATCAGCTGGACCATGAAGTCTGGGCAGGCTTCCGCTTTTGGGACCTCGTGATGCCGCTGTTCCTTTTCATCAGCGGCGCGTCGATGCCGTTCTCTTTCTCCAAACTGATGCGCGAAGGCGGCAAGATGGCTGTCTACAAGAAAGTGACGAAACGTTTCTTCATACTTTGGCTTCTCGGCATGGTGGTGCAGGGCAATCTGTTGGGCTTCAATCCCGATGCCATCTATCTCTACACCAATACTCTCCAGGCCATAGCCATCGGCTATCTCATCACGGCCCTGATCATCACCAACTGCAAATTGAAGGGACAAATAGCCACAGCTGCAATGCTCCTTGTGGCTTATGCCATCCCGATGATGCTCTGCGGCGACTACAGCCCCGAAGGCAACTTGGCCGGCCGGATAGACGCGGCCGTCTTGGGGCGTTTCCGTGGCGACCCTACATACAGTTGGCTCTTGAGCAGTCTGACGTTTGGCGTGACGGTTTGGCTCGGCGCCTTGGCCGGACAAATCATCCGAAAAGGCAAGACAGAGCCGGCAAAGACAGCCGTACGACTGATGTATGTGGGCCTGGGACTGACCGTGGCCGGACTCTTGTGGAGCATAGATATGCCCATCATCAAACGACTTTGGACCGGCAGCATGACGCTCTTCTCTGGCGGTCTTTGCTTCCTGACGCTGGCCCTGTTTTATTGGTGGATTGACGTGAAAGGCCACAGCCGCGGGCTGGCGTGGCTCAAGATTTACGGCATGAACTCCATCGTGGCCTATATGCTTGGCGAGGTGATCAACTTCCGCTCGGCCGTAGAGTCGATGAGCTATGGGCTGGCGCCGTGGCTTGGCGATTATTACGGTGTTTGGCTCACACTGGGCAATTTTTCCGTCATATTCCTCATTCTTTATGCGATGTATCATTGCCGATATTTCATAAAGATTTAAATTTGCCTTTGTTAAATGAGATGAAAAATAACATTTTAAATCAAAGAACCATGAACAAACCTTTTTACAGATGGACCACCGGCACACTGCTTTGTATGCTTGGCGTGTTGCTGACGGCTTGTAGCGAAGAAATCGAGTATGACCAGCTCTATCACGACATGCAGGCGCTGAACGAATGGCGTGTGGGCACGAAGGTGGCCGACGAGTCGGTTGAGCACTACAGCAAGCATGCCTGCTTTACGTCAGTGCCCATCAGCGACGCCATATTTGCCCGAATGAGCGGCAAATCCTATCCTGAAGACTGCACCATTCCGCGAGATGACTTGCGCTATGTCAAAGCATTGCACAAAAATGCCAAGGGCGAAACCATTATTGGCGAACTGGTCTGCCATAAAGACATTGCCGACGACCTTGCAGACATCTTCCTGCAGCTCTATGAAGCCGGCTATCCCATAGAGCGTATGACCCTCATCGACAACTATGACGCTGACGACGAAAGGTCGATGACGGCCAACAACACTTCGGCCTTCTGCTACCGCACCGTGGCCGGTTCGACCAAACTCTCCACCCACAGCCGGGGCCTGGCCGTCGACATCAATCCGCTATACAACCCCTACGTCAAGACACAGACAGATGGCACCCTGCTGGTGCAGCCTGCCGCCGGCGAGGCTTGGGCCGACCGCAGTGCCGAGTCGGACTACCGTCTCGACTGGGGCGATTTGTGCTACACCGTTTTCAAGCAACACGGATTTGAGTGGGGCGGCGACTGGAAATACAGCAAAGACTATCAGCATTTCGAGAAGGTAGTCGACAACACCACGGCCTGGGACTATAGCGTCGTGGAAGAGTCGGTCGACGAGAGCGGAGAAAGCGCCAGCTATGCCGTATTGGCTTACACCACCAAAGACGCTCACGGCAATAAAGTGAGCGCCACCGGAACCGTTTGCTGGTTTGAAGGCCAAGAGCACTACCGCTACATCAACCTTTGCAGCCACTACACCCAACTGCAAGCCGAGCCCACATTCTTGGAGCAGATGATGCTCAGTGACAAAGAGAGCGTCTTGTTCCTGCCCCACTACATCGGCTATCACGGATCGAAAGACGAGCCACACCCCTACCTGAATATGGAAGTGCAGGCCCGCACACAGACCGACTTTATCCGTCCGGCCATGCAGTATATCTATGACCACGGCATTTTGTACGAACCCGACTACTTCACCATCTCCACCGGCTATTCTCAAGGCGGTGCCGTGGCCCTGGCCGTACAGCGAGCCATCGAAGCCGACGAAAACCTGCAATTCCTCACCCGTTTTGCCGGTACCTTCTCAGGAGCGGCACCCTACAGTCCGTGGTTGACGTTCAAGAGCTACATCACAGCCGAAGAGGTGGCCCATCCTTGCGGCGTGTTGTTGACCTTGGCCAGCATGACCGAGAGCTACCCCGCCCTCTTTGGCTCCATCAAGGCCGAAGACTATATGAGTGAGGCTTTGCGCAAGATGGAACCGCTGGAACTGTTGGCTCGCAAAGATATGACCACCGACGACTATAATGAAGCCGTTCGCGAAGCCGTGGGTTCGTTGAAGCCAGAAGCACTCTTCTCTCCGGCCGTCTTCGACGAGAATTCTCCCGAGATGAAGGTCCTGAAGCGTGCGCTCGAATGGAACGACTTGACCACAGGCTGGACTCCTAAACATCCAATCGTCTACACACGCAGTGCCGACGATGCGGTCATTCCCGCCACCAACCAAGAGCAACTGCTGAAAGCCTTTTCGTCCACCGGTCTTTTGAAACACTATCAAAATGACGAAATAACCGAAACCGGCAGCCACGGCATCTATGGTTTCAGCTGGCTGGCATATTTGTTTATGCACACGTCTGAAGAAATCTCACGCTATCTGCCCGACGCCGGCAAACAATGAGCAAAATAAGTGGCAAGCCGTAAGCTTATTCGACTTTAATGCTTATCTTTGCAAGCAAAGCCCTCTCACCGGCTCGTAATTACGCCATTAAATCTAACCTATCACATAAAATAACCTTATAAATTATCTAATCACACACTTATGAAGTTCAATAAGATTATTGCGCTGGCATTTGCCGCCGTACTCTCATTGGGTGGACAGACTGCGTCTGCACAGTCTCTCTCTCCTTCCACCAAGTGGCATTGGGACAAAGGAACCATCGTGGTTGACACGCCCCAACGCCCTGCCGGTCAAAAAGACGTCATCAACCTCACCGCCCCGAAGATGCAAACCGTTCGCGTGGCCTTCGTCGGTTTGGGTATGCGCGGTCCCGGTGCCGTAGCCCGTTTCACCCACATCCCCGGTGTTCAGATTGTTGCCCTTTGCGACTATGAAGCCGGCCGTGCCGAGGCCTGCCAAGGCTATCTGAAGCAAGCCGGCCTGGCTCCCGCCGACATCTATTCAGGCGAAAAAGGCTATGAGGAACTCTGCAAGCGTCCCGACATCGACCTGGTCTATGTGGCCACCGACTGGGACCACCACTATCCCGTGGCAAAATGCGCTCTCGAAAACGGCAAGCACACCGCCATCGAAGTGCCCTCTGCCATGAACCTCGAACAGTGCTGGAGCCTCATCGACCTCTCTGAGAAAACTCAGAAGCACTGCATGATCCTCGAAAACTGCTGCTACGACTGGTTTGAGCTCCGCGCTCTCAATATGGCCCAGCACGGCGTGTTCGGTGAGGTCATCCGCGCTCAGGGTGCCTACATTCACAACCTTGACGACTTCTGGGATTATTATTGGAAAAATCCCGACGGCTCAGACCCCGACAAACTCGGCTGGCGTATGAAGTATAACAAGGAGAACCGTGGCGACGTTTATGCTACTCACGGCCTTGGCCCCGTCGCTCAGGTGCTCAACATCCACCGCGGCGACCGCTTCACCACCCTCGTAGCCATGGACACCAAGTCTGTTCACGGCAAGGAATATGTGGAGAAGAAAACCGGCAAACCCTGCGATGACTATCGCAATGGCGACCACACCACCACCCTTATGCGCACCGCCGACGGCAAGGTTGTGGAAATCCAGCACAACGTGATGAACCCGCAGCCCTACAACCGTCTCTATCAGCTCACCGGTACGAGAGGCTTTGCCAACAAATATCCCGTTGAAGGCTACGCAGTCGACGCTGCCCAGCTCAAAGCCACAGGTAGTGCTCCCAAGGTAGACAACCTCTCTTCTCACGGTTTCATGCCCGAGTCTGAGAAGCAAGCCCTCGAAGCCAAATATGAGCACCCCATCATCAAGAAATACGGCGAAATGGCTGCCAAGGTTGGTGGTCACGGCGGTATGGACTTCTTTATGGATGCCCGTATGGTCTACTGCCTCCAGAACGGTCTGCCCCTCGATATGGACGTTTACGACCTCGCCGAATGGTGCTGTCTGGCCGAACTCGGTACGCTGTCAATGGACAACAACTGCGCCGCCGTGTCATTCCCCGACTTCACCCGTGGCCATTGGAACGACGTGAAGGGTTACAAACACGCCTACGCTCCCGAGGCTGAAGAGAAAGCCGTTGAGGAAGCAGCCGCAGCCTACACCGAAAACCAGAAAGCCGTAGTTAAGGAAGCCAAACTCTGGGACCTCTACGACCAGATGAAGAAGGCAGAAGGCAAAGCTAAGGTTAAAGCCACTGCCGCCTACAACAAAGCCAAAGCCAAGGCCGTGGCTAAGTTCAGCAAAGTAGTTGCCAAGAAATAATAATCCGCCCCCAAGCGGTAAAAACATAAAGAAAGCGCCCCGAACCGTTTCGAGGCGCTTTCTTTATTAGGAGTCAATCAAATGATCGCATCATAAGGCAGAGGCAGCGGCAAAGAGCGCACCAATAACCACGAAGAGGATGATGAGGTAGATAGCCGACAAGACGAGGCCGGCAATAGCCAGACCACGAGGTGCACGGCAAACACCGATGATGGAGAAAATGAGACCGAGGAGCCACAAAATCCAGTTAAGAGCGGGCACCCAAATAAAGATTACTCCGAGAAGAGCCAATACAAAACCGGCTACTCCCATACCATTTGACTTGTTGACAACTACTTGTTCAGCCATAACGATAATGTTTTTGAGATGCGCTGCGGCAACACACAACGACAGTTCATATTTATTAAAAAGTAACACCGGGGCCATTGCAATGCTTCGGCCGGCAATTGATACCGACAAGAAAAGGTTGCCACTTGCAGCCAATCTGCACATTTCCTGTCAAAATCTAAGGCAAAATTAACAAAAATATCACAACTGTATTGAAGGAAAAGAGAAAAAAGAAGAGAAGTCCTCAAACTATCCCAACAAACGAAGGAAATCTCAACCATTAATCTCAATCTAAAAGAGACCAAGCAGATAAACGAGAGATAATCACGCCGATAAAGGCTTTTCCGATACGATTTATTAACTTTGCAGGTCGAAAGACTTAAGCAACAAATACTTTTATACTGAAACAACATGGCAAAAGAACAAGTTATACTGACCGGCGACCGCCCCACCGGCCGTCTCCATATCGGTCACTACGTCGGTTCGCTCCGCAGCCGCGTGGAATTGCAGAACGAAGGCGGCTACAAGCAGATGTTTGTCTTCATCGCCGACGCACAAGCCCTGACCGACAACATTGACAACCCCGAGAAAGTGCGCCAGAATGTCATTGAAGTGGCACTCGATTATTTGGCTTGCGGCCTCGACCCTAAGCAGGTGACACTTTTCATCCAAAGCCAAATCCCTGAGCTTTGCGAACTTTCGTTTTATTTTATGGATTTGGTGAGCGTGAGCCGACTGCAGCGCAACCCGACGGTCAAGACCGAAATACAGATGCGCGGTTTTGAAAGCAGCATTCCCGTGGGCTTCTTCACCTACCCCATCAGTCAGGCTGCCGACATCACGGCTTTCCGTGCCACCACCGTGCCGGCCGGCGAAGACCAGAAACCTATGATAGAGCAGGCCACCGAGATTGTGCGCCGCTTCAACCACATCTATGGCGAGACCCTCGTGGAGCCTCAAATCAAATTGCCTTCAAACGCCGCCTGCCTGCGTCTGCCGGGCACCGACGGCAAGGCCAAGATGTCGAAGAGTCTGGGCAACTGCATCTATCTGGCCGACACGGCCGACGAGGTGCAGAAGAAGGTGATGTCCATGTACACCGACCCCACCCACATCCACGTGTCAGACCCCGGTCATCTTGAGGGCAACTGCGTGTTCACCTATCTCGACGCCTTCTGCAAGGAAGAGCACTTCGAGCGGTACTTGCCCGACTATCCCAACCTCGACGAACTCAAAGCCCACTATACCCGTGGCGGTCTGGGCGACATGAAGGTGAAACGTTTCTTGGCCAACATCCTTCAAGAAGAGCTTGAGCCCATACGCAATCGCCGCAAAGAGTTTGAACAAGACATTCCCGGCGTCTACGCCATGCTCAAGGCCGGTTGTGAAACCGCCAGAGCCACTGCCGCCGGTGTGCTCGACGATGTGCGCCGTGCCATGAAGATCAACTACTTCGACGACGCGGCTCTCATTGCGGCCCAAGCCGAGCGATTTGCCACCAAACAATAATTGAGGCAAGCCTCATCCCATCCAATCCCAGTCTTTCTCTTCCGCCGCCGTGGCGGGAAGGAGGGTTGGGATTGTTTATAGTCTGTCTTTGCTTGTTTATGAAACCACTCATCTACATTCTGCCCTCTCTTGTGGCCGGTGTCTTGTTGCAAGTCTTATGCGGCGGTTTCCGGCCGTCTGTACTGGCTTTTCCGCTCAATGCCGCCGTCATTCTGGCGCTATTGGCCACGCTTTGGGTGGTCGAGGGAGAATGCGGCGAAAAGGCTGCCGTGCGCACGTTCCGCTCTGCGCGAATGGCCTGCGGTTTGCTCATTGCCATAGGACTCTGGTGTATCTTGGGCGGTTTGACGCCGCAAATGCCTCTGCCCGACGACGCCACGAGTCTGCACCATCTTGCCGCCTTTTTGGGCCTCAACAAGTTTCCCACTTCATACCCCTTTGTCTTGCTGCTGCTTTTGCTGCTTTTGCTTCTCAGCCTGGTGATTATCCACCGCTTGCGCAAGAAAATCTGGCGGCGCGACGTGCCGTTCCTACTGCTTCACGGCGGTCTTTGGCTGGCCTTGGTAGGCGGTATGGCCGGCAGTGCCGACGCCGTAGAAGGCCGAATTGTTGTGGCCCGTCAAGCCCCCACCCGCTCGGCTTACGACGCCTATGGGCGGGAAATCACGCTGCCCTATACGCTCCAGCTCACCGACTTCCACGTCACGCGCCACGAGGCCGACCAGTCGCCGGTGCAATATGACGCTACCCTGCTTGTCGACGACACACCGCAATCGCTGGCCGTCAATTCGCCGTGCAGCGTACGCCTCTTTGAATACCTTTATTTGCTCAATTATTTTTCTGAAAACGACGCCGACCAGGCCGACGCCGTGTTGCTGCTTATGGTGCGCAATCCATGGAAGCCGGCCGTTTTGGGCGGCATCCTGTTGTTGCTATTAGGCACCGGCTGGCAACTTTTCAGGTTGAAATAAGCCCTGTCGTCTTTCCCTTAGACATTATATCTATTTTATATGCT
>JBJFGJ010000130.1:0-3206 GCA_051892575.1 Alloprevotella sp. | reverse complement strand
CCCTACCCCAATTTTCACCTTTTTCCCAATCACCCAATCACGCGCTTGTAACCGATTGAAAATCCGGCAATTCCTGTGATTGAACGCTTTAATCACGCCAATCACGATTTCACGACATCCCCTTATGCCGCCGGGCACTATGATGGGTGGATTTTCGTCAAAAAATGCTCGCGGGATTTTGTCTTTTGTGTGATGCCGGGAAATGGTTAATTTTGAGGTAAGAAGAAGAGGAAGAGACGAGAAATGGTCTATTGCGTTGATTTTTAATCTATTACTATCCTTATTCCTGCAGCTCCTGTCCTTATGCGCGCAACTTCTGTCCTTATTCCCGTATTTACGGGGCCTATGGCAGTTTTCCGTATGGCATAATTTGTGGTTTTGGGGCGCGATAATGCCCTTTTGAGGCCGCTCCGAGGCACCCCGTCAGGAGGGGTGAAATATTTTTGGTCTGTTGGCGTCACTGACAACCCTGCTTTCTGCACATTCCGGCACGCTCTTCCATCGTCAAAAAAATGACGCTGGCGGCACAAAATATCGCTCCCGTCGGCACACTCGTATCGCGGTTTTTTTGTATTTTTGTACTTGGATTTTGAGCCTTCGGGCGCAGGGTCTGATAGTCCATTCATCACAAACCTTAAAACACGAAACAAACAGGCTGAGGCTTTCCGGCCGGGCCTTTAGATAAATTATGGAACAGAACGGTCAACCCGGAACAAATTATTCGGCAAGTAATATTCAGGTGCTCGAAGGCCTTGAGGCCGTGCGTAAGCGCCCGGCTATGTATATCGGTGACATCAGTGAGAAGGGTTTGCACCATCTGGTCTATGAAACCGTAGACAACTCCATCGACGAAGCCCTGGCCGGCTATTGTACAGACATTCAAGTGACCATCTGCGCGGACGGTTCGATCGTGGTGCAAGACAACGGCCGCGGTATTCCCGTGGATATGCACCCCAAAGAGCACCGCTCGGCCCTCGAGGTGGTTATGACCGTGCTCCATGCCGGCGGTAAGTTCGACAAAGGCTCCTACAAGGTTTCCGGCGGTCTGCACGGCGTGGGCGTGAGCTGTGTCAACGCCCTCTCCACCCGTATGCTCTCGCAGGTGTTCCGCGACGGCAAAATCTATCAGCAGGAATATGCCAAAGGTCATCCGCTCTATGCCGTCAAGGTGGTGGGCGAGACCAACCTGCGCGGTACGCGTCAGCAGTTCTGGCCCGATGACACTATCTTCACCACCACTACCTATAAATACGACATCCTGGCCAACCGTATGCGCGAACTGGCCTATCTGAATGCCGGTATTACCATCACGCTCACCGACGAGCGTCCCGACGACGAAGGCAATATCCGCAAAGACGTGTTCCACTCCGACCTCGGCCTGCGTGAGTTTGTGCGCTATATTGACTCCAGCCGCACCCACCTCTTCGACGATGTCATCTACATCAACACCGAAAAGGCCGGCGTGCCCATCGAGGTGGCCATCATGTACAACACGTCGTACAGCGAGAACCTCCACTCCTACGTCAACAACATCAACACCATCGAGGGCGGTACGCACCTGGCCGGCTTCCGTACGGCCGTGACCCGTGTGTTGAAGAAATATGCCGAAGACACCGCCGCCAAACAATTGGAGCGTGCCAAGGTGGAAATTGCCGGCGAAGACTTCCGTGAAGGCCTCACGGCCGTGATTTCCGTGAAGGTGGCCGAACCCCAGTTTGAGGGTCAGACCAAGACCAAACTCGGCAACACCGAGGTGGCCGGTGCCGTCAACCAAGCCGTGGGCGAGGCCTTGAGCAACTATCTCGAGGAGCATCCCAAAGAGGCCAAACTCATCGTGGACAAAGTGATACTCGCTGCCACCGCCCGTGTGGCCGCCCGCAAAGCCCGCGAGAGCGTGCAGCGCAAGAGTCCCCTCTCGGGTGGCGGCTTGCCCGGCAAACTGGCCGACTGCTCTTCAAAAGACCCCAAAGAGTGCGAACTCTTCCTCGTGGAGGGTGACTCCGCCGGCGGTTCGGCCAAGAGCGGACGCAGCCGTGCCACACAGGCCATCCTGCCTTTGCGCGGTAAAATCCTCAACGTGGAAAAAGCCATGTGGCACAAGGCCTTCGAGAGCGACGAGGTGAACAACATCATCCAGGCGCTGGGCATCCGTTTCGGCGTGGGCGACGATGCCGACAGCAAAGAGGCCAACATCGAGAAGCTGCGCTATCACAAGGTGGTCATTATGGCCGATGCCGACGTCGACGGTCAGCACATCGCCACCCTCATCATGACCCTCTTCTTCCGCTATTTCCCGCAGGTCATCAAAGACGGCTATCTCTACATCGCCATGCCCCCGCTCTACAGATGCAAGAAGGGAAAAATCGAGGAATATTGCTACAACGACGCGCAGCGCCAGCGTTTCATCGAGAAATATGGCGACGGCACCGAAAACAGCATCCAGACCCAGCGCTACAAAGGTCTTGGTGAGATGAGTGCCCAGCAGCTTTGGGAAACCACCATGAACCCCGAGACACGTCTGCTCAAGCAGGTGACTATTGAGAACGCCGCCGAGGCCGACTATATCTTCTCTATGTTGATGGGCGACGACGTGGGTCCGCGCCGCGAGTTTATCGAGCGCAACGCCACCTACGCCAAAATCGACGCCTAACCCGACATTTTTCTATCCCCATAGCCGTCCGGCCCCGTTTCCGCCATTGCGTTGAAACGGGGCCGGACGCCGTTTTGTGGGGTATGGGCGTGATTGGCGTGATTGAAGCGTCCAATCACAGCAATCGCCACATTTTTAGATAGTTACAAGCGTGTGATTGTGTGATTGGGAAAAAGGTGAAAATTAGGGTAAAGGGATTAGTGTATTGTCGGATTGAGTGGTGTTCGTTTTGTGCGAGTAAGCACCGGAAGGTAGGGTAATATCCAACATTATTGGCGGCGATGCAAGGCCTGAAGGGCCGTAACATAATAGCCCAGGTCGTCAGGCCTGGGTAAAAATATGACCTCACCAATCCCGGCCTGAAAGGTCGGCACATTACGGGAATGATTTAATGGGTAATATTATGTGTTTCATCGAAAAAGCAACGCTATGTGTGCCGACCTTACCAGGCCGTAATTATACTATACATCGTATACCCAGGCCTAACGATCTGGGCTGATATGTTACGCCCTTTTATAAATGCAAGTTGGGCTGCGGCTCGGCAATTGAAACAAGT
>JBJFGJ010000129.1:0-13277 GCA_051892575.1 Alloprevotella sp. | reverse complement strand
CAAAGAAGAAAGACACGACGGGAATAGGGACAATTTTTTCCGGCATAAGGACAATGATTACGTGCCTTATGGCCGTAAAACGCTGAAACATAAAAAAACAGAGACGCCAAAGCGGACCTCTGTTTTTTTCTACCCCAAATATAGTGATTTGAGGCATTGCGAAATAAGACAAAAAGGGAAGGGCACTACTGCCTCAACTCCCAGAAGGCCACGGCTGCTGCCGCGGCAACGTTGAGTGAGTCTACGCCGTGGTGCATGGGGATGCGCACGGTGTAGTCGGCACCGGCTATGGTCTCGGCCGAGAGACCGTCGCCCTCGGTGCCCATGATGAGGGCCAGCCGGGGCTCGGCCTTGAGGCAGGGGGCGTCGAGCGGTATGCTGCGGTCGGTCAGGGCCATCGCCACCGTCTTGAAGCCGAGACGGCGAAGCTCGGCCTGCGGATGGTCCGCCACCGTCCAGGGCACAAGAAACACACTGCCCATCGACACTCTCACCACACGGCGCACCAGGGGGTCGCAACTGTCTGTCGACAATACGACGGCATCAATGCCCAGCGCCGCGGCCGAGCGGAATATGGCGCCGACATTGGTCCAGTCGGTCACGCCGTCGAGCACTACGACCCTCCCGGCACCACTGACCACTTCGTCCAGCGCTCGTGGCGCCGGACGGCGCATGGCGCTCAACACACCGCGTGTGAGCACATAGCCGGTGAGCGACGTGAGCAACGTGCGACTACCTGTATAGACGGGCAGATGACTGAGCCGGCCGACAAGATCGGCGGCGTCGCCCGTGATGTGTTTTTCTTCACAAAGCATCGACACGGGCTCCATACCGGCATCGAGTGCGGTGCGGATGACCTTGGGGCTTTCGGCGATGAAGAGGGCCGAATTGGGGCATAGGCGCGAACGCAACTGGGCCTCGGTGAGGCGGCTGTAAGGGGCCAACTCGGGAAGGGAAAGGTCTTGTATGGGAACGACGGGCATAGCGGACGGATGGTAAGTGAGAATTAATTTGAGGGATCGCGGCGTGGTGTCAAAGCTTCGGGACGGAGCTTTCCGTCGGGCGTGAAGAGGCCGTAGGTGGTGCGAAGCACGCGGAACTCAGTGCGGCGGTTGAGTGCATTGCAGGCTTCCTGCTGTTCGGGCGTGAGACGGAGGATGAAGTCGGTGGTGAGCGTGTCGCCTTCGTTCAGAAAATCATAGTTCTCGGCCATCTTCTTGCTGATGACTCTCGGACGGCGCTCGCCGTAGCCCACGGCCGTGAGACGGTCGGGCGCAATGCCTTGTTCCTTCAAATACCGCACCACGCTCTCGGCACGCCGCTGAGAGAGCCGGTCGTTGTAGTCGTCGGAGCCGCGCCAGTCGCAATGGGCTGAGAGTTCGATGGTGACGTGTGGGTTTTCTTTCAACAACTTGGCCAGACGCTCGAGGGCGGGCCGGGAAGTCTCGATGACCACATCGTCGTCGAAGGCATAATAGACGCCGCGCACGAGCACGGGGATGCTGATGGAGGCCAGCGGGAACTGCAAGACGGTCTGACGGGTGATTTCGGCACTGTCGGCCTCGACTTCGCCGCGGCAGTTGAGGTGGCCGGGACTGGTGGCCAAAAGCACATAGCGCACGCCGGGCTCCAGCCGCTGCTCGAAAGAACCATCGGGGCGCACGCCAAAGGCTATGGACGTGCCGTCGTTGCCCACCATGTAGACTGTGGCATCGGGCAACTCATAGCCGTCTTGCTCATAGACCCAGCCCTTGACGCTCTGCACCTGTTCGGGACGGCTGAAGGTGTAGAGTTTGTCCCATCCACGGCCGCCTGTGGAGCGCGACGACGAGAAGTAGCCGCGATTGTAGATGCCTTCGAAAGTCATGCCGAAGTCGTTGCCCTGGCTGTTGACGGGGTAGGGCAGATGGGCGACGGTCCAGGTGTGGCGCAGGGTGTCTTCGGTGGCACGATAGATGTCGAGACCGCCGAGCGAAGGCGAACGGCCATCGGACGAGAAATAGAGTTCGCCATTGGGGCGGAACGTGGGGAACATCTCGTCGCCCGGGGTGTTGATGTCGGGCCCGAGGTTCTCAACGCTGCCCATGCCGTGACTGTCCATAATCACGCGCCAAAGGTCGAGACCGCCATAGCCTCCGGGCATATCCGACACAAAATAGAGGTAGCGGCCGTCGGGCGACACTGCCGGGTGGGCATAACTCGAGAGCGTATCGGCCGTGAGTTTCACCGTCTCGGGCTTGCTCCATTTGGCGTCGCTTCGGCGCGATCGTCTGATTTCTGCCATACGCGGATAGGAACCGTCCACGGGACAGGCGGTGAAATACATGGTTTGGCCGTCGGGCGTGAAAGCCGGTGTGCCTTCGTCGAGTTCGGTGTTGATGCCCTCGGCCGGCTCGGGAGATTTCCAGGCACCTTTTTCGTCTTTACGGGCAAAAAAGATGTCGCCGTTTTTCAAGCCCGTGATGCCACTGAGGTCGTTTCCCGTGACGGACGAGCGCGTGGTGGAGAAAAAGAGCGAAGAGCCGTCGGGGGAGCCGAAAGCGGGCGCATAGTCTGAGCGCGAACCGGCGAAGAGACGGTCGGGCTTGACGGTATAGTCTGAGCCGGCTGCCTTGATGGCCGGGGCCGTACGGGCTGCCGAGAGTCCGGCTCGGGCGAGTGCGTCGTCGGGGTGAAGGTCGAGATATTTGGCAAAATAGTCGGCAGCAGCCTTATAGTCGCCACTGAGTGCCAGATGTTGGCCGAGACGCAGGTAGGTGAGTGAGTCGGTGAAGCCATATCGTTCGGCCGAGCGGTAAGCGCCGAGTGCACGGGCCGAATTGCCGTGGCGATGACAGGCTTCGCCCATACGAAAAGCCAAAAGGCCGCGACGATTGCGCTCCTTGGTGGGCGTGGCACGATAGGCCATGCGATAGAGATTGGCGGCTTCGAGATGCTCGCCTATGGCTTCGGCGGCTTCGGCACGGCGCACAGTGCGCTCCACACTGCCGCAACTGCCCAAAACAAAGCAGAGCGACACGAAGAAAAGCCATCCTGTCGATGGGAGGAGAAATATGTGAGAAGATTTCTGAGACATTGGTTTTGCCATATATAATATAATGGAGTAGGAGAGGCTTGACGGAAAATGATGAAGGGCGGACTCACGACCGATGGAGCACGATGCAGAAGGTGGTGCCAACGCCGGGCGTGCTCGACTTGACGAAAATCTGACCGCGGTGGTATTCGCGGATGATGCGGGCGGCGAGAGAGAGGCCCAGTCCCCAACCGCGGCGTTTGGTGGTGTAGCCCGGCCGGAACACGGTCTTGAATTTTTGCTTTGGAATGCCCTTACCTGTGTCGCTCACCTCGATGACCACATCGGTGGCCCGGCTCGAGACGGTGAGGTCTATGGCACCGTCGCCACTCATGGCATCGACGGCATTTTTGCAAAGGTTCTCGATGACCCACTCAAAGAGCGGCGGATTGATGTCGGCCATCACGGGAGCGGCAGGAGCGTGGACGGTGATGGTGACACGGCGTGAAGTGCGGCGACGCAGATAGTCGGCTGCGTGAGTCACCGAGGCGGCCACATCGGTGGGTTGAAGACTTGGCGCCGAACCAATTTTTGAGAAACGCTCGGCTATGAGGCTGAGGCGGTCGACGTCTTGGCTCATGTCGGCAATGAGAGGCTCGTCGGGGTGAGTCTCTTTGAGCAGTTCGGTCCAGGCCATCAGCGACGAGATGGGGGTGCCGAGTTGATGGGCCGTTTCGCGCGAGAGCCCCACCCACACTTTGTTTTGCTCGGCCCGCTTTGAGGCGATGAGGGCAAAGGCGGCAATGAGGATGAACACGGCGATGATGGCCAGAGTGACATAGGGAAAGGCTGCCAGACGCCGCAACATCAACGACTCGCCATAACAGATGGTATAGGTGTCGGCCGCCCCCACGGCATCACCCCTTGGCACACTGAACGACATCACCCGCCCATGGGCCACCATGTCGTTCACCTGTCCTTGAATGTAGGCCAAAGAGTCGGGCGACTGCGGCACGTCGATATTGCGGCAGTCGATGATGGTGCCGTGACTGTCGCGCAAGACAACGGGAATGGTGCGGTTGCCTTCCACAATCTTGAGCACGAGCGAGAGATCGGTGTTTTCGTCGGCTTTGATGAACGAGCGCATGGCTTCGGCCCACACCTCGACTTTGGCTTGCTCTTCGCGCTTGAGGTCGGCGGTGAGCAGACCCGACACCACCAGCGACCCCACTGCAATGACGGCGGCCACGGCAATGAAGACAATTTTGGTGATTTGGTTTCGGTCAAGTTGCATTGCGGTATTATAAGCCCTGAAGGGAGTAGGGTATTCAAAAAAATTGTTTTATGCGCAGCCCTGTACGCCCTGCAAGGGCTTGCTTGGCCGCTTATTGACATTTACACATTTATCCTTAGTCGCTTAGTCGCTTCATCCCTTATTTTGTTGACTCAGCGACGCGTTGATTTGCTCGATATAGCCCAGCACATCGTCGCGTCCGCTGCGGTCGGCACTGCTGGTGATGAAATGTGGCGGCAGTTCTTCCCACTCTTCCTTCAGCGTCTTGAGGAAACGGGCCACGTTGCCGCCAAGTTGAGAGCGCTTGGTCTTGTCGCTCTTGGTGAAGATGAGGGCAAAGGGCACGCCGTTTTCACCCAAGAAACGGATAAACTCAAGGTCGATTTTCTGTGGTTCGAGACGGGAGTCGATGAGCACAAAAAGACAAGTGAGTTGCTCACGACCAAGCACATAAGAAGAGATGAGATGCCGCAACTGCTCCATAGCTTTCTTGCCTCTTTGGGCATAGCCGTAGCCGGGCAGGTCGACGAGATACCAACTGTCGTTGATGAGAAAATGATTGATGAGCATAGTCTTGCCCGGAGTCGACGACGTCATGGCCAAGGCCTTGCGGCCGGTGAGCATATTGATGAGGCTGCTTTTGCCCACATTGCTCCGGCCCACAAAGGCAAACTCGGGTTTGTCGTGGACGGGACACTTTTTGTAGTCGGCATTGCTGACCACAAATTCGGCTTGTTTGATTTGCATAAAGAGACAGGCTTCTTGTGGCTAAGGTGAATGGGAACGGCGATAGGATGAAAATGGCGCTCCACAAAGACATTTCAGAGAGCAAAGGTAGAATTTTTCATAGACTTTAATTATATTTGCCTGCTGAAAAATACCGCCACACGGCCGTTTCAGACAGTTTGCCGTGCCCGGGCGGGTATAAAAATTCAGCTCCCGACAGGTTTATGCAAAACGAAAAATACCCCTCACGACTGCTTGAGCGTGCCGTCTCGGAGATTTCAAAGCTCCCCGGCATCGGGCGCCGAACAGCTCTGCGACTGGCCCTGCATCTGCTGCAAACCGACGCCGCGCGCAGCCACGCTTTGGCCGAGAGCATTGTCAAGTTGCGCGATGAGGTGCGCTATTGCCACAAATGCCATTGCATATCCGACACCGACCTCTGCGACATCTGTGCCAATCCGCTTCGCGACAACACGCAAGTGTGTGTGGTGGAGAATGTGCGCGGTGTCTTGTCGGTCGAAGCCACCGGCGTCTACCACGGTCTTTACCACGTCTTGGGCGGCGTCATCTCGCCCGTCGACGGAGTGGGACCGGCCGACCTTACACTCGACGCGCTCGTGGAGCGGGTGGCCGAGGGCGGCGTCAAGGAAGTGATTATGGCACTCAGCCCGACGATGGAAGGCGACACCACCAACTTCTACGTGGCCCGGAGACTCGAGGACTTTGACGTGAAAGTCAGCGTCTTGTCGCGCGGAGTGAGCGTGGGCGACGAACTGGAATATACCGACGAAGTCACCCTCAGCCGGGCCATTGCCGACCGGCAGGCAATCTGAACTGCCACAGTGGCATTTGAACCCTCCCCAAGTCTTATCATCTCATTCTTATCATACCGATATGTCTTCAAAAAACTTGCTTCTCCTCAAGTGGGCCTATGTGGCCGTGTGGGCGATAGCCGGCGTATGGGCCTTGCTCTCTGAAATGGGCGTGTGTCCCACCGACTACATCTCCGGTTCGCCCTCGACCGACTATACGCTCAATCTCCTGGCCTTTGCCCTCACCATCGGCGGCTTTTATCTCGGTCTGCGCCTTCCGGCTTTCAAGTGGTCGGTGAAAAAACTGACACAAGAGGATGACGAAAAGGCCCGTGGCTGGTACCGGACGATGGCCGGCCTGCGCACACTGCTGCTTGGCCTGCCCGTGGTCTATGATGTCGTCATCTATTATGCCGCTCCCTATGCCACCTCGGTGAAATACTGCCTGCTCATTGCCCTCGTCGGCCTCTTGTTTGGCTGGCCGTCGAAAGGAGAATTTGAGACTTTGCGCAAAAAATCCACACAGCCGTCTCGCCCATGATTGACGTTTCCATCATCATTGTCAGTTACAACGTCAGGCACTTTCTCGAACAGTGTCTGCGCTCTGTCTATGCCTCGAAAGGCGCGCTCAGACTGGAGATTTTTGTTGTAGACAATGCTTCGGGCGACGACACGCTGGGCTTTTTGCGTGAGCAATTTCCCGAAGCCACACATCCCGAACTTCATCTGGTGAACAATGCCCGCAATGTGGGTTTCGGCCGGGCCAACAACCAGGCACTGCCTCATGCCAAGGGACGCTATGTCTTGTTTCTCAACCCCGACACCGTCTTGACCGAACATACCCTGACAGACTGTGTCTCTTTTGCCGACAGCCACGCCGATCTGGGGGCGCTTGGCGTGATGCAACTACACAGCAACGGCGAATTTGCCCTTGAGTCGCGCCACGGCACACCGACACCGTGGCGGGCCTTCTGCCAGATGGCCGGCCTCTCTTCGCTATTTCCCGGTACCAAGACCTTCGACGGCTACCATATGCGCTATTTCAACAACGAGGCAGCCGCTCCGATAGAAATTGCCTCGGGGGCGTTTATGCTTATTCCAAGAAAGGCACTTGAAGAGACGGGCGGTTTCGACGAGCGTTTTTTCATGTATTGCGAAGACGTTGACCTGTGTTATCGCTTGTTGCAGTCGGGACGACAGAATTATTATCTGCCCACACCCATACTCCACTATAAAGGAGCGAGCACGCGCCGCGGCAGTTTCCGCTACGTCCACACGTTCTACAGCGCGATGCTCATTTTCTTCAACAAGCACTATGCCAAGTCGTCGCGTCTGATGTCACCCGTCATCCGGCTGGGCATCTATCTGCGCGGGCTGATGTCGTATGCCGGAAAAAAACTGCTGGCTTTGCGCCACTTCCTCGCTCCCCGTCTTGGCACACGGGCCGAGCGGCAGGTCTTTTTCGGTCGACACACCGATGAGGTCAAGGCAATGGCAGAAACCCTGGGCTTTGACTTGGTTTGTTACGACACTGACAGCAAGGACTTCAAAAAACGGGAACAAACTTTCGAAATCCCCTCAGACTGTGTCCATGTCATCTTCGACTTGGGCTGTTTCAGTCGCGACGAGGTGCTCGACTGGTTCCGCCGCTCCGACCACAAGCACCACATCGGTATGTATTGCCCCGAAAGCCACACACTGATTGGCGGTTCGTTCACCTGCACCTTGCCCGACAATTTTACAGTCTCAACCTTATGACCCCGTCACTATCTTTGCCACCGGTGGGACTTCGGGCACTTGAGCCTACAGACCTCGACCTGCTCTATGAAATTGAAAACGACCCTTCGGTATGGGACGTCACTTCATCGCCGTCGCCGTGGTCGCGCTGGGCTTTGCGGCAATATCTCGAAAGCCAGCCTGCCGACATTACCCAGACGGGCCAACTCCGTTTGGTCGTTGAGGCCGATGGCCAAAAAGCAGGTATGGGGTTTGTCGACCTTTTTGCCTACGACGCCACCCAACGCCGTGCCGAAGTGGGCATTGCCATTCGCCGCTCAGCACGTCGCACACACATAGGACTGGCAGCCTTGCAAGCCCTTCAGCGATACGCCAAGGCCCATCTGCATCTCCGCTTGCTCTATGCCAAAATACGCACATCCGACGAAGCCTGTCACGGTCTGTTCGCCGCAGCCGGTTACCGCCGCGTGGCCACTTTGCCGCAGTGGCACCTGACTGCCGACGGCGCCGTCGATGTCGACGTGCTCTCACTTGTTTTGGAATAAAATATACTCCCGGGTTAGGAGCGGCCACGCAAGCCCTGCAGGGGCGCTACATAATAGCCCGGGGCGTTAGGCCCGGGTTATGGAATACTCCTCAAATTCCGGCCTGTAAGGTCGGCACACTGAGCGGCCAAGCCACTGGTCTCTTAGACTTCCAGACTCATATATAAAAATACACACCATGATAGACCGCGCCACCATACAACGCATACTCGACGCCGCCGACATTGTCGACGTGGTGGGGGAGTTCGTCACACTCAAAAAGGCCGGTGTCAACTATAAAGGGCTCTGCCCGTTTCACAACGAGAAGACGCCCAGTTTCATCGTGTCGCCTTCCAAGCAACTCTGCAAGTGTTTTTCTTGTGGCAAAGGCGGTGGCGTGGTCCACTTCGTGATGGAGCATGAGCAGATGACCTATCCCGAAGCCCTTCGCTGGCTGGCACGCCGATATGGCATTGAAATAAAAGAGCGCGAACTCACCGACGACGAGCGGCGTGTGGCGTCACTCCGTGAGAGTATGTTTGCCCTCAATGCCTGGGCCGCCGAATATTATGAGCATCAGCTCCACGACGACGTCGACGGTGTGGCCTATGGCATGGCCTATCTGCGCAGCCGTGGCTTCCGCGACGACATCATCCGCAAATTCCGTCTGGGCTTTTCGCCCACCAACCGCGAAGCCATCGTGACGGCAGCCACCGTCCGTGGCTTCAGCCGCGAAATGCTCGAAAAGACCGGCATCTGCTATCCCACAGACGACGGCCGCCTCTTCGACCGCTACCACGGACGTGTCATTTTCCCCGTCCACACCGTCTCCGGCTCCATTGTGGCCTTTGGCGGCCGCATCCTTTCGGCAGACAAGAAGTTGGCCAAATACGTCAACTCGCCCGAGTCTGAAATCTACAGCAAGAGCCACGAACTCTATGGTCTTTTCCTGGCCAAACATGCCATAGCCAAGGCCGATTGCTGTTATCTTGTGGAAGGCTACACCGACGTCATCTCCATGCACCAGTGCGGCATTGAGAATGTGGTGGCTTCGAGCGGTACGTCTCTCACCGAGGGACAAATACGCCTACTCCACCGCTTCACGTCAAACATCACCGTGCTCTACGACGGCGACGCGGCTGGCATCAAGGCCAGTCTGCGCGGCATTGATATGCTGCTCTCTGAGGGGCTCAACGTCAAGGTGCTGTTGCTCCCCGACGGCGACGATCCCGACAGCTTTTCCCGTGGCCGCACAGCTGCCGAATACCGCGCCTATATAGAGGCCAACCAGGTAGACTTCATCCGCTTCAAGACCCGCCTCTTGCTCTCCGACGCTGCCGACGACCCCGTGCGGCGCGCCGCCTTGATAGACGACATCGTCACGAGCATATCAGTCATCCCGTCCGACGTGGTGCGCCAGATGTACGGCGCCGAATGTGCCCGTCTGCTTGGCGTCGGCGAGGGGCTCATCATGAACGAAGTGGCCAAGAAACGCACCGACGGCTCACAGAGGGGACAAGACAGCCACAGCCCAACTCCCTCGGCCGATGGCGCCGAAAGTTCGGAGCAAGAGCCGGGAAAATCATTGGAGACATCGGCCATCCCGTCCCAATCCACTGCCATATCGCGCAGTGAAGAACTCCTGCTCAAAGCCATCATCCGCCACGGCACCCGTCTGCTCAACGCCGACCCTTCGGCGGCTCCCATCAGCGTAGCCGGCTATATCGCCGCCGACTTGGCCGCCGACGGTCTGACCCTCGAAAGCGAAAACGGCCGAAAGATACTTGCCGAGACCGTGGCAATGCCCGTGGGGAGCAATGGGCTGCAACAGCTGATGAGCCATCCCGACGCCGCCATAAGCAGTCTGGCCTCGCGATTGGGCACGGAGCCCTATCAGCTTTCGCCACTCCTGAGCCAAGGCTACGTCGACGAAGCCGAGCGACTCGACGAAATCATCCCCCGCCTGCTCCACGACTACAAACACGCCGTGGTCAAGACCCGCATGCAGCAACTCCTCTCAGACCTGCAAAAAGCCGAAACGGGAGCGGACGCCTCGCTAAGCCGCGACATCATGAGCCAATATGCCGCCCTTGCCGCCATCGAGCGCCAGTTGGCCACCGTGCTTGGCGACCGCGTCATCAATGGGTAAAAAAGACAAAAAGACAAAGAGACAAAAAGAGTAGCTTGGCCGCTCAAACTCTCTTAGTCTCTTAGACTCTTAGACTCAAAAATATCGCCAATATGCATCTCAGCTGTATCTTCAAAATATTTTTGTCGGCGCTTCTCTTCGTCGGCACAGGCCTCAACTGTTTGGCCCAAGACGCCTATGAGCGCTACATAGACCGCTATCACACCATGGCCGTGGAACAAATGCACCGTCACGGCATACCGGCCAGCATCACCCTGGCCCAAGGGCTGCTTGAGAGCGGAGCCGGACAAAGCCGACTGGCCCGCGAAGCCAACAACCACTTCGGCATCAAGGCCGACTCACGCTGGACGGGCCGCTACCTCGTCATGGCCGACGACCGTCCCGACGACCGGTTTCGAGTCTATCGCAACGTGGCCGAAAGCTATGAAGACCATTCTCTCTTTTTGTGCTCATCGCGCCGCTATGCCGGCCTCTTTTCCCTTTCGCCCACCGACTATCGCGGTTGGGCTCGTGGACTCAAGGCAGCCGGCTATGCCACCAACCCGCGCTATGCCGAGAGCCTCATCAGCATCATCGAGCGCTACAGCTTACACCGCTACGACGTGGGCGGCAAAGCCTTCATCCACAGTGCCCGCCCCACAGAGCGAGCCGAAGCCGTAGCCACTTCATCCTCTTCGCGCCAACTCCACAAGTGCAACGGCTCCATCTATACCATAGCTATGGCCGGCGACACCTGGCGCAGCCTGAGCCGATGGAGCGGTGTGAGTCGGCGTAAACTTCGCCGCTACAACGAAATGCCCAAGGGAATAGAACCCTCAGCCGGCGACATCGTCTATTTTGAGAAGAAACGCTCCAAGGCTGCCCGTACACTGCGCCACCACGTCCACACCGTGCAGGCCGGCGAGAGCCTTCACTCTATTGCCCAGCACTACGGCATCCGCCTCAAGACATTACAACGGCTCAACGGGCTCGACGACACCTCTGCCATCCGAGTGGGTCAGCGACTCGTCATCCGGCGCTGATTGCTGGGGCAGAAATGCACCAATGTCCACAAACAAACGCCCCGCTATGAGTCTTCTTCATAGCGGGGCGTTTGTTTGTGAGTTATTGCGGAATGATAAATACTTATATAATCTCAAACCTTTTGGCGGGAGGGGTGTGGCATTAAAGCGCAATTTTCCGCACCACGTCGCCGATGCGCAGGATATACCAGCCGTGGGTTAGCGACAGCCTTACCGACCAAGAAGCAGAAGTGATGTCGTAAGTGGCCACGGTCTTACCTGTCATAGAGAACACTTTGAGCTGCTGCCCTTCGGCACCGGTAATGGTAAGGCCGTTGCCGTCTTGTCTGATAATGATGTTGGACGACATGAGAGCGCCCTGTTCGACAATCTGAAAATCAGCAGGCTCGACGGTTGTGGTGGCCATAAGAGCCGCAGGCGCCGTGGCGAAGAGAGTGAATATGAGGAGTAATGTCTTTTTCATAGGCTTTACGTTTGAGTGGAAGAGGCAATTGGCCGTCTTATATCAAGGCCTTGCAATGTCTCCTGTCGGCAAATATACGGCATAAAATCTTATGGCCCAACGTTTGGCGCGATTTTTTGCCCCAAATGGCCTTATATTATCTTTTTTTATATACCATTACGCCATTAGCATGGGGGATTGCTCACAAAAAAAGCCTCAAGGCTATCGCCTCGAGGACTCTTCTCTTGTCTTATAAAGTGTGGACCAGGAGGGGATTGAACCCTCGTCCAAACGGGGTAACTACAAGGTTTCTACATGCTTAGCTTTGCTTGTGTTTTCGTGCCGCACCCGACCAAAGCCACGGGTTTCGGCCTTATCCCCGAAAGAGTTTCGCCACCTGCCGCGAGGCCGGCAAGGGGGCTATCTCCGATACGGATGGCACCACATTTGCAGCAACTGCTTCGGAAAAAGAGCGTCGTGCGTGATGTCTCGTCTCCGCGCGTCGTTGGCAGAGATTAAGATGATCTACTATACTTCAATCAAGCAGCGAGAGCGTATTTGTTTTCGCCAATTAAATTTTTGAAAGCCGAGATTATAGTGCCCACTTTCAGGCGCACTGCATGCTTGCTTGGGGCTCCGACCCGCTGTCAAATCCAGTCTGGCCCTTGGTTTGTGGCTGCAAAAATACACGCTTTGCGGCAAACGGCCAAAGCTCCCGGCCTGTTTTTTTAGAGGGCGATGTCTGGAGGTCTTTATTTTTGCCCTTCTCCGAGCAGGTCGGGACGAAGCCGCCGTGTGCGCTCGAGGCTTTGTGTGAGTTCCCACTCTTTGATTTTGGCCTCGTGGCCCGAGAGGAGTATGTCGGGCACGCGCCAGCCTTTGTAGTCGGCCGGGCGGGTATAGACGGGCGCTGCCAGCAGGTTGTCTTGAAAGGAGTCGGAGAGGGCGCTTTGTTCATCTGAAAGCACGCCAGGGATGAGCCGGACGATGGCGTCGGTCATCACGGCTGCGGCCAGTTCGCCTCCGGTGAGCACGTAGTCGCCAATGGAGACTTCGTGGGTGATGAGGTGTTCGCGTATGCGATAGTCAATGCCTTTGTAGTGGCCGCAAAGTATGATGACGTTTTGCATCATTGAGAAGCTGTTGGCCATGGGCTGGTCGAACTGCCGGCCGTCGGGGGTGGTGAAGATGACGGCGTCGTAATGGCGCTCGGCTTTGAGGTGGCTGATGCAGTCGTCTATGGGTTGGCACTGCATCACCATTCCGGCAAAGCCGCCAAAGGGGTAGTCGTCAACGCGGCGATGCTTGTCGGTGGTGTAGTCACGAAGGTTGTGGATGTGTATTTCGGCCAATCCTTTTTTTTGGGCTCTGGCCAATATGGAGGTGCCGACGAAGCCGGTGAGCATTTCGGGCAACACGGTGATGATGTCTATACGCATTGGGCGGTTTCGTTTTGTTTGTTTTTTTCTCTGCGAAGTTAGTTCAACGAGGCACAAGGGCCAATATTTTTTTGTTTTATTTGTGCGGCCCAACAACTCCGTCCCGGCGCCATACGTAT
>JBJFGJ010000128.1:0-3222 GCA_051892575.1 Alloprevotella sp. | reverse complement strand
CATTACGTCCGCTATACACCACTCTCACATCGTCAACGGCATAAGGAATGAGGCGTGAAAGGGCTTTATAGTAGGCCTCGGTGGTGAAGCGGAAGGGACGGCCCATCATACGGAAAGTATAGTCGGCACCCAGTACAAAGTGAATGGACCGCGGCGACTTGATGTCGGGGTTGAGGCGGATTTGGGCCACTCCGTTGTGCATCACGGTGTCGCGCAGTTCTTTATAGAAGGGGGCTTGATAATACACACCGGTGGCGGCACGGAAGGTCCAGCTGTCGTTGCCTGCCGGGATGATGCCTAAGGACACGCGTGGCGACAAGATGGTTTCGCCGTTCCAGTCCCAGTGTGAGAGGCGCAGACCGTAGGTGAGATTGAACAGGGCTGCCGAGGTTTTGAAGCGCCAGGCGTCTTGGGTGAAAAACTCCAGGCGATTGGTCGCGAGCGTGGCCAACGAGCGCTGGCTGTAGATAAGGCTGAGACGGTCGGGGCTTGTGGGGAGCGAATACCCCATAGAGTCGCGCATCTCCCACTCGCGTGAGTTTTCTTCCACGTGCTGGCGTTTCCAGTCGAAACCGGCTTGCAGAGTGTGTCCCGTCAGGCGGGTGCGGAAGGTGAGGCCTACGTCAAACACGCGCGCCTTGAGGCGGTTGCGTGCGTGCTCCATATAAGTGCCCACGCCAAGTTCTTGTTGCGACGTGGCTTCTTGAAGCCAATATTCTCCCTGTATGTCGTAGGTTTCGCGCTCGTGGGTGGAAAACGAAGAGAGGCGCAGGGCCAGATAGGTCTGTGGGTTGAAATGCCGGGTGATGGTGGCGGCACCGAAAAGCGTGGAGAAACGGTCGCTCTCCCATCCGTCGAAATAGACTTTAAAGCGCCGCGGCTCGTAGAGGGTGCCAAAGGCGGTCTCTCGCTCTTGTGGGCGGAAGTTGTAGTGATTGTCGGCGATGTTGGCCAAGACGTCGACACTCCAGCGGCGATTGGGCGTCCAACTCAAAAAGGCCTGCCAGTCGAGGAAGTTGGGCGAATACTCGCCTTCAGTATCTGTAGAACCGAGCAAATGCTTGGTGGTTTTGTAGCGCAGTGAAGTCATGGCGCTGAATTTCTTGTTGCCCCACCCCACATAACCACCGGCACCGAGCAGCGAGGCCTGTGCTGATGCTTCAAGGCGTTCGGGGCGCTTGTAGGTGATGTCGAGCACCGACGACATCTTGTCGCCATAACGAGGTTCAAAACCGCCGGTCGAGAAATTGATGCTGCCCACCATGTCGGGGTTGATGATGGAGAGGCCTTCTTGTCCGCCACTGCGCACAAGCAGGGGGCGAAACACCTCAATGCCATTGAGATAAACGCAGTTTTCGTCAAACGATCCGCCACGGACGTTGTATTGCGACGACAGTTCGTTGTGGGTCGACACACCGGCCTGGGTGGCAATGATTTCCTCCACGGCATTACCCGAAGCCGACGGGGCCAGCCGTGTCTGGTCGAGGGTGATTTTCTGCATCGTTCCGGTCTGCACGCCCTTACCCGTAACGACGGCTTCGCCCAATGCATTGCTGCCATAAACGGGCATGACGACGTCGAGCCTTATCGAGTCGGCCGGATTGCGCAACACGCGCCGACGGGTCTCGTAGCCAATCATCGAGAAAATCACGGTGACGGTGTCGGCAGAAGTGCAGGTGAGGCTGTATTCGCCTTTGAGGTTGGTCAAGGTGTAGACACCCTGCCCCGTCACCCTCACATTGGCCAGTTCGATGGGCTGCCCCGAGTCGTCGCTGACGCGGCCGAAAATGCGGCTGCGGTTTTGCGCGGCCAGTGGCTGCAGGCCCACACCTATATATAATAATAGGAGGCCCAGGAAGAGGCTGAGTCGTTTCACTTGGTGGCTTTTAGTTTAGTCGAGTGTTTGTGAGATGTTTTGCTCGCGGTGGCAGAGGCTCACGCAGACGCCCCATTTGTCGTGGAGATAGTGGGCCAGATGTTCGGCACAATAGACACTGCGATGCTGACCGCCGGTGCAGCCGAACGAAAACATCAGGTCGGTAAACCCGTGGCGTATGTAGGTGTCGACGTGGTGGTCGGCCAGTGCATAGACGTGGTCGAGAAACTGCACTATCTCGCCGTCGTCTTCAAGAAACTTAATGACGGGTTCGTCGAGGCCTGTGAGTGTTTTGTAGGGGGCATAGCGACCGGGGTTGTGGGTGGAGCGGCAGTCAAAGACATAGCCGCCACCGTTGCCCGTAGTGTCTTCGGGAATACCTTTTTTATAACTGAAACTGAACACGCGCACACGCAGTGCCGGTTTGGTTTCGGGAAGCCTGACGGGTGCGGCGGGCTGGGTCTCCACGGGCTTGGCGGTGTGGTCGGTGACGCCACCGCTGAAACGCGGCATGTCGGCCAGTCGCCAGAGGGTTTCTTCAAGATAGGGATAGGGTGTGGCCACGCCGTCGAGCAATTGTCTGCGGAGGTTCTGGATGGCGGCCGGGATGCTGTCGAGGAAGTATTGCTTGCGCTCGAAATAGCCTCTCAGACCGTAGGCGCCCAGCACCTGCATGATGCGGAACAGCACGAAGAGATGGAGGCGCGAGCGGAACTGCTCTTCGTCAAAGCGACAGAGGGTGTGGAGTTCGTCGAGATAGTCGGCAATAAGGCTTTCGCGCAGAGTCTGCGGATAGCGCGCCGAGGCCTGCCATAAGAATGAGGCGAGGTCGTATTGGAGGGGCCCCATACGGCCGCCTTGAAAGTCGATGAAATAGGGCCGGCCGTCGGGCATCATGACGTTACGGGCCTGAAAGTCGCGGTAGAGAAAGGTGGGTGTAGCCGGGATTTCGCCCAAGGCTGTTTCGCCAGGCGAAACAAGATCGTGGGCCATGCGCAAGAGGTCGTCTTCGAAGCGGTTTTCGTCGAAGGCGAGGTCGCAAGGCCGCAGGAAACAGTATTTGAAGTAGTTGAAGTCGTACATCGCAGCCCGCTCGTCGAAGGTGCGTGGCGGCAAGAGGCGGTCGGGGTCGAGTCCTTGTGCGCCGGTGACTTGCAGATGGGGCAAGAGGCGCAGCGTGCGGCTGATGAGTTGTCGCTCGTCGTCGCTATATTGTCCTCCGGCTTCGCGGCCTTCAGAGAGCATCTGATAGAGTGAGGTGCGACCCAGGTCGGTTTGCAGATAAGCCGTAGCGTCGGCCGAAACGGCCAGTACCTCGGGCACGGGCAGACCGTGTGAGGCAAAAT
>JBJFGJ010000127.1:0-13317 GCA_051892575.1 Alloprevotella sp. | reverse complement strand
ACTATCAGACATTGGGCATTGAGAAGACGACCAAAGAAGAACCATTCCGTGCCACCTATGAGAATGCAATGGAGGCTATCAATGCCTTGAAGGTGAAGTTCGGTGGCAGTCAATGGTTTGCCAATGAGAAAGATGACTCCTTCAAAAGCAGCATTGGGCAGATTTACCAGACTTTCGGCGGCGAAGACCTTTACCCCTCTGTTGAAGAAAAGGCAGCCATGCTGCTCTATCTCGTAGTGAAGAACCACTCGTTCAGCGATGGCAACAAACGTATTGCCGCCATGCTTTTTCTGTGGTTTATGGAGAAGAATGGCATCCTATATTCGGCAGACGGCCGGAAGCGTATAGCCGACAACACCCTCGTTGCCCTTACATTGATGATTGCCGAGAGCCGAACGGAGGAAAAAGATGTGATGGTAAAGGTCGTGGTCAATCTGATTAACCAAAGTAATCTCTGACAAAAGACACTTGCACCGGACGGTCATGGCCGAAGGTCGTTCCTCAACCGACAAATAGGGTTGAGTGTCTGTGCTATGGCAGAACAGAGCGAAGCGGCACCACAGGTTTAACCACCCGCCCGCCTCACCTCGTCGTTTAGGCCTCTGTTTACTCTCCTCCCCAACTTTCTTTGAGATTTTCGGCTACGCTCGGCAAAATCCAGATAAACTTATATTGCTGCTTTCCCTTATACCCAAATTGTTGCCTTTTTCCCAATCACACAATCACGCGTCTCTAACCCGTTGATTGCGTGTCATTTGCTGTGATTGAACGTTTCAGTCACGTTAATCACGGGAGAGGGGGAGTTCTCTCTTGCCAATGTTTATTTTAATCTTATCTGAAAATTGATTTTAAACGACAAAGATCCGTCTTTTTCTTTTAAGATTTGAGCATAATGATGCCGCGACGTACTTGAACGTTCTAAATAAGCATTGGCAAAAAGGAAATCTTCAAATCTATTTCGATCGTAAAAATGATAGCAAAGTATCTCACCGTCTTTCTTGACGACTAAATACCCACCGTTTGCTTCAAACCTTCCGCTCCATGCTGTTGCCGGCATAAGCCCTAACGCCGTTGAAGTCAAAAGATGCTTAATTTTATAAGCGTAAAAAGGTGATCCCTGCTCAATGTCATATCCCAAAGGATTACTTTCTGTCATTCGCTCAACCAATTCTTTTAGCGTTGAAATACCACTCTTCAACTGCTCTAAAAGCAAGCATGCAATGATAGACGGCATATCGCCGTCCAGCATAATAAGATTATTGCGAAATATGATGTTGTCTACTTTGTCAAACACCAAACAACCGCCTTTCTCAGTGATAGCATGAAACCTCTCTCTGACTTTGCTTCGTTTGGGATTTATAGAATTGATGTATGCTATGTCGTCATCTGATAAACAAGCTCCTTTTATCTTAAAATTGAAATTTGTAGCTTGACTTGCATTTAACAATGTCGAGTCTCCACCAAGTTGGGACTTTATACTAAATCCCATTTCTGAGTTCATTCTGGTTCTACGGTCATGCAGAATGATACGAATGTCTGTTTTATCAGTGGATCTCGCCTTCAACGAATGACAATATATACTGTTTAAGAATTCTTCCATCTGAGGGAGAGCAAACGCACCGTCGTTTCCGTTGATGGCTGTTAACAGCAATTCGGCTTTTTCCAGAAAAACCGAAGCAGGAACTCGCAACAACTCATATCCTTCAGGAGTCTGGATAACTACATCTTTATCTTCTGGCTTATAACTAAAATTGCCTTCATTCTCTTGACGAAGAATCATAATGATAGGATAGAACAAATCTTGGATTTTGTTCAAATTCTGATCGCCTGCATAAATCTTACCTTCGCCCAATAATTTGAGCAAAGTGTATATTTCACTCCATTCTCCTTTATTACCTTTCAGTGACATACTCTTTCGATTTTGAGAGTTTTATTCTTTTTATAATCTCCTGCGCCGTCGCCTGTATGGCTGGAACCGCGACTGAATTGCCGAATTGTTTGTAAGCAGAAGCATCGGCAACTCCAATGATAAATTTTTCTGGAAAACCTTGTAATCTCGCCCACTCTCTTGGCGTCATTCGACGAATTCCTTCTCTATTTATTTCTCCTTTGATGTTTGTAACTGGCGTAAAGTCCTCTAGTCTGTTATCAATAACAAGATTACGTTCACGTCCCATTCCACCAACAACAATGGCGTTAGCGACCGCATCATCTGAAATGATTTCGTATCCAAAGCCATTTCCTTTCGCTGCATGACGTTCTTTGTGTGCCTTTAGCGTCTTTAAATACTGTGTAGACAAATAATATTTTGCAGACACTGTATGTTGCTCCTTTACGTCTGCAAATGTTTTCGTCTTGTCTGTAGGTTGCGGATACAAAAAGTTGTCAACATTTTGATCTTTTCTAAAGCCGACAATGTATACACGTTCCCGATGTTGTGGCACGCCAAAATCCATTGCATTAACAATCTGAGGATCCGGCACATAATAGTCTAAATCTTCTCTGAGTACTTTAAGAATGGTATGTATCGTTTTTCCTTTGTCATGAATAAGCAAACCCTTGACATTCTCCAAAAAGAATGCCTTAGGACGTTTACGACGTAAAATCTCAGCGACATCGAAAAACAAGGTTCCTCGAGTTTCTTCAAATCCAAGACGTTTACCTGCCAAGGAAAAAGCCTGACAAGGGAAACCCGCGCATAAAACATCAAAATTATCTGGAATAAATGCTTTGGTTGATTCCTTAGTTATGTCTCCAAAAGGAACTTCTCCATAATTCAATAAGTATGTCTTTTGAGCCTGTGCATCCCACTCAGAAGAGAAAACGCATTTACCGCCAAGATTCTGCATTGCCATTCTGAAGCCACCTATTCCGGCGAACAAATCTATAAAAGTAAATGATGGATTGTCTACAGGCAAGAAAGGCACAGCGAATAAATCAGAAAACAATGAATACTGTATTCCGGGATCTTCAACAGCTTTCGTATCATTTTCTTTGTAACGACAATTATATATATCTTGAATTAATGCGGTAGCTTTCTTTTCATAGGGTTTTGAATAATGAAACCCTTGATTATGTAAGTAATGAGAGACAATGGCCATTTGCTCATCAAACGACATAAGCGTACCATCATCGTTTAGCGAAGACTGCCCATACATTTGTAAGGAAACCTTACGTCCATCACACATTTCAGTAATTGCTATTCTATCAATTGATTTTTTTGCATTATTCATACATCGTAGTATTCTATTGAGGCATTTATCTGCTTCGTTAATTATTTCAGTTTCCCAGAAACGAAGGACGGTCCAACCTTGTTCTCGCAATTTTTCATTTACAAATTGATCGCGTGCAATATTCTTTTCTATTTTTGATTGCCAAAAAGTTTGGTTGGTTTTATGGTCAAAACGACGTGTTACCCAATTCTTGCCATGCCAAAATTCGCCATCACAAAAAATGGCAATTTTATGACGTTTGACAACAAAGTCAGGGGAGCCGATAACTGTTTTATCGTTTTTACGATATCGGATGCCGGCATTCCACAAGATTTTTGCAAAAAAAGTCTCAAGGTGATTGCCTTTGCTTTTGTTTGCAACCATATTTTTACGCCTTTGTTCTTTTGTGAGAAGGTCCATTGGCTGTAAATAACAAATGGGATTGAAATTTGCTACAAAGTTGCTTATTTTTATCGGATTTATCTTTTAAGCCTCAAAAAAAAAGTAATTCGAGCTTATGTTATCTATTATCATAACATCTCTAAGCCCTAGTTTCTCCTCGCCGTTTTGTCTTTTGATTTTCTGCCGCAAAAGGGTAAATTGGAGTAACAAAGGAGAGGCTCGGTCGCGGAGTCTCTTTTTTAATGGCTTTTAGCGGATTACGGGGATAAGGACAGGAATTGCGGGGCTTATGCGAGAAATTCCTGGAATAGGGAGCGGAATGACGGGATGGCTTGGCGGAGAAAATGTGGGGCTTGGAGCACAAAAAATGAGGCTCCCGATGTGAAAGGGGAGCCTGATGGAAGATTTTTCGCGATTTTTTGTCACGCCCAACCGACGGGTTTGAACACACGGGCGGATTATGGCTTTTTCTTTTCCCGGCGAATGAGAACGGGCTTGTAGTCGGCCTTCTTGATAATCTTGGCCGAGCCGGGCATAGCCGTAACTTCAACTTTGTCCCAATTAAGGGTGGAGACATCAATTGCACCTCTGAAGTGTGTCATATTTTTATCGATGGGGACGAATGTGACGGTGTAGATGGAGTCGGTCTCTTGGGCCGGCGTGGAACCTACGAGGGAGGATCGTCCGGCACGATAGTGATGCACTTTAACCCGGATGGACTCAATCATTTCGTCGCAGGTGGTGAAGGAAGGATAGGTGAACACCATTTGAGGGATGATCACACTGTCTGTCACAAACTCACCTTCAACTAAGGTCTTGATACCGCCGCTCAAGTCAATGGCAATGCATACGGCCGAATATTCCACGGTGGCTTGTTTGGTCTTCGTTTTGCTCGGGCCGCAGAGTTGGGCATTCACAGAGGCGGCCAGCAGAAAGGTGGTCAATATCAAAAGGATTTTTTTCATAATAAAACGGGATTTTTCTATTTTCAGATGCAAAGATAGTGCAAGGCGAATGCAGAGCAAAAGGAAAAACGTAGTTTTTAACTTTGGCTATGCTGAGCCGAAGCCTATCTTTCACAGAAACAAGGGGATTGCGGCCGGACATATTAAAAAGCGCGAAAAAGCAGCGTTTTGGCATTATCTTTAGTAACTTTGGACTTCCAAAACAACGCTTTATGTCAACCGTTATCTATCCTTCACCGATTTTCGGACCGGTCATCAGCCGCCGGCTCGGCGTTTCGTTAGGCATCAACCTGATGCCGGCCGACGGTAAAATCTGTACGTTCGACTGCATCTACTGCGAATGTGGACTCAATGCCCAGCGCCGGCCCACACAGAAACGGCCTTCGACCATCGAGGTAGCCGAGGCGCTCGAAGCGAAACTCAAAGAGATGACCGCCGAAGGCCGTCTGCCCGACGTGCTGACCTTTGCCGGAAACGGCGAACCTACGGTGCATCCCGACTTCCCGGCTATCATCGACGCAGTGACGGCACTGCGCGACCGCTATTGCCCACAGGCCAAAGTGAGTGTGCTGAGCAATGCCACTCGGACCGGTGTACCGGAGGTGAGAGAGGCACTGATGAAGGTGGACAACAACATCCAGAAACTCGACACCATATCGCCGGACTATATCCGCCGCATCAACCAGCCCACGGGCCACTACGACGTGGCCGAGGTCATTGACCAACTCAAGGCTTTCAAAGGCCACGTCATCATTCAGACAATGTTTATGGCCGGCCAAGACCTCGACGGAAACGACGCCGACAACACCGGCGACGCTTACGTGACGCCGTGGCTCGAGGCCGTAAAGGCCATAGGGCCGGAAAAGGTGATGATCTACACCATCGACCGCGAAACGCCCGACCTCAACCTGCGCAAAGCCACGCCCGAGGTGCTCGACGCCATCGCCCGCCGTGTCGCCGAAGCCGGGCTGGAGGTGTCTGTGTCTTATTAAAGTTGCCCCTATGATTGAGCAAGTCAAAGCCACGATTGCCACACACCGCCTGCTCAGTCCGGGCGGTGGCGCATTGGTGGCGCTGAGTGGCGGTCCCGACTCGGTGGCACTGCTGCTGGGCTTGCACGAACTGGGCTATCGCATCGAGGCGGCCCACTGCAATTTTCACCTGCGCGGCGACGAAAGCGACCGCGACGAGGCTTTCTGTAGGGCACTGACAAGCCGGCTGGCCGTTCCGTTGCACGTCCGTCACTTCGACACGCAAGCCGAGGCCAAGGCTCACGGCGAAAGCATTGAGATGGCGGCACGCCGACTGCGCTATGCGTGGTTTGAGCGACTCATCGCCGAGCGTAATCTTGAGGCCGTCTGCGTGGGACACCACAAAGACGACGACGCCGAGACACTCTTGCTCAATCTGGTGCGCGGCACAGGCATTCACGGCCTCACCGGCATGGCCTACCGCCGCGACAAGGTGGTGCGACCGCTGCTCGACGTGACCCGGCAGATGGTGACAGACTACCTCAAACGACATCAACAGCCCTACGTCTGCGACTCTTCAAACGCCGACACGGCCTTCAAGCGCAATCTCATCCGCCACGAAGTGATGCCCCTGCTCCAACGGCTCAATCCAGCCGTGGTGAGGACACTTCGTACCGATATGCACAAACTCCGGGCGGCAGAGGAGGCTTACGACCAAGCTTTGGCAGAGACCTTCGACCGTCTGGCCCATCCCCTACCCCACGGCTGGCAGTGGAACAAAGCCGATCTCACTCTCCGCGCTCACTACGACGCACTGCAACGACTGGGTCTGACGCCGGCCGAAACCGAAGCCTTGCGACAAGACGGCTTGAAGTCGACACGCGCCCGTTTTGAAACAGACCAATATATCGTCACCTCGCGCGACGGTCGCATTGAAGCCACGGCACGTCCGCCTCGGTTTGCCCCGGTAGCCTTGCCGGTGAATGGCAGTCTGACGCTACCCGACGGCAGCCGGATATCTTGCCACGAAACGAACCGCGAAAACATACCGTCACTCAAGACCGCACCGACAGCAGCTATCGTCGACGCCGACCGCCTCAATGGCCCGCTCGTCTACCGCGCCGTGCAAGAAGGCGACCGCTTCAGGCCTTTCGGCATGAAGGGCTCGCGATTGGTGAGCGACTTCCTGACCGACCGCCGGTTGTCGGCTGCCGAAAGGGCCTGGGTGGGAGCAGTCTGCGACGCTGAAGGCATCGTCTGGCTCGCCGGCCACCGCATAGCCGACCGCGTGGCCGTGACGACTGAGACCCGCCGCGTTGTGAGATTGTCGATGATATAACTTTCCACGAAACAACACATCATGAAACATCCCGTTGGCCTTTTTTCGCTCATCGTTGCCCTGGGGCTGACCACGGCTTGCAATCCCGTGGACCGCTCGGGCGAGCAGCCCTTTGCCCCAACCGTAGAGACGCTGGGAGCCACCATTGAGGGCGACCATGCCTTGCTCTCTGCCCGTGTCACGGCCTCGCCCAACAGCGACCTCACCGCATGCGGCTTTGCCTATGGCAACGACACCCTGCGGGCCAAAACGACGGCCGAAGCACCGACTGCCGACTTTACTGCCCTGACCGACTCGCTCGGCGCCGGCCGCTATTATGCCGTGGCCTTTGCCCAAAACGGTGTAGGCACCACCTACGGCGACACCATCCATTTCGTCATTCCCTGATCTGACTTATGACAAGACGACTCCGCCAGACATTGCTCATCATCGGCCTCTGCCTCATCACTGCGGTGCAGGCACAGACCGTCATCGACCTCAAAGACGGGGCTGTAAGGTCCAAGACGACCGAAGATTATAAAGAAGAACTGGGTATGAAGGCACGGGCCGAGGCCGACTCGCTGGCCTATGTAGACCACATGCGGCGCGCGCTCAACGCCCTGCACGAAGACTCGCTCGACAAGGCCGCCCTGCTGCTCCAAAAGGCACTCAAGACACGACCCGAAGCTCCCGGCAACTACCTGGTGCACGAAAAACTGGGCGAAATCAGACTGGCACAGGGTCGATACCGGGAGGCGGTGACCCACTTTGTAGAAACACTGAAGCAAAAGCCGACGTGCCAAGAGGCACGCTACGGCCGCGCCGTATGTTATTATGAAACGGGAAGCCTCAAAGCGGCCGAAGAAGACTGCAACGTCTTGGTGGACGAAGAAAAAGCCACCACGCCACTGGGCCGACAATACCGCTTCCTCCGCGCTGCCATTCACCAAAAGAGCAAACACCCGGAGAAGGCACGCCAAGACCTCGAAGACATCTTGCGCGCCGATCCCGGCAATCAGAGTGCCTGTCTGCTGCTGGCCGGCATCCTGGAAGAGACAGGACAACCCAAGACGGCTCTGGAACAACTCAATCTCTTCGTGGCCGCCCACCCTCAAAGCACCGACGGACTGGCAGCAAGGGCCGCACTGCTTACCCGACTTGAACAATACTACCCGGCCGAGGCCGATTACGACGCCCTCATCCGCCTCCAAGCCGACAATCCCTCCTTATATATATTACGCGCGCGCGTAAGACTGAAACTCGACAAGCACGACGCGGCACGCAGCGACCTGGAAAAGGCCGTGAAGCTCGGCGTGCCACGCGGCGAAATCGCCACCCTGTTGCGCGAGGCCCGCAAATAGACCCACATTTATGCGAAAAGCCCTTTTATGTCTGCTCGCTTTGGTCTGGTTCGCCCCCACCAAAGCCCAAGACCTCCTTTCATTATATCAGCCACAACCCCAATATGAGGTGAGGGCCGTGTGGCTCACCACCTTCAGCGGACTGGACTGGCCGACACGACCGGCACGCACCGACCGGCAGGCCGAAGAGCAGAAGCAGCAACTCTGCCAAATCCTTGACCGGCTGCAGGCGGCCGGCATCAACACCGTCCTGTTCCAAGCCCGACTGCGCGCCACCACCGCCTACGCTTCGGCCATAGAGCCCTGGGACGCCATATTCACCGGCACCGCCGGCAAGGTTCCGGCCTTCGACCCACTGGCCTTTGCCATCGAGGAGTGCCACCGACGGGGCATGGAACTGCATGCATGGATGGTGGCCTTCCCCATAGGCAACGCCAAAGCCATGAAAAGTCTGGGCCGACAAGGCATCGCCCAAAAACAACCCGGCCTGTGCCGCCTCTGCGGCGACCAGTGGATGATGGACCCGGGAGTACCCGAAACGGCCGATTATCTGGCACGGCTCTGCGAGGAGGTGGCTCGCCACTATGACGTAGACGGCATCCATCTCGACTATATCCGCTATCCCGAACAATCCATCCCCTGGAACGACCGCAAGACTTACGCCAAATACGGCGGCGGCAAACCGTTGGCCGATTGGCGACGCGACAACGTGACCCGCGTGGTGAGGAAAATCCACCAACGCGTCAAAGCCGTAAGACCTTGGATAAAAATGAGTTGCTCGCCCGTAGGCAAAAGAGCAGACCTGCCGCGACAGAGCAGCTACGGCTGGAACGCCCGCGACGCCGTGTGGCAAGACGCCCAGTCGTGGTTGGCCGAAGGGCTGATGGACATGCTCTTCCCGATGATGTATTTCGACGGCCGCCACTTCTATCCCTTCGTCCAAGACTGGCAGGAGACCTCCACGGGGAAACCCGTAGTTCCGGGACTGGGCATTTACTTCTTGAGTGAAAAAGAAAAAAACTGGCCGCTGGAGGTCGTCACCCGCCAGCTCCACTTCACGCGCCAACTCAACATAGGCGGCAGCGCCCATTTCAGAAGCCGGTTTCTCACCGACAACGTCAAAGGACTCTACGACTACCTGCAAAAGAGCTTTTACCGCCAACCGGCCAAACTGCCGCCGATGACATGGCTCGACAGCATCGCTCCACCGGCGCCGCAAGTGACTCAGGCCAACGACAGGTGGACAGTCAGACTGGCCTGGCAACGGGTGACAGACAACGACAAGAAGGCGCCCGTGACCTATAACGTTTACCGCCTCAACGAGTCAGCGGGTCAGCACGCCCCCGTGCTTTTGGCCACACGTCTGGACACCACGGCATTCGACTTCCGCCCCTGCCGGCCCGAACAGATGGCCGACCGCTATGTGGTGACGGCCGTCGACGCCTATGGCAACGAGTCGCCACTGCCCGAAATGAGCCATACCGAAGACGAAGAGACCACTTTGAATGGGTCCATCGCCGTCTGCGACGACCGCCTCACCCTACCCGACAACGTGGAAAAGGCGCCGTTTGTATTGGTGTGTGACCTGAGCGGCAGAGCCTTGCTCACACGACCGATGGCACGCCACGTCGACCTTCGCCGCCTGAAACCAGGCAGTTACGAACTACGCACGCTGGGCGAGAAAGGCCGAAGCCGCCGAATTATGTTTTTTAGGAAAACACCGCAATAAGTCGATTGGAAACCTCATAAAACGGCAAAGACGACGCACAAAGTTGATTTTTAGACACACAGGCGGGTCATATCGCGGAAAAAACATATCTTTGCGTGGTTTATGGCTTTGTTTTTGCCTCTGAAAACCAGTCGGAAACTTCGACAAAGACACCCGAAAGCCATTTCCTCATAATATTGAAATCAAAAAACGACAAACATATCATGGCAAAAGGAACAGTTGACGCCCTGTTGGGCATCGTCTTCGGCGACGAAGGCAAAGGCAAGGTGGTGGACTTCTTCACCCCGCGCTATGACGTAGTGGCCCGCTTTGCCGGCGGTCCCAACGCCGGACACACCATTATCTTCGACGGTAAGAAGTTTGTCTTGCGCTCCATTCCCTCGGGCATCTTCGACGAAGGCAAAATCAACATCATCGGCAACGGTTGCGTCATTGCCCCCGACCTGTTTATGGCCGAGGCCCGCGAACTGGAAACGGCCGGCTACACGCTGACCGACCGCCTGCATATCAGCCGCCGTGCCCACCTCATTCTGCCCACCCACCGCGTGCTCGACAGAGCCTATGAAGCCGCCAAAGGCAAGAGCAAAGTAGGCACCACGGGCAAAGGTATCGGACCGACCTACAGCGACAAGGCAGCCCGCATCGGCCTGAGAGTGGGCGACATCCTCGAAAACTTCGAGGCCAAATACGAGGCCTTGAAGGCACGCCACCTGCAAATATTGAAAGACCTCAACTACACCGACTTCGACATCACAGAAGAGGAAAAGGTGTGGAAAGAAGGCGTGGAATATATGAAGCGCTTCCACCTGACCAACACGGAGTTTGAGATTAACCGCTGTCTGGCCGAAGGCAAAAACGTCTTGGCCGAAGGCGCCCAAGGTTCGCTCCTCGACATCGACCACGGCACCTATCCTTTCGTGTCGTCTTCGAGCACCACGTCGGGCGGCGTCTGCACCGGTCTCGGTGTGGCCCCCAATAGCATCGGCCACATTTTTGGCATCTTCAAAGCCTACAGCACCCGTGTGGGTAGCGGTCCGTTCCCGGTGGAACTCTTTGACGAAACCGGCGACCTCATCCGCCACATCGGCAACGAATACGGCGCCGTGACCGGCCGTAACCGCCGCTGCGGATGGCTCGACCTCGTGGCACTTAAATATGCCATTATGATTAACGGCGTCACCGACCTCGTGATGATGAAAGGCGACGTGCTCGACGGTTTCGACACCATCAAGGTATGCACCGCCTACAAGAAAGGCGACGAAGTGACTACAGAAATGCCCTATGACACAGAGGGTTGGGAGGCCGTCTACGAAGAAGTGCCCGGCTGGAAGACTCCGCTGTCGGACATCCGCAGTGAAGAGGCCCTGCCACAAGCCTTCAAAGACTATGTGGCCTATATAGAGAAAGCCACCGGTACGCCCATCAAGATTATTTCGGTAAGCCCCGACCGCGAAGCCACCATCATCCGATAAACAAAAGACACAGACGGCCCAACCGCCTAAAGGAGGCTCCTCCCGACATAAGAAAAGACATTTCTCAATACCGCATACAGACTCAGCAAAGCCTCGCCGATCATTCTTTGGTCGGCGAGGCTTTTTTATATAAATGGAATCCCTTGCTCATATCGTTTCAGCCCCTTCGGTCACCCTGTATGTGATTGAAGCGTCTATGCTCAGGCGTGTAGATCTTGATGGTAAGGCAAGCGGCAAATATGTCGTTTGTTCTTAGGATCAGCCGCAAAAGCGAATTGTGAAATCCAATGGGATATAGTGTTACGCCCCTTAACGAGGCCGCAAAAGAACATAAACGAACTAAGCTATGAACACGCTGCGTGATTAAGTGTGACTGAAATGTCCAATCACAGCAAAGTACTAAGAGTCAATCCTATACAAGCCCGTGACTGTGTGATTGGAGAAAAGGCAACAATTTGGGTAGAAGGGAGAGCAGAACAACTTGTTGGATTGTTAGCCGAGCATAGCCGATAATCTCAAATAAAAATTAGGATGTGAAAGCGACTGTGCCGTTACTTTCATGTTCCCAAAACGTATGACAACAGTTGCACTTTTAACAAGAAGCGCAGCAAAAATATAGGCGGAAACAAAATGCCCCAAACAGACGTGCCAACGTAAGAATATGACAAAAATGTGACATTATACACCTAATCTCATAAAAAAACGGCCGAAGCGCGCCAAGTTTCAAACGAAGTCTTTATATTTGCGTTGAAAAGCCGAGTTGACAAAACGCGGCGCTTAGAGAATGTTAATTTATGTATTCGGTTTGTAGTGGCACAGATAAATAATTATCTTTGCTTCGTTGTATGCCGTATTCGTGCGGCATTTCAGCACGACTCAAACGCTAATGCTATCAAAATCAAATCACTAAATACTTCAAACACTTAATCTTATTAACACAATGGCAACAACAAATGCTACTGCACCCAAGGGTGCTCCCAAAGCTAAGAAACAAGCTAAAGGTTTCACCGGCATCAAATCCGGTTTTCTCGTAATCATTGCCTGCGCCGTTATCGCCGTGGCAATCTATCTCTTCGTATTCGGTTCAGCCGCCAACTTCAAGGGTGACATCGGCGCTGCTTTCGCTTGTATGTCAGACGCTGAAGCCATTGAGCCAGCAGGCCTTGTTGGTACTGTCTACATGGGTGGTTTCGTGGTGCCTATCATCTGGACCCTCCTCTTCTCTGTAATCGCTTTCGCCATCGAACGCTACTTCGCCATCCGCAACGCTTACGGTCGCACCAGCCTCACCAAGTTTGTTGCTGACATCAAAGTGGCTCTCCAGGCTAACGACCTCGTTAAAGCCCAGCAGCTCTGCGACAAGCAGCGTGGTTCTGTAGCCAACGTCGTAGGCGCTACCTTGAAGAAATACAAAGAAATGGAAGAGAACACCGTTCTGACCAAAGAGCAGAAAATTCTCGCCATCCAGAAAGAGCTCGAGGAGGCTACCGCTCTCGAAATGCCTATGATGCAGGAAAACCTCCCCATCATCGGTACTATCGTAACGCTCGGTACGTTGACCGGTCTGTTCGGTACGGTGCTCGGTATGATCAAGTCATTCTCGGCTATGTCTGCCGGCGACGGTGGTACGGACTCTACCGCTCTTGCAACCGGTATCTCTGAGGCCCTTGTAAATACCGCCTCTGGTATCGCCACCGGTGCTCTCGCCGTTATTGCTTACAACTACTACACTAACAAGATCGACCGCCTCACCTTCAGCCTCGACGAAGTAGGTTTCTCAATCGTTCAGACTTTCTCTGCCACTCACTAATCATAAGCAAGGTATCTAAGACATGGGACGTTTTAAAGTAAAAAAACAAGACACGTTCATAGACATGACGCCTATGA
>JBJFGJ010000126.1:5243-13336 GCA_051892575.1 Alloprevotella sp. | reverse complement strand
AAGGTAAAAGGTTTTGACGCGACTAAATTAGTTAATTTGCCTTTATTTGCCTCCATAATGCTTCACTTTTTGAGATTTATCGGTGAAAAAGCGGCATCACTTCTACGGATAATAAAGGGCAGGGAAAACTGTGCAACTCTACACGGAGAAACGCTTCAGAGTTGTTTTTCAGTCGATTGGGCGATGTAGCGTTGGGGCGGCCAACCGTGCACGACTGCGCAAAACCTTCATCGCCGCGCCGCCACCGCCGGCTTACGGCTGCAGTCCGGGCCGGGGCGCTCTGTGGCTTCGTTTACAATCATCATCGGCACGCCCGGGAGTGCTCGTGGTTATGTCTTTTTCGGTCACGGTTCTTTTCGCTAAGTTTGAGACGAGAGAGGAAAGAAGGGCCCTTAAAGGGGCCTTTTTTATTGTAAATCAGTGGGATACGGGGATAAGGAGAGAAATTCCTTTCCTTATGGCAGGCGCCGCGGGGCTAAGGACAGGATGAATTTGCTGCTTTATGTGTGCACGGCAAGCGTTTTTAGGCCCTCGGAATGGCGACGAAGGCCATCGTAAAAAGTTTTTTGAAGAAAATAAATCGCCGTTTGTCACGCCGGACCGATGTTTTGAACAAAGCGAGACAGAGAGAGCAATCATCATATGAGATTGAAGTTCGTGCCGGAGCCGTACTTGTCGTCACCACATCACATAAAAACCAGTTTTTGTTGTTTTTTGTCCTCATTTGCACTAACTTCGCATAGACATTTAGCGAAAGACCGGAACCTGAAAAAGCCAGCCTTTTGTCCGCCTTCTTTTCTGCCTCTAACCCCACCGACCCATGAAACAGGAATACCAGTTTTTTGCTTTCATTTCTTACAACAGCCACGACACCGCCTGGGGCAAGAAACTGCAAAGCAAACTCGAGAGATACCGCATGCCGGCCACGCTGTGCAGCGAACACGGCTGGAAGCGCAAACCGATAAGACCGGTGTTTTTTGCGCCCACCGACATTCAGCCGGGAGCCTTGAGCGAAGAATTGCAGGAGCGGCTGAGGGCTTCGCGGCACCTCATCGTGATTTGCTCGCCCCACTCGGCCCGGTCGGAGTGGGTGGGCAGAGAGATTGCGTTTTTCCATAGCCTGGGCCGAACGGACTGCATCCATTTTTTCATCGTCGACGGTGTGCCACACAGCGGCAACCCCGAGACTGAGTGCCTGCCCCCAATCGTCGAAACGCTCGGACTGCCCGAAATCCTGGCAGCCAACATCCACGAAAAGGTATATCGCCGGCCGTGGCTCAACCGTGAACGTGCCTACGTGCAACTCATCACGAAACTGCTCGGCGTGGAGTTTGACACCATTTGGCAGCGCCACCGCCGGCAACTTCGCCGTCGGTTTTTGGCCTGGTGCGTGGGCTTATTGGCCGTCGTGGCCACGCTCATTGGCGTGTGGTGGACGAGCCGGCCGGTGGATGTTGAGGTGGGACTTCGGGAGAAGTCGGTGGCGGGTGCCAATCTGCCACCGCTGCGTGATGCCGTGGTCACCCTCATCTTAGACAACGAGACCAAAACAGACACCCTTGCCACGCTCAATGCCAAAGGCCTCTTTGCCAATATCCCCCACCGCTTCATCGGGCGGCAGGCACGCCTCAAGGTGACGGCCGAAGACTGGCTGCCGCTGGACACGACACTCATCCTCTCCAAGCACATCACGCTCGACATGCACCGCAATCCCGCCCGATATGGCAATGTGGTCTTCTGCCTATGGGACACGACGCTCGAAAGGGGTGTGGCCGGTGCCGAAGTGACCATTGCCGGACAGACGGTGCGCTCAGACGCCGAGGGCATGGTCAGACTGTTCGTTCCACTCAAAGACCAAAGCGAGACATACCGGGTGAAGTGCAATTTGCCCCTGCAAGATGACTTCATCGAAATGCCCTCTACAGCATACACGCGACTCATCGTACGCTAAACCACTCATCACACATCATGAAACGACTCACACTCTTGGTCTGCCTCCTAAGCATCGCCACGGCAGGCTTCGCACAAATGCAATCGGGATATGTCAAAACCCGTGGCCGCCAGGCTGCCGACGGCTCCACCATTCACGGCACCCGCCTCGCCGGCGCCACCCTCAGCCTGAAAGGGCGCAATGCCGTGGGCAGCGACAAAAACGGCGTGTTTAAATTTGACACCAAAGGTAGGCCGTTTTGCCTGACGGGTGTGCAGAAGCAAGGCTACCAAATCTGCGACCGCGACTTGCTGGGCAAAACTTTCCGACATTCTGCAAATGAGTTTATCGTCGTGATGGACAGTCCGGAAAACATCAAGGCAGACCGCCTCGACTCGGAAGACGCCATACGCGAGCAACTGCAAAGCAGGCTGAAGGCGAAGCAAGAGGAAATCAAACGGCTCAGAAACCAGCAGAAAATCTCTGAGGCGAAATACAACGAACTGCGGCAGCAGCTTTACGACGAACAGAGAATGAACGAGAAGATTATCAGCGAGATGGCCGAACGCTACGCCACACTCGACTTTGACCAACTCGACGACTTTCAGCGCCAACTGGAATTTCTCATCCGCACCGGCGAACTCCGCCGTGCAGACTCTCTCATCGCCACCAAGGGGAGCATGGCAGAGCGCAGTGCCGAGCTCGACCGTATGGACAAAGCCATCAAAAAAGATGCCGAAGACATTGCCCGACGACAAGAGCTACACGACAAAAGCGTGGCTATGAGGAACAAAAAACTCGAAGACTTTGCCGCCGACTGCTACAATCGTTATAAGATTTGCCTCATGAGCCACAAGACCGACTCGGCCGCCTACTGGCTCGAACTGCGCGCAAGCAAAGACACGACGAATGTGGACTGGCAACGAGATGCAGGCAAATTTATACATGAATATTGGGCACACTATGATGATGCCTTGCGTTATTTCGAGAGAGCTTTGGCCGGGGCAGAAAAAGATAAAAGCCAAGAAGACATGGCCATTTGCTACAACAATATTGGTAGCGTCTATAATGCAAAAGGCGAATATGACAAAGCGTTGGAATACTTTGAAAGAGCATCGGAGATTTTATCGACCACGTTAGGCGAAAGACACCCCACCGTGGGCGTCTGCTACAACAATATCGGCACCATTTATCATGCAAAAGGCGAGGCCGACAAAGCACTGGATTATTATCAAAAAGCGCTGGATATTGACTTGGAAACGCTCGGAGAGGCACACGAAACTGTGGCAACTTGCTACAACAACATCGGTGAGATCTATAAGGCAAAAGGCCTATTCGACAAAGCTCTGGAATGCTATCAGAAAGCACTGGATATTGACTTGAAGGCACTCAGAGAAACACACCCCGACGTGGCGGGATACTACAACAATATGGGCTATGCCTTTGATGAAAAAGGAGAATGCGAGAAAGCCTTGGATTGTCATCTGAAGGCGCTGGACATCAGACGCAAAACGCTCGGAGAGAAAAACCTTGATGTGGCCACAAGCCACTACAATGTCGGGTTTCAATATGCGAGACTTGGAGACTTGGACAAAGCTTTGGAGCACAATCTGAAGGCGCTGGATATTTATTTGGAAATTACAGACGACACAAGCGCTGAAGTGGAAACGTGCTACGACAATATGAGACTGGTCTATGCCAATAAACATGATTACGACAAAGCATTGGAATACAGTCAAAAATATCTGGACCTGAAAAGGAAAACAGTCGGCGAAAAACATCCGGACACTGCCTTGGCTTACGCTTTTATTGGCGGCATATATTTCCGTATGGATAAGTTTGCAGCGGCTTTGGAATCTTATCAAAAGGGACAGCATATTGCATCTGAAATCTATCAGCCTGCCTCCGAACTATTCAATCAGTATATTGCCAGTGTCTATTTTGCCGCAAAAGCCAAAGGCATAGAACTGGAAGGTTTCAAGGAATTTATCGCGCCAAGAGTCTTTATGGCATTCTCCATAGAGAAAACCGCTGCAGCTGCCTGCTGCCTGGAGGGCAATTACGTATGGCTGGAATTGGGCGACTGGACCATCGATAGCAATGAGAGTCTGTTTCACGCAATCGAAGCTGCCGCCGGCCAAACTAAAAATATCGTAGTGATGAAGGATGATAACATCTCACAACATCAATTAGAAATTCCAACTAATCTCCAAATAAGTTACGTCAACGTGGGCGAACAAGAAAAAGAACGCATCATCAAGGCTTATAAAGAATGGAAGACGAAGTCCAAGCGGTGATTGAAGGTGACGGAAAGCTCCAATCACAGCAATACTCTGACCAACAAAGGCTTAGAGCGGCGTGATTGTGTGATTGGGGAAAAGGGCAAACTTTGGGTATATATATATGAGAGGAAGAGACTAAAAGACTAAGAGACTAAAAGTTGGCTTGGCCGCTCAACGCTCTTTGTCTCTTTGACTCTTTGACTCTCGCCCGCAAGCCCTGTTAAGAAGTCAAAAAAACAGCGGGCTCGTTTGGGCTTTTCAAGGATTAAACCTTATTTTGCACAGACTATTTCCTTGTTCAACCAAACCATACACTTTAATATCCAAGACTATGACCAACAAACTACTTTTTGCCTTGACGCTCTGCCTCGGACTGACGACAGCCACAAGGGCGCAAAACCTGCCGGAGTTTACCAAAGGGGACGCACCGGTGTGGTTTTTAATTGAATTTATGGGTGGAGGAGCCGTCGTGGAGGCTCAAAACGACGGCGAAGAAGTGAAAACGGCCAGCCTCACAGCCTCGGACGACCAGTTCTGGAAGTTTGTGGGCGACAACACGGCGGGTTTCCAAATGGTGAGCCGAAGCGGCAAAACGCTCTATGCCACCACCACGGCCAAGAACGGTATGCTCCACGCTGCCGCCACACCCACTAACAGCAACACGACTTTCGTCATCCAAACCACCACCAACACGACCTATGCCGACGGCTTGGTGCTTTCGCCAAAGACCAACACGGCCGTCTATATGAACCAATGGGGAGGGGCCGGCGCCGGCAAGTCGCTGGGGCTCTGGGACGACCGCTCAGACGAGAACCAACCGTTCCGACTGGTGAGCGAAGAAGACTATCTGGCCTCGCTACCGAAGGTGAGACTCATTCCCTACCCGCAGTCGCTCTCCATGGGCGAGGGCTTCGTGACCGTGGCCTCGCTGACGGGCATTGGCTGCGACGACGCTGCGGCTCTGCCCTATGCCGAAGAGTTTGCCGGCAGACTTAAAGCCACCGGCGGCATCAACCTGACCGTGGGGAGCCAAAACGTGACGGGCGGCATCAATCTGACCACCGACGCCAACCTTGACCACGAGGCTTACACGCTCCGCATCACAGCCGGCGGCGTCGACATCACGGCGGCCGACTCGACAGGCTTCTTCTATGCCTTGCAAACGCTCAAACAGCTGCTGCCCGACGCCATCTACGGGTCGGCACTCACCGACGGCTCTGACTGGACCCTGCCGATGCTCGACATCGCAGATCATCCGCAATGGGGTCACCGTGGCTTTATGCTCGACGTGGCCCGCCACTTCTTCTCCAAAACAGAGGTGAAACGCGTGCTCGACGTGATGGCCACCTACAAGCTTAACCGCCTGCACTGGCACCTCACCGACGACCAGGGCTGGCGCGTGGAAATACCCGAATATCCACGCCTCACCGAGGTGGGCAGCATCCGCCAAGGTTCGTTTGTGAACGCCGGCGGCGACTCGAAATTTTTTGACGACACAGAATATGGCCGCGGCAAATGGTTCTCGCTCGACGACCTGCGCGAAATCGTGGCCTACGCCAAAAGCCGCCACATAGAGATTATTCCCGAAATTGACTTACCAGGCCATATGGTGGCGGCCGTAGCGGCCTATCCCAACCTGTCGTGCGACTCGACGAAAACCTACAGCGTGCGCATTGACGGCGGCATCTCGCAAGACGTGCTCAACGTGGGCCGCGACGAGGTGATTGACTTCCTCAAATGCGTGTTGGGCCACGTCGCCGAAGTCTTCCCCTACCCCTATATCCACATCGGTGGCGACGAATGTCGCACAACGCAATGGGCCACCAACGCCGACTGTCTCAAACGCGTGGCCGACGAAGGACTGAGCGGCGTGGAGGAATTGCAACCCTGGCTCGTGGAGCAATTAGGCACTTGGCTTAAAGACACCTACGGCAAAGACATCGTGGTGTGGGACGAACTGCTCACCCACTGGACTTCTTCCAACACGGTGAAGCCCGTCATCATGGCTTGGAACAACATCACCAAGAGTGCCGACGCCGCCGACAAGGGCTTCAAGAGCATCGTGGTGCCTTATCAGAGTCTCTATCTCGACTTCTACCAGGTGCCGGCCTCGCAGCGCCTCATCGACGAGCCCTATCAAGGCGGCTGGGGCGACAACTTCGTCAACTCCATCGAAGACGTCTATGCGCTCAATCCCGTGGGCTCGCTCTCGGGCCGCGAAGACTATTGTCTGGGTGTGCAGGGCAACCTCTGGACGGAGACCTGCAACGACAGCATCGAACTGGAATATCAGCTGCTGCCGCGTATGTTGGCACTGAGCGAAACGGGCTGGCTGCCGGCTTCGGCCAAGAATTGGCACAGTTTCCACTACCGCCTGCAGAGCCACGACGAAATCCTCGACCAGATGGGCTACACCTATGCCCGTCACTATATCATCGACACACCGCAGACTGAGGTGGAGAAGGCCTTGACCGAGGCCCAAAACATTGCTGCGGCTCTGAAGCCGGGACAGGCCGGATATCCCACGGCCGAAGTGGCCGTCACGCTGGCACAGGCCATGGAAGCCCTCAAAGCCGACCCGGCCGACGCCGCACTGCTCACGGCGCTGCAAGAAGCCATCACGGCGGTCAAGACCGCACCGGTGGTGACGCCCACACCGGGCAAGACCTATAAAATGGTGTCGGCAGCCACCTACTATCGCGAACAATATGAAGGTTCTACGCTCTATGCCGACGGCACAGGCGTGCGTTTCCACTACACACCACAAACCGAGCCGGAAGAGCTCTGGACCATCGAGGCAGACGGTACCGGATACAAACTCAAAAACATTCAGACGGGCCTGCGGCTCACCCTCCCCACACTGAACGAGGCTGCCACGCTCACTGCCGAAGGCTCACAGCTGACCATGGCCACACCGACAAGTCTCAACGGGGCGGCTGCCTACATTCCCGGCACGGTGGTATGGTCGGTGGCAGGCGACGCCACAGCCGGCAGTGTGCGACGACTCTATGCCTACTGCACCGGCAAGGCCATGGCCAAAGACAACGCCACACCCCACTATCCCGGCACATGGCGCCTTGAAGAGGTGAACGATTACGCCGCCTGGCTGCAAGGACTCGTGGCCAAGGCCGAACACATCATCCTCACCGCTCGTCCGGGACAAATGAATGAACCCACCGAAGAAGCACTGGCCTATCTCACCACCGAAGTCATCACACCGGCCACCGACAGTCTGGCACAGGCCCCCGTGACTGAGACCACCTATCTGCACTTTGTGGAACGCTACAACAACTTTCTGGCCATGCCGCGCACCTCACCGGCCGATGCCCTGAGCGAAGACGTTTATTATCGCATTGCCAACGCCTATTTCACCACACAATATGCCAAGGCCAACACGTCGACGGGCACTGTAGTGCCTGCCACACTCAACGCCGACGACGAGACCTACCTCTGGCAGGTGAAGAAAAACACCGACGGCTCCATCTGTCTATACAACGTGGCCACACGCACGGCAGCACGTGTCGGTGCGTCGACGGCCGACACTCAAGTGAAACTGGGCGAACCCACCACTTGGACGCTCAGCCAAAGCACCACCGACGAAGGACAGACAGGTTTGAACATCCTCGCCTCGGGCGGCGAAACAAGCTGGTATGTCAACCCCAACGCCTGGAACTACGTGTTGCTGAAACCCAAAACGTGGGGCGCAGCAATATGGACGTTTGAAAAGACTTCGGTCGTTTCCGGCATGAGCGACAACCTGACTGCCGCCATCCCTACATCGGCCGTGACCTATTACGACCTGCAGGGACGCCGCCTCTCCCAACCCACCCGTGGCGTCTGCATCTCGTCTGACGGACACAAGACGGTGATGCCGTGAAATA
>JBJFGJ010000126.1:0-5143 GCA_051892575.1 Alloprevotella sp. | reverse complement strand
CTCTTTGTCTCACAAAACAACTCCACTATGAAACAACGTCTGCCTGCTCTGATTGTATTTGTCGTGTTGCTTGGAGCGGCCGTGGGCAGCGGCTATCACAGCTACAACGTATGCCGCGACGAAATGGCCGCAGACCTCTCGCAGGCTTTGGCCAAATGTCTGGACCAAGACGCCGACCGACTGTTGCCAACCGACACCATACGGGCTTATGCCAAAGCCAAAGCTGCCACCGAAGGGCCTTGTATGATGGCGATTGGCAGCCAACGGCTCACCCGACATCTGCGCCACAAAAATCTGGTCGACGCCGCCTTCATCACCTTCGACACCGACGGCGATGCCAACATCTCGCCGGCCATTCCCGAAGGGGCCATCGGAAGCGACACCCTCACTTGGTATGACGACAGAAACCAAACGCGTGTGGCCCTGCGCAGTTACGCCTCGGTGTCGGTGGCCGGCATCTTGGCTTCGGCCGATATGAGCGGCTCGCTCGGGCTGTTTGTCGTGGCCCTGCTTTGGGGCAGTGCGATATTGCTCTATCCTGCACGTCGCAGCCGACGCAGTGGTATGGTGGCCATCGCAACTTCAGAGCATACAATTCTGAATTACGACCCACAGACCGACACGTTTTTGGGCCGCGGCGGAGAGAACATTCACCTCACTCCCATGCAACACCGGCTGATGAAGATGTTTCTTGCCGCTCCTCGCCATCAGCTCTCACACCAAACCATCTGCCAAACGCTTTGGCCCAAGAAAGACCAACCCGCCGACACGCTCTATGCCCTCATCAAACGCCTCAAACCCATACTCGAAGAGCAAATGAACGTGAAAATAGAATGTCAACGCGGACGATACTATCGGCTCACCGCCGACGAGACTTTTCATCCATAAATTCACCCATAAATCAAATTGTCAGACAAATGTCTGCTACTTCCAAAGGCTGTCCGAGAGGGCGGCCTTTAATTTTGCCGTCAAAAATGATTACGGCAATGAATAGTATGAAAATGACTCGTGAATTTTTCTCTGTGCTCTGTCTGGCCACAGCCGCCTGCACAGCTACGGCACAAACGGGCGGCGACAAGACTCTTGGCGAAGCCGTCGTTGAAGCCAAACGATGGCAAACCGAAGGCGACGGCTATGTCTATAGGCCTTCGGCCAAAGAAAAAAGCCAGTCGGCCACCGTCTTCGACTTGATGGATCAAATCGCCCTGCCCGGCATCAGCATTGACCGGCAAAACAAAACAGCCACCACTGCTGATGGACGCGGACGCGTGATGATACGCATAGACGGCGTGGAGGCCGACCGCCAGGACCTCCTGGCTCTCGACCCGGTGTGGCTGACCAAACTCAAAATCTCGGACAAACCCGGCGTGAGGTATACAGACGACGTGAGATATGTGATAGACCTCACCACAAAGATTACCTCAGCCTGGAGTGCCGGCACCGACCAGACTGACGCCCTCACCGCGGCGCGCGGCAACCACACTGTCTATGGCCGCTGGCAAACACAGCGAAGGGAAGGATGGAAAAACACTTTTGCCGTGAACTACACGCTCGACTATGCCAACGACCGCCGGACACGCACAGACGAAACCGCCCACTATCATCTCATCGACGGAAATATCAAAGAAATCCGGCGCAACGACATTGACCGCCGAGAGGAACAATGGGGCCACACCGCCGCTCTCAAATATACCCTGGCCGACTCCACACGCCACGTGTTTCAAGCCAAACTGTCGTTGCCATTCAACCACACGCCCGTCAGTCGGGCACGGAAACTGTGGACAGACGGGCTACAAACCGACACCACCACTGCCGAGAGCCACAACCGCTCGGCGAGTCCGGCCCTCAACCTCTTTTATAAGGCCCAACCCGACAGCGCCCGGTCGCTCACGCTCGACGCCGTGGGCACACTCATCAACACCCGTTATTCCAATTTCTCCGACGAAGGTTCGACTTATGCCTACGACGTCCGCGGTCGCTCGATGTCGTTCATCGGCGAGGCCATTTATGAGCATCGTCTGCGGCCTTTCACACTGACTGCCGGCGTGAACTACCTGCTCAAATACACCAACAACAGCTATGAAGGACAGGTGGTTTCGACCACACCCATACACCACCAAAATCTCTACGCCTTCGCCGCCGTGGCGGGAAAGACGCTGGGCGTGGACTATAAGATTGGTATGGGACTCACCCGACTGTCTTACCGCCAAACCACCCATCGCTACAACTTCCTGCTGCCGCGGCCACGGCTCGACCTCACCCTGCCGCTGCCTCACGGTCTGAGTCTGAACTACACGCTCGAGATGTCTGACCACGTGTCGCGCATAGCCACGGTGAACGAAACGATGATCAGACGCAACAGTATGGAGTGGGAACAAGGCAATCCCGACCTGCGGCCCAATCGGGTGTGGGAACAAAGCCTCAGACTCTCCCTCAACCACCGCCGGCTCTTTGCCTTGGTCGAGGCTTACTACAAAAGCAACCGCCACCCCAATATGGCTGCCTACACACGCACGGCCGACGACCGTTTCATCTACACGCAGCGCAACCAAGACAAAATAGACGCCGTTATGTTCATCGCTTACGCCCGTCTGAGCCTCATCCCCGACTGCCTCAGACTCAACCTGACGGGGCAACTCTTCAGATGTCTGAACTTTGGCGACGACTACACCCACCACCGCACCTACCCCATCGGTTCGGCCGAACTCACGGGGCGCTTCGGCCACATCGACCTGACGGCCGGAGCCTACAGCGGTTGGCGCTTCATTGAGGGCGAAAGCGAAGGGCTGTTCGGCAACAATTTCTTGCTGAGCGGCGGCTACACCGGCGACGGATGGCGACTGTCACTCTCGCTGGCCAATCCCTTCGGCAGCCGGCATCTTGTGAACGAAACCAACCTCTACAGCCGCTACATACAGCGACACGTCACCACCCACAACGAAGGCCGACAGCTCACTTTGGGCTTCACCTGGCGCATTGGCCGTGGCAAAACCGACGACCACATAGCCACCGGCAGCAAACTGAAAGACAACGACGGCGGCGTCGTGACGCAATGACAGCCTTGACGAGACTTTTCAAAAAGCGGTGGGAACGTGACAAGAAACTTTATTTTTTTGTCTGAAAACAGTCGTGGACGACGTCAAAACAATCGGGAAATGCCCAAAAACTATTTGGGGCGATCCCACACAGGGGGAGTCACGACAGACATAAGGATAGATTTTACGGGAATAAGGCCCGGTTCGCCGCGGCCTATCTCCGTAAACCTCTAAAAACAAGGAAAGAGGCCCGATTTTGGGTCTCTTCCTTTTTTCTTACCCCAAAGATAACTCCTCGGCCACGACGGGCAAAAGACAAAACCACACGACAAATTACCCTCCCAGGCGAAGGTTTCGTCGTGGTATATCAGCCTGTTTGTCGCCAAAAATCTCCTGTTTCCTGTCAAACTGCACCATAAAAAGTGCTAAACAGAACAATAGTTTTCGCTTTTTGGTTTTTTAGACGTATTTTTGCAGGCGGTTTGGTGTGCATTTTTCGCTCACCTCCACCGCTTTATAAATAACCACGACGCTTCAAACACAATGACGAAACGCTTCAAAGCCGCCGCTACCACGCTTATGGCCCTCTGCCTCCTTGCCACGGCGGCATGCTCCACCGACGACGACATCACCGTGGACATATCGCAATATAACGACTGCATCGTCTCGAAAATGACTATGGGGACGCTGTTCAGAAACGTGGTCGCTGCCGACACCACCTACCGCGTGGGCGTCACCGGCTCGCTCTATCCCCTGAGCATCGACCACCGCCAAGGCCTCATCTGCAACACCGACTCACTGCCCGTGGGCACCGACGTGACTAAAGTGGCCTTCAGCGAACTCTCCACATCGGGCTATGTGGCCATACGCTCTCTCTCGACGGGCAACGACACGGCTTTCGTCTCGACCGACTCGACCGACTGCTCCACCGAGCGACTCATCACGGTGACAGCCTACGACGAGGTGTCGAAACGCACCTACCGCCTACACATCAACGTGCACCAGGAAGAGGGTGACTCTATGACGTGGCAGACACGGGCCGACGGCAACGCCGACATCGCCGCCTTCGACGGACTGGTGAAGGCTGTGGGCACACAGTGGGGCGTGGCGCTTTATGGACCTAAAAACAGCACGGCCAAAGTCCTGACCACGACCGACGGCGGCAAGAACTGGACCGAAACAGTCTTGCCCGAAGGTTTTGACACAGAAAGCGTTTGCCGACAAAAAGACACCGGCACGTGGTGGGCCACGGCCGGGGAAGCCTTGATGACGTCTGCCGACGGACAAGACTGGACCCGGGTGGAAGGTTCGGCAGCGCCGCAAAAACTGCTCTGTGCCAACCGACACGGACTCACAGCCATCAAAGACGGCGCACCGGCCACGACAACCGACGGCGGACTCACATGGACCGCAGACCCCGTGGCCGACAACACACCACTGCCCACAGACGAACTGAAAGCCGTGGCTTGGACTCACCCCACAGATGCCAAACTCGTGGAACTGATGTTGACGGGACGCGACAGCGACGGACAAATGGCCGTGTGGCGACGCACGGTGGACCTCACGGGAATGAACGTGATGGGATGGTACAAACTGCCTGCAGAAGCGGCTTTTGCCTTGCCCACACTCTCGGCCACTGCGCTTGACGTCTACGACGGACACATCATCATAACGGGACAGACTGCCGACGGCGCTCCGGCACCCATCTATATGAGCCAAGACCAAGGCCGCACCTGGAAACTGCAAGGGTTGAAGCAACCCGACACAGACGCGGCCTCGGGAGGCCCCAGAGCCATGGCTGTGGACGAGGGCCAACACATCTGGCTGATTGACCCTATGGCCGGTATGGCCATTTCGGCACGACACAACCGGTTGGGATGGGCCGACAACAGATAAATAAGACAAAGAGACTAACAGTCAAAAAGACAAAAAGCGTTGAGCGGCCCGGCAAGCCCTGTAAGGGCGATACAAAATTAGCCCGGGTCGTTAGGCCCGGGTAACGGAAACTCCTCTAATTTCCGGCCTGTAAGGTCGGCACAATACGGGACCATTATGCATATTAAATCAATAACTCACCGCTTGGGTGTGCCGACCTTACAGGCCGGAAT
>JBJFGJ010000125.1:0-13455 GCA_051892575.1 Alloprevotella sp. | reverse complement strand
AAACAGCAGTTCTGCACTGAAAAACAGCAACATAAAATGATTTTCAAAACCTTTTCTTTACATTAAGCGGCTGTTTAACGAAAATCTGCACTATTTCCACCGTTGCTTAAAGAAGGTCAACAATGCGTCACAAACAGCCGCGATTTTGAACAATCCACAGAGGTCAGACAGCGTCGCAAACACCTCGACAGACGCTAAACACGCAGCAAATCACGCCAAACCGCACATTCTCTTCACTAAAATCACAAAAAAATACAATCAAAATAAAATCTTTTCTATCTTTGCAGGATAAACACTCGAACAACCGAGTCTGCCTCGCCAAAGACACAACAGCCGGCCGACTCATCACCCTATCCTCCCTAATGATGACAAACGACAGAACGCAAGAAAAAGAAGATGGCTTCAAGCTCGTTGACTATTGGATTATATTTGTCAACAACTGGTATTGGTTCCTGCTCTCCGTATTGATAGCCATGGGTTTGGCCGTGCTTAAGATATTGCGCACCACGCCCATCTACAACAGCACCACCCAGCTGCTCATTCAAGACGACAAAGACGGCGGCTCGGGCATGGGCGGTTCGATACAAGACTTCAGCGACCTCGGCCTCATCAAAAACAACAGCAACGTCAACAATGAGATACTCACCATCAGCGCACCCATAATGATGCAGCAGACGGTGAAGCGCCTGCAGCTCGACTTGCAGATGTCTGTCAAGGAACAGCTGCACCAGAAGCCGCTCTACAACGACGCACCCGTAAGCCTCAAGCTCTCGGCACCGCTCGGCACGGACATCAGCTTCGCCTTCACCCTCACGCCCACCAGTCGCGGCGAGGCTACGCTCTCAGAGTTCAAGCGAATGGGCAAAGTCGAAGAGACCATCGCGACCACCGTTAAGGCACGCTTCGGGCAGACGGTCAAAACGCCCATCGGTGAAGTGACTGTCAACGCCACGCCCTCGTGGGACGACACCTTCATTGGTACGCCCATCTACGTCAACAAATACCCCGTCACGGCCATAGGCAACATGTATGCCGGACGCCTCGCCATCGGCTTGGCCGACAAAGAAGCCACCGTGCTCAACATCTCCATTGCCGACGAAGTGCCCGAGCGTGGCCGCGACGTCTTGCTCACCCTCATCGACGTCTACAACGAAACGTGGATGAAGACGAAAAACCGCATTGCCGAGAGCACATGCGAGTTCATCAACGAGCGACTGGCCACCATCACCAAGGAGCTTGACGACGTGGACGAGCAAATCTCTGACTACAAGAGTTCCAACCTCATGCCCGACGTGCAGGCCGCACTGACCAAAGACATGCAGCAGAGCGGCAAAAACTTCGACAACCTGCTGCAACTCAACAACCAGCTGAGCATGGCCACCTTCCTGCGCGAGCGCCTCACCGACCCCGACAAGGCCAACGACCTCTTGCCGGGCAATATGGGCTTCAGCGGCAGCAGCCTCGACCAGCAGATTACAGAATACAACCGGCTGATGCTCGACCGCAGCACCTACATCGAAAACAGCGATGCCAACTCGCCTGCCGTGGTTGACCTCGACCGCCGACTGGCTGCACAAAAGACGGCCATCATCCGCTCCGTCGACAACCTCATTGCCCAGCTGCACAAGCAGGTGGCCAACGTGGAAAAGAGCGACGCCGCCATCAACAGCCAAATCGCCTCCAACCCCCAACAGGCCAAGGTGCTCAACTCCGTACAGCGCCAACAGAAGGTGAAAGAGTCGCTCTATATCTTCCTGCTCCAGAAACGTGAAGAAAACGAGTTGTCGCGCACCTTCACCTCCTACAACTCCAACATCATCCAGCCGCCAGTCTCTTCAGGCAGCCCGGCAGCACCCCGTTCCAAAGTCATTTTCCTCATCGCCCTCCTCATCGGTATGGGCATCCCCGGCGGCATCATCTTCCTGCTCGAAATGCTCAACACCAAGGTGCGCGGCCGCAAAGACATCGAGAACCTCGACATCCCGCTCATCGGCGAACTGCCCGACCTCTCGTCGAAACGCAACTGGTGGCGACCCAAGAAGAACGGCTTCAAACGCAGCATCGTGGTGGAAGAAGGCGGCAAAGACCTCATCAACGAGGCCATGCGCAACGTGCGCACCAGTCTGAACTACCTCAGCGAAAACAGCCGGGGCAAGGTGATTATGTTCACCTCGTTCAATCCCAACAGCGGCAAGTCGTTCATCTCGGCCAATATGGCCAAGGCCTTCGCGCTGAAAGGCAATCGCGTGGCCGTGGTGGACCTTGACCTGCGCCACCGCTCGCTCAGCCAGATGTGCCCCACCCGCAGTCAGGGCGTTTCGGTCTATCTCAACCAACACACCGACGACCTCGACGACATCATCATCAAAGACGCCTTTGGCGACAACGTCGACCTCGTGCCCGTGGGCATAGCCCCGCCCAACCCCACCGAGGTTTTGCAAAACGGCCGTCTCAAACAACTGCTCGACGCACTCAAAGAGCGCTACGACGTTGTCTTGCTCGACTGTCCGCCCATTGAGATTGTGGCCGACGCCAACATCATCAAAGACCACGCCGACGTCACCGTCTTCGTCATCCGCGTAGGCGTGATGGACCGCCGCGCACTGGCCCACGTGCAAGACCTCTACAAAGAGCAGTGCTACAACAACTTCTGCCTCCTGCTCAACGGCACCAAAATTGTGAGCAGCCGACTCTCAAGCTATCACTACGGCTACACCTACGGCTATAGTTACAGCTACGGCGACTATTACCAAAACAAGAAATAAGCGGCAGCGAAAACAAACGCCGCCACACCAACCGCCCGGCCGCAATGGTTCGGGCGGTTTTTATGTACCAAGTTTGCAGAGTCGTGCACGGTTTCAAACCTCAACTCTACATCTGCAAAACCGCCTGTTTATGGCCTTTCTGTCCCGCTTGATGCAGAGTTGCAGGGTTTTCCGGTCCTTTCATTTTTCGTATATGCGGCCCTTTTGGCTATTTCTTTTTGTATGATGTCCGTCCCGGCGGCAATAAAATATTCCTGTTGCCCCACCTTGTTTCGGCGTAAATCGCTAACTTTGTCACATCGCCACGACAAAACCCTTTATGAAAAAGACCATACAGGCCAAATTTGACCACTTCAATATCAACGTGACCGACTTGGCGCACAGCATCGCCTTCTATCGCGAGGCACTCGGCCTCGTCCCCGACGGCGAAATCAACGGGCCCGACGGCGCTTTCAAAATCGTCTACCTCTCCAACCCTCTTTCAGACTTCAAGCTCGAACTCACTTGGCTCCGCGACCATCCGCAAGCCTACGACCTCGGCGAATGTGAGTTCCACATCTGCCTGCGCGTGCCCGGCAACTACGACGAGACCCGCGCCATGCACAAAGAGATGGGCTGCGTGTGCTATGAAAACGAAGAGATGGGCCTCTATTTCATCAGCGACCCCGACGGCTACTGGATTGAAGTGTTGCCGCTCAACGAACAAGACTAATCAAAAACAAAACACATAACAATCATGGAAAACCAAGAACTTATCGCTCGCTGCGAAGCCACCGCACGCGAATGGATGACCTCCCCGCTTTTTGATGCCAACACCCAGGCAGAAGTCAAAGCCCTCGTTGACAACCCCGACAAGACGGGCCTTATCGACGCTTTCTACCGCTCACTCGAATTCGGTACCGGCGGCTTGCGCGGCATTATGGGCGCAGGCACCAACCGTATGAACATCTACACCGTTGGCGCCGCCACTCAGGGCCTCTCCAACTACCTCAACAAAAACTTTGCCGACAAAGACCAAATCTCTGTAGTCGTAGGCCACGACTGCCGCAACAACTCCCGCCTCTTCGCCGAAACCTGTGCCAACATCTTCTCGGCCAACGGCATCAAGGTCTATCTCTTCGACGATATGCGCCCCACACCCGAAATGTCGTTTGCCATCCGCCACCTGGGCTGCCAGAGCGGCATCATCCTCACCGCCAGCCACAACCCCAAGGAATACAACGGCTACAAGGCCTATTGGGACGACGGCGCACAGGTGCTCGCCCCCCACGACAAAGGCATCATCGACGAAGTGAACAAAGTGGGCGTGGCCGACATCAAGTTTGAAGGCCGTCCCGAACTCATCGAGACCATCGGCAAAGAGATTGACGACATCTACTTGGCCAAGGTCAAGGAACTCTCCATCGACCCCGAGTGCATCAAGCGCCAGAAAGGTCTGAAGATTGTCTACACTCCGCTCCACGGCACCGGTATGATGCTCATCCCGCAGAGTCTGAAACTCTGGGGCTTTGAAAACGTAGTGACCGTGCCCGAGCAGATGGTCAAGAGCGGCGACTTCCCCACAGTAGCCAGCCCCAACCCCGAAAACGGCGAGGCCCTGGCTATGGCACTCGACCTGGCCAAGAGCATCGACGCCGACATCGTCATGGCCAGCGACCCCGACGCCGACCGTGTGGGTATGGCTTGCAAAAACGACAAAGGCGAATGGGTGCTCGTCGACGGCAACCAGACGTGTATGATTTTCCTCTACTACATCATCAAAAACCGTCAGGCACAAGGCAAGATGAAAGGCAACGAGTTCATCGTCAAGACCATCGTGACCACCGAACTCATCAAAGCCATTGCCGACAAAAACAATATGGTGATGTACGACTGCTATACGGGCTTCAAATGGATTGCCCGCGAAATCCGCCTCAACGAAGGCATCCGTCAATACATCGGCGGCGGCGAAGAGAGCTACGGCTTCCTGGCTGAAGACTTCGTGCGCGACAAAGACGCCGTTTCGGCCTGCTCACTCCTTGCCGAAATCTGTGCTTGGGCCAAAGACCAAGGCAAGACGCTCTTCGACGTGCTCATGGACATCTACGTGGAATATGGTTTCTCGCTCAACAAGACCATCAACGTGGTGCGTCCCGGTAAAGCCGGCGCCGACGAAATCAAGGCGATGATGGAAAACTTCCGCGCCAACCGTCCGCAAGAGATTGCCGGAGCCAAGGTGGTTTGCACCAAAGACTTCCAGACTCTCACCCAATACGACGGCGACGGTCAGGCTGCTCCGCTCGATATGCCCGAGAAGAGCAACGTGCTGCAGTGGTTCACGGCCGATGGCCTCAAGGTGAGCGTCCGCCCGTCCGGCACCGAGCCCAAAATCAAATTCTACATTGAGGTGAAAGGCGAAATGAAGTGCCCCAAATGCTATGAAGACGCTCGCGCCGAGGCCGTCAAGAAGATTGACCTCGTCAAAAAATCCTTAGGCCTGGATTGACACCGGCAGGCTGACTCTCTTCAGAGAGAAAAAGCCAAGCCACCAACGATACGCCACAGTGCGCCGGACGGCCTGAACAAACCAAGCAAGCCGTTGCGGCGCATTGTGCTTTACACGTGTAAAAGCCCAACGCAGTAGTCCTCAAAAAAGCAATGCCACAAGAGATTTATTGGCTGGCCATTGGCCCGGAAGGTCTGTTGCTCGAAAACGGCATCAGTCTGCCCTGCTCGCCAAATCTGCCGGCTCCCCTGCTCTCTACATCCCGTCTGATGAACCTGCCGGCTCTCGACGGCAAAGCCTGCAAAGCCTATCGGCCGACAGACGACTACGACCACAGCCGCTTCAAGGCCATAGACCTGCGCGCCTCGTTCGACATTTTGCCACGCCCCCACTACGATATGGCCGGCAAGGCAGCCGAACTGCTCTATTGGGACGACAACACCCACTTTTGCGGCCGATGTGGCACAGTCCTCGAACCCCACACCGACATCTCCAAGCGCTGTCCCCACTGCGGCAAAGAAGTCTGGCCGCTATTGGCCACAGCCATCATCGTAGCCGTGACAAGAGGCAAGGACGACGAAGAAATCCTGCTCGTGCAAAGCAAAAATTTCCGCGGCGACTACCTCGGTCTCGTGGCCGGATTTGTGGAAACGGGCGAAACGCTCGAAGACTGTGTGAAGCGTGAGGTGAAAGAAGAGACCGGCCTCGACATCTGCGACCTGCGCTATTTTGCCAGCCAGCCATGGCCCTACCCCTGCGGCCTGATGGTGGGCTTCAAAGCCCGCTATGCCGGCGGCACCATCACCCTTCAACGCAGCGAACTCAACAAAGGCGGATGGTACAGACGCGACAACCTGCCGGCCATACCCGGTCCCGTCAGTCTGGCACGCCGACTCATAGAAGATTGGAAAAACAAGGCGTAATTTTTTCGCCACACACAACACAAAGACGACAACTATGCAAAGCAACACATTCACCGCAGCCGAACGACTCATCTTTCGGGCCCAACTGCTCGAACTCTATCGCAACGACACGCTCCGCCCCACTCGCGACGTGGCCCGCCAGACGGCCGACATCGTCGGACGGCTGCTCAACGCCGGCGGACAATTGCACGACGACTTCGGCTTGAACAAAGTGAACATTGCTCTCGAAACCGCCCTGCTGGCCGCCGAAGAGATTGGTCTTCACGGCGACCTTATTCCGGCTTTTATCGTCAATGCCATTGCCTATGGTTGCGACGAGGCCAAACCGATTTTGAGCCAATGTCCGGCTGCCATGCAGCCCGCACTCACCGACCTGGCCAACGTGCAGCGGCTCATGGCCAAGACCGAAGCCATGAAGACGGAGAACTTCCGCAACCTCTTCGTCTCCCAAACCTCCGATATGCGCGTGGTGTTGCTGCTCATTGCCTGGTGTGTGGTCATCATGCGCCACGTCAAAGACACCCCCTTCCTTGACCTTCGCAAGGCATTGGCCACCGAGGCCTCTTGCCTCTATGCGCCCCTGGCCCACAAACTGGGACTCTACAAACTCAAGAGCGAACTTGAAGACCTCTCGCTCAAATACCTGGAGTCTGAGGCCTATTATATGATCAAGGAAAACCTCAACGCCACCAAGCGCGCCCGCGACACCTATATCGAAAACTTCATTGCGCCAATCCGCAAGATGCTCGACGCCGAAGGCCTGCGCTACCATATGAAGGGGCGCACCAAGAGCATCTATTCCATCTGGCAGAAGATGAAAAAACAGAAGTGCGGCTTCAACGGCGTCTACGACCTCTTTGCCATACGCATCATCATCGACGCGCCCGAGCCCAAAGAGAAAGCCTATTGCTGGAAGGTGTTTTCGCTCATCACCAACAAATACACCTCCAATCTCAATCGTCTGCGCGACTGGCTCACGGTGCCCAAGAGCAACGGCTACGAGAGTCTGCACATCACCGTGTTGGGACCCGAAAACAAATGGGTGGAAGTGCAAATCCGCACCGAGCGCATGGACGAAATCGCCGAGCACGGTTTGGCAGCCCACTGGCGCTATAAGGGTGTGAAGAGCAGTGGCGGCGGCATAGACAACTGGCTGGCCGCCATCCGCAACGCCCTCGAGACCGGCAACGAGCAGAAACTCACCGACAACCTGGCCACACAGGTCGTGAAGAAAGAAGTCTACGTGTTCACGCCCAAAGGCGACCTCTACCGTCTGCCGCCGGAGTCGACTGTGCTTGACTTTGCCTACCACATCCACTCCAACGTGGGCAACCACTGCGTAGGTGGACGGGTCAACGGCCGCAACGTACCCATCAGGCAAAAGCTCGAGAGTGGCTCCACGGTTGAGGTGCTCACCTCCAACACCCAGACGCCCAAAATGGAATGGGTCAATGTGGTAGCCTCGAGCCATGCCAAGTCCAAGATACGCACCGCCGTGCGCGACCTCCAAGCCCGCGAGGGCGTCATAGCCCGCGAACTGCTCGAGCGCAAGCTCAAAAACCGCAAGATAGAGTGGGACGAAAGTCTCATCAACCAACTCATCAAGAAGTCGGGCTTCAAGGAGTCTACGGAATTTTTCAAAGCCATTGCCGAAGAAAGAGCCGACGTCAACGCCCTCATTGAGCGCTATCAGGAACTGGCGCGGCGCGAACAGGGACAGGCAGAGCGTGCAGCCGTGCGCTCGGCAGGCGAGTTTGTAATGGACAACGACAAAGCCTCCATTGGCGGTGGCGACAGCGATGTGCTCGTGATAGACCGCAACCTCAAGGGCCTCGATTTCCAGATGGCCCGTTGCTGCAACCCCGTCTATGGCGACGAAGTGTTTGGTTTTGTCACCTCTGGCGGCGGCATCAAAATCCACCGCGTCACATGCCCCAACGCCCCTGCCCTACGCGAGCGTTTCGGCTATCGCATTGTCCCTGCCCGCTGGGCCGGCAAGGGCGGCGGCAAATATGCCATCACCCTGCGCGTGGTGGGCCAAGACAACCTCGGCGTGGTCAACAACATCACCTCCATCATCTCAAAAGACGAGCACCTTATGCTGCGCAGCATCAGCATCGACTCCAACGACGGTCTCTTCGCGGGCATACTCACCGTAATGGTCGACGACACGAGCGTGCTCGAACTCCTGCTCAAGAAAATCAGCAACGTCAAAGGCGTCAAGGCCGTGTCGCGAATGTAAAAAAACCTGCTCCAACCCTTCCCGTTTATGCCCACCATCACCCTCGTCGGAGCCGGCAATGTCGCCTCCCACATCGGTCCGGCACTTGCAGCGGCCGGCTATGCGTTCAAGACCGTCGTGAGCCGCACAGCCTCATCGGCACAGGTTTTGGCCGAAAAGCTCTCGGCCACGGCCCTTGTCTATGAACCCGGCCTCAACCTGCCGTCGACAGACATCTGCCTCTATTGCGTCAGCGACGATGCCCTGCCCCAGTTGGCCCGCCACATCGCCGCCAGCCATCCCGAAGCCGTCCACATCCACACCTCCGGCTCCACACCTGCCGACGTCTTCAAGCCCTTTGCCCTCCGCTACGGCGTGCTCTATCCCATGCAGACCTTCACCAAAGACGCGCAGCTCAACTTCCGCGACATACCCTGTTTTGTCGAAGGCTCCGACCCCACCACCGCCGACGTCATCACGCAGATGGCCCGTCATCTTTCAGACCGCGTCACTCCTCTCGACTTCGAAGCCCGTCGTGACCTTCACCTAGCCGCCGTGTGGGCCTGCAATTTCGTCAACCACTGCTACCATCTGGCCGCCGAAGTCATCAGCCGCCATCCCGAACTCTCTTTCGACATGCTCCTGCCCCTCATCGACGAGACTGCGCGCAAGGTCCACTGTCTCAGTCCCCGTGAAGCCCAAACCGGCCCAGCCGTGCGCTACGACCGCCGCATCATCGGTATGCAGCTTGAACGTCTCTCACAGACGCCGCTCAGCCGCGACATCTATGAGCTTATGAGCCGCAGCATCCACCAGCACACCCTCACAGAACACGACTAACCGCCACTCCTCAACCCGTGGCACCCCTTATCTCAAATCCCATGATCAACTACGACCTTACCAAAATCAAAGCTATGGCCTTCGACGTAGACGGCGTGTTGAGCACCAACAACGTCTACCTGCTTGCCGAGCAAAGCCAACCTGCCCGCACGGCCAACATCAAAGACGGCTATGCCATGCAACTGGCCGTGAAGCGCGGTCTCAATCTGGCCATCATCACGGGCGGCCGGAGCGAAGCCGTGCGCACACGCTATGTCGGCCTTGGCCTTCAAAACGTCTTTATGGGCGTGTCGGTCAAGATAGACTGTTTCAAGCGTTGGCTTGACGAGTCGGGCCTTCAACCCGACGAAGTGCTCTATATGGGCGACGACATCCCCGACTATGAAGTGATGCAAGCCTGTGGCCTCCCCTGTTGTCCCGCCGATGCAGCCGAAGAGATCAAGTCCATCAGCACCTACATCAGTCCCCGCTGCGGCGGATTGGGCTGTGTGCGCGACGTCATCGAGCAAGTGCTTCGTGCCCAAGGCAAATGGATGGGCGACAACGTAGCCTTCGGCTGGTAACGTCCCTTCATCTCCATCATTCTCACCTCCTCACCACACAATAATATATTTATAGCCCCGCCCGAGAGACATTCTCGAAATGGTCTTATCCATCCTTGATAAAAAAACAACAATTCCCATGTTAGACAATCTCTCAAAATACGAAGTTGTCCTTGCCAGCAACTCTCCCCGTCGCAAAGAACTCCTGCAACGTCTTGGCATCAAATTCAAAGTGCGCACCCTGCTCGGCGTAGACGAAAGCTACCCCTCTGACCTTCCCGGCGAACAAGTGGCCGCCTACATTTCCCGCAAAAAGGCCGAAGCCTACCGGCCCTCCATGTCGCCCTACGAGCTGCTCATCACCGCCGACACCACCGTCCACATCGACGGCGACATCCTCGGCAAACCCCGTCAGGCCGAAGATGCCGTGCGCATGCTCAGCCGCCTCTCGGGCCGCACCCATCAAGTCATCACAGGCGTGTCGGTAGTCACGGCCCAACGTTTCGAAACCTTCTCAGTCAGCACCGACGTAAAGTTTGCCACCCTCACCAAAGACGAAATCAGCTACTACGTAGACAACTACCTGCCCCTCGACAAAGCCGGTGCCTATGGCATCCAAGAGTGGATAGGCCTCGTCGCCGTCGAGCAGTTGAACGGCAGCTTCTTCAACGTCATGGGCCTCCCCGTGCAACGCCTCTACACCCTTCTCAAAACCTTCTAACACAAAAACCAAACCATGAAAAAGACATTCACGACAACCATCCCCTCACTGGCTATTGTCAGCCTCCTCTCTCTGTCGTCGTGCTCAGACTCCGCCGACGATGCCAAATACCGTTCCAATCCGCCCCACATAGCCACGCTCGAGGTGGTCAAGCTCCACGGCACCGGCACCAACTTCGCCGTTGGCGACACCCTCGTGGCCACCATCGTCCAAGACCGCTACGGCCGGCTCCTCAACGGCGCCACCTACACTTGGAACATCTCTGTCGCCTCCACCGCCGAAAACCCCTTCAGCCATAAGCCCGACAAGTCCGGCTGCATCTACGACCAAGACGCCTCCAACCCCACCGACACCATCATCCCCAACACCCGTGGCGTCTACACCATCACCTTCGATGGCAAATACCGCATCTCCGGCTCCAACTACGAAGCCGCCAACTACACCGAAAACCTTGGCAGCGGCGTCAACGTCACCTACGCCTCGGGGGCCACGAGCTACACCATCAAAGTCAGCCGAAACATCACCGTCCGCTAACCCCCATTGACCTTTCCCGTCCGACATATTCTTCGGCGAGCCCGATATCTCACGCTCCTCCTGCTTCTCATGGCCGGTGGAGCGTCTGTTGTGGCCCAAAACTACACCGCCGGCCGCGAGCGGTTCATGACTTGGGAAGACTTCATCGACGACTATTTTGCCGAACAACCCGCCGAAGACGACACCGACACCCGCACCGCCCTCGTTGAGCGGCTCGAAGCCTTCTATGCCTTTCCGCTCAACATCAACACCGCCAGCCGCTCTGAGTTGCTCGCCATCCCCATCATCAGTGAAGCCCAAGCCGACTCCATTCTGGCCTATCGCAGCCGCAGCCGGCTGTTCCTCTCGTTGGGCGAACTGCAATTTGTGAGCGGTCTCGACCACACCGACCGTTGCCGCCTTTCGCTCTTCGTCTATGCCGGCGACACCGTCAAGGCAGCGCCATCAGCCCACACCATTCTTTGGCACGGCCCGCACGAACTCTCCACCCGGCTCGACATCCCCCTCTACCGTCGCTCGGGCTACAAGCCCCACACCGTCAAAGAAGTCGCCTCCAATCCCAACGCCGTCTATCTGGGCTATGCCCCAGCCTCCACCACTCGCTATCGCCACCACTACGGCCCCTTAGCCTATGGTGTAACCCTGCAAAAAGACGCCGGCGAACCCTTCTGGGCCCATGGCAACTATCCCTTCGACTACGTCTCAGCCTATGTGGCCTACACGCCCGCCGGCCGCCCCCTTCATCTATGGCTCGGCGACTACGAGGTGCGTGCCGGCAATGGCCTGCTCGTCGGACGCAGCTATTTCACGGGGCTGGAACAAACAGTCGACGCCTTTCCCCTCTCCCCCATCCCCATACGCGCCCACACCTCGGCCGACGAGACCGACTATATGCGCGGAGCCGCAGCCACATGGCACCACCGCCACCTTTCGCTCACCGCCTTCGGCTCGTGGCGAAAGCTTGATGCCCGCATCAAAAATGACACCGCCGTGACACTCTTCACCACCGGCCTCCACCGCACCCCCGACGAACTCGCCAACCGCCACACCCTCGCCGACCTCACCGGTGGCCTTCGGGCCTCATGGCAAAAAAGCAGCCTCACCCTTGGCCTCAATGCCGTCTACGACCACTATTCTCACCCCATCTATCCCCCACTCCACGCCTACAACCGCTATTACCTGCGAGGCACAGCGTCCGGCGGCCTCTCAGCCGACTGGCGTCTCCGCCACCGTCGATGGAGTCTGATGGGCGAAGCCGCCGTCGACCTCCACGGCCATCCCGCCCTCAGCCAACTCATCCGCTACGACATCTCCGCCGGAATGAGCCTCACCCTCGGCCTTCGCCACCTCTCGCCGCGCTACGTGGCCCCACACGCCTCCACCCTGTGCCGCTCCTCCCGTACCCAAAACGAGACCGGCCTCATCGTAGGCTTCTCCGGTCGGTTCACGGCAGCCACCTCCCTTCTGGCCTATGCCGACCTGTTCCGTTTCTCCCGCCCCACCTACACCGCCGGCGGCCGAGGCTCCAAAGGCATCGTCACCCACCTCCAGCTCCGCCACGCCACCAGCCCATTCGTTACCTGGACCCTCCGCCACGACCTCTCTTCGCGCCAACTCAACGTCACCGGCCAAGCCCCCAATATGGAATACGTCTGCACCCAGCGCCTGCGCCTCGCCGCCACCCTCACGCCCGGCAGCCGCTGGAGTCTCCACACCGCCCTGGACGGTTCGCTCTATACCCGTCCCTCGCGCCATCCCTCCCGAGGCATCATGCTCTCCCTACGCACGCGCCATCAGCTCTCGTCCACCCTCACCACCCACCTTTTTGGTGCCCTTTTCGCCACCGACGACTACGCCTCGCGCCTCTATGCCTACGAGCCGCAGATGCGCTACGCCGCCGCCTTCCCCTCTTTCGCCTACCACGGCTACCGTCTCGCCGCCCTCGCCAACTGGAAGCCCCTGCCCTCGCTCACCCTCTCCCTCCGCTACGCCCTGCTCCACTATTTCAACCGCCGCCACATCGCCTCCGGGGCCCAACAAATAAACCACTCCTCCCAAAACGACCTGTCGCTCCAAGCGATTTGGAAGTTTTGAGAGGAGGGAGAAAGGGAAAAAATTGAGTTTATTGCTATCCGCTAAAAGTTTTGTAGGCGGTCAAGATAAGGGCAGAATACCAAGCAAGGTATTCCGCCCTTGCCTTGTAGTTACCTTTGTAATTGATTAAGAAAACAGATCATTATGGAAAAAGGTACACATTTTTAACGGACAGCCGATATATGGTCAGCTGATAGATTTGATTGCTAGCAATACCCTATATCCGTTAGCATACTCAATTATATCAAGAATGTGATCGCTATTTGACAATGAGATGCTTAATCTCACGTATCCAAAGCACCAATGAAGAACCTAACAAAATGATAATCC
>JBJFGJ010000124.1:0-3273 GCA_051892575.1 Alloprevotella sp. | reverse complement strand
TGAGGCTGCACTCGGCAAAGGCAAAACGAAAAACTACGTCTTTCATTTTGCTTTTGCTCTCATTTGCACTAACTTTGTCCCTCAAAACTAAAAAACGATTAAATGATTAAGATTACTTTTCCCGATGGCTCAGTGCGTGAATACGAAAAGGGTATCACGGGACTGCAAATAGCCGAAAGCATTTCTTCAAGACTGGCACACGACGTGCTGGCCTGCGGCGTGAACGGTGAAACGACCGAACTCAACCGGCCCATCGAAGAAGACGCCACCATACAACTCTATAAATGGGACGACGAACAGGGTAAACACGCCTTCTGGCACACCTCGGCACACCTCATGGCCGAGGCTATGCAAGAACTCTGGCCCGGCACGCAGTTTGGCATCGGACCGGCCATCGAAAACGGCTTCTACTACGACGTGATGCCGCCCGAAGGCAAGAGCATCAGCGAAAGCGACTTCCCCGTCATCGAAAAGAAAATGCAAGAACTCGTGCAGCGTGGTGAGAGCCTCGTGCGACGCAGCATCTCCAAAGACGACGCCCTCAAGGCCTTTGCCGCCGACGGACAGACCTATAAGCTCGAACTTATCAACGACCTCGAAGACGGTCACATCACCACCTATACCCAGGGCGGATACACCGACCTCTGCCGCGGTCCGCACCTCATGAACACGAGCGCAATTAAGGCCGTCAAGGTGATGGCAGTGAGCTCGGCCTATTGGCGTGGCGATGAAAATCGTCCGCAACTCACGCGCGTCTACGGCATTTCTTTCCCCAAGAAAAAGATGCTCGACGAATACCTTCAGCTCCTCGAAGAGGCCAAACGCCGTGACCATCGCAAGATTGGTAAGGAGATGGAACTCTTTATGTTTTCCGACCTCGTGGGCAAGGGCCTTCCTATGTGGCTGCCCAAAGGCACCGCCCTGCGTCTGCGCCTCGAGGATTTCTTGAAGAAAATCCAGAAGCGCTATGGCTATCAGCAGGTTATGACACCGCATATCGGTTCCAAGAATCTCTATGTCACCTCCGGCCACTATGCCAAGTATGGCAAAGACTCCTTTCAGCCCATCCACACACCCGAGGAGGGCGAAGAGTATATGCTCAAGCCGATGAACTGTCCCCACCACTGCGCCATCTATGCCTGGAAGCCCCGCTCATACAAAGACCTGCCCCTGCGTCTTGCCGAGTTCGGTACGGTCTATCGCTATGAGCAGAGCGGTGAGCTCCACGGACTGACGCGTGTGCGCGGCTTTACCCAAGACGACGCCCACATCTTCTGCCGCCCCGACCAGGTGAAAGACGAGTTCCTCCGCGTGATGGACATCATCATGATTATCTTCAAGGCCCTCAAGTTTGACAAGTTTGAAGCCCAAATCTCTCTGCGCGACAAGGTGAACCGTGCCAAATACATCGGCACCGAAGAAAACTGGGAGCGTGCAGAGCAAGCCATCATCGAAGCCTGCGAAGAAAAGGGTCTGCCCGCCAAGATTGAATACGGCGAAGCCGCCTTCTACGGTCCCAAACTCGACTTCATGGTCAAGGACGCCCTTGGCCGCCGCTGGCAGTTGGGCACCATTCAGGTAGACTACAACCTGCCCGAGCGCTTCAACCTCGAATATACCGGTGCCGACAACGCCAAGCACCGCCCCGTGATGATACACCGCGCCCCCTTCGGCTCGATGGAGCGTTTTGTCGCCGTGCTCATCGAGCACACTGCCGGCCACTTCCCCCTTTGGCTCATGCCCGACCAGGTGGCCGTGCTCCCCATCTCAGACAAATACAACGACTACGCCCAAGAAGTGTGCCGCCAGCTCGACCAGGCCGACGTGCGCGCCTTCGTCGATGAGCGCTCTGAAAAGATTGGCCGCAAAATCCGCGACAACGAGATGAAACACATCCCCTACCTGCTCATTGTGGGTGAAAAAGAAGCCGCCGAAGGCAACGTGGCCGTCCGCAAACAGGGCGAAGGCGACCAAGGCATCATGAAAATCGCCGATTTTGCAAAGAAAATCAATGACGAGGTCGTTGAAATGACAAAAAACTATTAAATTTGCAGTCGCTTTCGGGTAACATAGGCTCAGGAGAGATAAAACCACAGACAATCATCTCGTTACGCCGGGCCTCAAAACTCCCTCCCGAAGCCCACAGAGAAGCATTCGAATGAAGAACGACAAAATGAAAAACCGCTATCGCGTCAACGAGCAAATCCGGGCCAAGGAAGTGCGCGTTGTGGGCGATGACATCGAAGCGGAAGTTTTGCCTACGTCAAAGGCGCTTCAGATGGCAGAGCGCAAGGGTCTCGACCTCGTTGAGATTTCGCCCAACGCCGTGCCGCCTGTCTGCCGTATGATAGACTACTCCAAGTTCCTCTATCAGCAGAAGAAAAGACAAAAAGAGCTCAAGGCCAAGCAAGTCAAAATCGACGTCAAGGAAATCCGTTTCGGCCCCCAGACCGACGACCACGACTACAACTTCAAGCTCAAACACGCCAAAGGCTTCCTCGCCGAGGGCGACAAGGTCAAGGCCTATGTCTTCTTCCGCGGCCGAAGCATCCTCTTCAAGGAACAGGGCGAAGTGCTCTTGCTGCGTTTTGCCAACGACCTCGAAGAATACGGCAAAGTGGAGCAGATGCCTGTGCTCGAAGGCAAGCGCATGACCATCTTCATTGCACCCAAAAAGACCGCAGCCGCCAAGCACAATGCCGATGAGCACTCAGGCGACGCCAATGCCGAAGGCCAAACCGTCAAGGTTAAAGCCGCACCGGCCGTCAAGGTGAAGAAAGAATACACCGGACCGAAGGTCGAGGGCGAAGACTTCTGACACACTAACAAAGAGAAAGATGCGCGCTGTGTTTGGTATCTCACGCAGCCGCTCGTTTAATAATCATCATTTACAAAAACAAAAGAAAATGCCAAAAGTAAAGACTAATTCCGGTGCCAAAAAAAGGTTTCACCTTACCGGAACGGGTAAGATCAAAAGACACCACGCTTATCACAGTCACATTCTGACCAAGAAGACCAAAAAGCAGAAGCGCAACCTTCAGCACGCAGGTCTCGTGGACGGTACCAACACTCGTCAGGTGCGCGAATTGCTCTGCATGCGCTAAACCAACCCGTCTTTTTTTCACATCCTTTTTTAGTTTAATCGGGTGACCGGCACAAAGATCGTCAACAACTCAACAAACGACGCCGGCAGCCAAAACAACAAAAATTATGCCAAGATCAGTAAATCATGTCGCTTCAAGAGCGAAAAGAAAAAGAATTCTGAAACTTACA
>JBJFGJ010000123.1:0-3301 GCA_051892575.1 Alloprevotella sp. | reverse complement strand
GACGACCTGGGCTGAAATGTTACGCCCTTTCAGGGCTTACGAGGCCGCTCAAACTCTTAGACTCTTTGTCTCTTAGACTTCAATAACATGAGAGCGCGCACGCTGAAAAACAGGCTTACAGCCTCGATGTGGACACTGCCGGTGATGGCGGTGGCTACGCCTTTGGTGTGGGCTTGTCGGGGTTCGCTGACGGCCGACGGCCGGGGACTGGCTCTGGGGGCTTTGGCGGCCACGGCTTGGTTGCTGGCCGAGATTAACAGCCGTTTTGCCTTGCTCAGAGTGCGTTCGCGCATGGTGAGTGCCTCGTTTCTTGCCTTTGCCGCGACGATGCCGTGGCTCTTTGACGAGTCGGGAAGTCTGGCGGTGGTGACGGTGGCAGTGGCCGCTGCGTGGTGGCCGCTTTTTGGCGCCTACGATGTCAAGGCTGCTGCCGCTCCAGCTTTCAGGGCTGCGCTATGTCTGAGTTTGGGTAGTCTGTTTTTCCCTCCTCTGCTGTTGCTCTTGCCGGTGGCCGGCTTTTGTCTGATGGCGCCTCTTAGGGCAGCCGGATGGCGTGTGTGGGCTGCCTTACTGATGGGTGGCGTTTTGCCCTATGTCTATTGGGGGCTGTATGTGGTATTAGATACCGGACGCCTGACACCGGCTCTGACAACATTCGAACAGACATTCGACTTTTCTCCCTTAGATTATTCTGTGCTCTCTCCGGTTTATGTGGCGACGCTGGCGGCATTGGCCCTGATGGCCCTGGCTGCCACGCTACATTACGTCCGCACGGCTTTCAACGACAAAATCCGTGTGCGTATGTTCTTTTATGTCCTCATCACGTTTGAAGTGGCCACAGCCGCACTGATGGTGATTATGCCTCGTGCCTACAGGGTGTGGACCATGCTTCTGGCACTTGAGGCAGCGCCGCTCGTGGCGCATCATCTCACCTTGAGCCGCGGCCGATGGGGCACGGTGTGGTTTTGGCTGGCGGCGGCCCTTTTGGCTGTGCCGGCCGTGGTTAAACTCTTGGCGTTATGATGGCAGACTTGACAACGTGGCTCACCGAGGCCGGCCCACAGGGTATGTTCGTGGCCGCCATCTTGGCCGGCAGTGTGTTCCCCTTCAGTTCTGAGGTGGTGATGATGGGCTTGCTATCGGCCGGTGCCGACCCTGTGGGGTTGCTCGTATGGGGCACGGCGGGCAACGTTTTGGGCAGTGCGATAAACTATGGACTGGGCCGGCTGGGGAGTGAAGCATCGACGCCAAGGCGAGAGCAATCAAACTTGTTTGAATTGCCGAGCCGCGAAGGAGGAAGGCGAAGCCAATGGATGGTGAAATATGCCAAGGTAAGCCCCGAGAAACTGGAACGCGGTCGGACGTATGTGTCAAAATATGGGGCTTGGGCCGGACTGCTGGCTTGGATACCCCTGCTGGGCAGTGTGGTGACAGTGGCTATGGGCTTTATGCGCACCAATCTGCTGTGGTCTTTCGTCACCATAGCCACAGGCAAATACCTGCGCTATCAAATCATCGTATCGGCCTGGCTTATGGCCGACTGAATATAAAAACGACTGACTCATGCAAAAACTTAAAGTTCATATTACGGGAATGGTGACGGGCGTGTTGGCTCTCGTCGTGTTGTGTAGTGGTTGTACGGCCGGAAGGCAAGCCACGGCAGAGCCCACTGTGTGTGTGAGCATTGGCCCGCTAAAATACCTGGTGGAGCAACTTGCCGGCGATATGTATCATGTGGAAACAATGACGCCTGCGGGTGTGAGCCCCGAGACCTATCAGCCCACACCGGCACAAATCGCTGCGCTCGACGACTGCCTGGCCTATGTCAGGGTGGGCACGCTCGGGTTTGAGAAGACCACCTTGCGCCGCATCACCGAGAATGTGCCTCATCTCTACCAAATCAATGCTTCGGCCACGGTGAGGCCGCTCGAAGGCGCTGACGGCGACGATCCTCACGCCTGGACATCGCCGGGTACGCTCAAGCTTATGGCCGGAGAGATTGCCCGGGGTCTGGCCCATATCGACAAGCACAAGGCCGACACAATCAAGATTGGTTTGGCAGCCTTTCAGGCCGAAATGGACAGTCTCGACAGACAACTTTCGCGGCAGCTGGAGGGCATTGAAAGCCATACGTTTTTGATTTACCATCCGGCATTGGGCTATTTTGCCCAGGCTTACGGTCTCAAGCAGCTCGCCGTGGAGCAAGACGGTAAAAAGCCTTCGGCAGCCCACTTGGCCGGCCTCGTGAGACAATGCAGAGAAGAAGGCGTAAAGGTGGTTTTTGTGGAAAAAGAATACGACCCTGCACTTGTGGCACCCATCGCACGCGAAATTGGAGCCAAGGTGGTGGTGATAGACCCGCTTTCAGACAATCCCAAACAGCAATTCATTGATATAGCCAAAGCCTTATGCCCATAGACTCTCAGACGCTGGTAAGTGTGCAACACGTGTGGTTTGACTACGGCCGGCGGCCGCTGATTGCAGACGTGTCGCTTGAGGTGAAACGTGGCGATTTCGTTGTGCTCAGTGGTCCAAATGGCGGCGGCAAAACCACTTTGCTGCGCCTCATCACCGGTCTGCTGCGTCCCGGGAAGGGACGGATTGAACGGCAACGCAATCTCTCGATTGGCTATCTGCCACAACGGCGAAGCATAGACCGAGAGTTCCCCATCACCGTGAGAGAAGTGGTGGAGACCGGATTGATGGGAGCCGGTGACTCATCGTGGCCCCATTGCAGACTGTCGGCGGAGGCCAAGGAGCAGACAGACGACGTGATGGCACAGTGGGGACTGACACAGCTTGCCACACAACCCATTGGAGCGCTCAGCGGCGGACAATGGCAACGCACGCTCTTGGCACGGGCCGTCGTGGGTAATCCCACACTGTTGGTGCTCGACGAACCCGATACGCATCTCGACGCGCACTATAAGTACCTCTTGGCCACGCTCCTGGCCGAAAAATCAGACGATCGGGCCGTGGTGATGGTGAGCCACGACGACGAACTGCTCAGCCATTTCCCCGCAGCAAGAAGAATGGAAATGGGGAAAGAGGAAGGCTGGCTCATAGACTAAAAGACTAAGAGTCTAAGAGAGTTTGAGCGGCCAAGCAAGCCCTGCAAGGGCGAAATATGTCAGCCCGGGTCGTCAGGCCCGGGTGATGGAATATTCCAATAAAATCCGGCCTGTAAGGTCGGCACATTATACGTTTAACTATCAATATGTTATTACATTTATATATTCCCGCATTGTGCCGACCTTACAGGCCGGAATATGGGAGGCCATATTAAACCCAGGCCTTCGAC
>JBJFGJ010000122.1:0-3303 GCA_051892575.1 Alloprevotella sp. | reverse complement strand
CCGCCGCGTGAGAGCGACTGGTCCATGTCGGCGTGGCGGGCAAAATAGCGGCGGAGGCTGTCGGCCACATATTCGCCCTGCGGCACAATGCGCACGCCGGGCGGGGTATATTTCACGATTTTGTTCATCAAAAGCGGATAGTGCGTGCAAGCCAACACGAGCGTGTCGATGTCGGGGTCTTGCCGCAGGATGCCTTCGATGCGTTTTTTCACAAAATAGTCGGCGCCCGGCGAGTCAAACTCATAGTTCTCCACCAGTGGCACCCACATGGGGCAGGCTTGTCCCGTCACGACAATATCGGGGGCAATCTTGTGGATTTCCATACCATAAGAACCCGAATTGATGGTGCCGACCGTGGCCAGGATGCCGACGTGGCGGGTCTGCGTCATCTCACACACCACCTCCACCGTGGGCCGTATGACACCCAGCACGCGCAGACCGGCTTCCATGTGCGGCAGATCGTTTTGCTGAATGGAGCGCAGGGCCTTGGCCGAAGCGGTGTTGCAGGCCAGAATGACGATGCGGCAACCACGGGCAAAAAGAGCCTCAACGGCTTCGAGCGTGTAGCGATAGATGACGTCGAACGACCTACTGCCATAGGGCGCACGAGCATTGTCGCCCAGATAGACGTAATCGTATTCGGGCAAAAGCTGCCTCATTTGCCTCAAAATGGTAAGGCCGCCATAGCCCGAGTCAAACACGCCGATGGCGCCGGATGTCGTGAGCGGTTGGTTCATAAGTTTGATGTTTGAGGGAGAAGAGAAGAAGGGACAGAGAGACAAAGAGACAGCGAGACAAATATTATGGTCCGTCAAACGTATGTGGGATGCCGACCTTTCAGGCCGAAGAATTAGAAATTGCTACCTTAATCCAGGTCTGACGACCCGGGCTGACAGGTCACGCCCTTTCGGGACTTGTCCGGCCGCTCATTATCCCTTTGTCTTTTGGTCTCTTTGACTTTTCAACGTCCTTTATCTGTCGCGCGTCAGGATGAGTTTTTCCACCACGTAGGGCGTGGCGTCTTCGGTGAGTCGTGGGTTGACAAAAGGCATGGCCGGGGTGTCGAGATTGACAATGCCGGCATAGCCCCGCTCCAATCCCACGGCCTGAATGGCGGCATTGAGACGCTGGCGGATGGGAGTCTCCAAGTCGATGGCAGCCTGGCGCAACAGGCTGTCGGCATCGTGGCGGAAGGCCAGACTGCGCTCCATGGCGGCTTGCAAATCGCGCTGACGCTTGAGCAGGATATTCTGCGGAAACTCTTTCTGGCCCTGCAAAAATTCTGCGAACTGACGTTTGAAGGTCTCCTCGTTGTAGTCTACCTCTTTCTCGTATTGGGCCCGGAGGTCGGCCAGACGCGTTTGCATCGTGGCATATTCGGGCATGGCGTGCAAGAGGGAGTCATAGCGCAACGTGCCAAAGCGTAGGGTCTCTTTTTGTGTTTCAGACGCGGAGATGGCCACGGGCTGCACGTCTTGGGCACGAAGCGGAGCAGCCACTAAGGCGAGCAGCAGGCAGAGCGATGATAAAAAGGTTGTTTTCATATTTGTGGCAAATGTCGGTTGGATGGCGACGGCGCCCATTGGCACCTTCGTCCTTTCGTCGGCAAAATTACGCAAAATTCGGCGTATGGAGGTGATGTGCAGTCATTTTGCGGTGCTTTGCGCCCACACTCCCGCCAAAGGGGACGGCTCAGGCCATTTCGTAGAAACGGGTGAAGGCCTTGATGCAATAGAGATGGTCGGCCACACTACCGGTCTCGCAGGCGCTGTGCATGGCCCAGATGGGATTGCCCATATCCACGCCGGCAAGGGGGAGCGAGCTGCTCAGTGTGTTGCCCAACGTGGAGCCTCCGGCCACCTCACTGTGGTTGACGAACTTCTGGCAGGGCACGCCGGCCTCGCGGCAAATGCCGGCAAAGACGGCGGCCGAGTAGGCGTCGCTTAGGTATTTTTGCTGGGCGTTGTATTTGATGACCGGTCCGCCACCCATCACGGGATGGTTGGTCGGGTCGTATTTTTCGTTGTAGTTGGGATGCCAGGCGTGGGCATTGTCGGCGCTGACCATAAATGAGCGCTCGACGGCACGGAAATAGTCGTCCTTAGTGCCGCCCTGTGCAGCCACGATGCGCTCCACCAGACTGGCGAAGAAGGGGCTGCCGGCACCTTGTTTTGTTCCGTTGCCCACCTCTTCGTTGTCGAAGACGGCGAGGATCTTGGTCTTGGTGTCGGCCGTAGTGGATGAGGCCAAGAGGGCTTCAAGACCGGCGTGGACCATGCTCAGGTCGTCGAGGCGACCGGAAGAAACAAACTCATCCGAAAGGCCCCAGCGGTAGGCCGGTGTGCAGACATAGAGCGAGAGGTCAAAGTCAATGATATCGGCTGCCGGCACGCCGAGCTGTTCGGCCAGGAGGTTGAGCAGCGTCTCAGCGGGGTTCCCGCCTTCAGGCACGATGCCGATGATGGGGAGCATGTCTTTTTGTTTGGAAAGCTTCACGCCTTCGTTCACCTGCCGGTTAAAGTGGATGGCCAGATTGGGTATCTGCAACAGGGGGCGGTCAATGCGCAGCAGGCGACTGACGGGATGCAGCGGATTGTCGCCGCGGACGATGACCCGGCCGGCAAGGCTCAGCGGTCGGTCCATCCACGTGCTCAGGATGGCGCCGCCGTAGGCTTCGGTGTTGAGCTTGACGATTCGGCCGTCGCCGGTCATTTCGGCGTTGGGCTTGATGCGGAAAGTGGGCGAGTCGCAATGTGCGGCGATGATGTGTGCTCCGGTATCGGCGAGGGGCTTTGTACCGAGTTCGAAGGCAAAGACGGCCGAGTCGTTTTTAGTCACATAAAAACGGTCGCCCGGCTTGGCATCGGTCATGGCGTCGGCCGCATTGATTTTTTTGTAACCGGCCGCTTCGAGTCGGCGGCTGATGGTGTCGACGGCCAGGAAGTTGACGGGCGAGGCGCCCAGGAAGTCGATGAGTCTGGTAATCATGCTGTCGGGAATGTATGTTTTGTTGTCGTGAGAAAGGGTCTCAGTGAGGGCAAATATAGCAAAAAGCGGCCATAAAAAGGATAACGGACTGCGGTAAGTGGGAAAGGCCGCCGAAGGGGCTTGGGGCGTCGGGTTCAAAAGACGGGGTTGAGCGTGACGGTGGGAAAAGTTTTATTAAGCCTTTTTCAAAACTATGCACAAACGGGGACTTTTGGCCCGTCCCGACGGCAAAAGGTATTGAAATCATTGAATATCAATACGAATAATCTCGTTTCCATTACGGAAGCGAACCAAAATTTTTCTAAAGTGGCACGA
>JBJFGJ010000121.1:0-13652 GCA_051892575.1 Alloprevotella sp. | reverse complement strand
TTGTTTGATTGTTATGCCGAGCGCAGCCGATAATCTCGAAGAAGAGGAGGAAGACGAAGTCAATTGGGCTATTATGTTACGCCCCTTCAGGGCTTGCCGGGCCGCTAACAACCCCCTTGGTCCCTCACTAATCACTATATACCTCATCAAATTTGAATATTTCGCCTTGCGGCCGATAATACCTTCTCAATCCCCAATATCCCCCCACAAAAACACCATCCCTCCCATGAAACATTTCCTTCCCCTTGTTCTTCCCTGCCTCCTGCTCACGGCATGTAACGACGATATGTATGTGCAGCCTGAGGCGGCTGTGGGGCATATTGTGAAATTTGATGCAAGGATTGTGGACGATGTGAAGTCGAGAGGCGACGTCGTCGATGTCAGCGACAACCGCATCACCGACGACTTCAAGGCCGGCGATGCCTTCGGGCTCTTCATCGTCGATGCCGACGACAATTTCGTGACGCTCATCGACGGCAAACCGGCCAAAAACCTCAAACTCACCACGCCCGACGGCGTGGCCTGGAACCTTCAGTCGGACATCACAGAGATTGTGCACAAACCGGGCTATAAATACGTGGCCTATTTCCCTTATTCGGAGGATTTCAACGACTGCTCGAGCGAGGCCGACATTCAGGCCAAACTCACGGCGCCATCCGTCGACCAGAGTACGACGGCTGCCACAGACTGGCTCTTCACCCGGCCCACAACGCCGCAAACCAATGCCGTGACGACACTGTGTTTCCAACATCGTTATGCCAAAATAGACGTCTATAATTCCTATACCCAAGAACACCACGCCGACTGGCTCACCGACTTCCGGTTTACCAAGACTACCGACGAAAACGGCGTGGAACACTACAGATACATCCTCGACACAGCAACACCGCAAAAATGGAACGTCGGCGGCACCTACACCATCGGCAACTACCTCACGGGTATGAAAGAGTTGAGTTATAATGCTGCCGATGTCCTCCTGCAAAACGGTCATCACGCCATCGTCTACACCTATGGTATGGACGAGCGCTGTGCCGTAGACCTCGGTTTCCCTTCGGGCGTGAAATGGAGTCCCATCAACCTCGGCGCCGAAACCGACACCCATATGGACGAGGCTGAAATCGCGGCTGCAACCGGCCGTTTGGGACGACGGCTGGCTTGGGGTGAACTCTTTGAAAAAGACGTTTATAGCTATGCCACCTATATCAACGACAATTACGTCGAAAACGGTACGTCCCTGCTCCCGGCCGACATCTCAGAGACAGTCTACGACGCTGCACGGCAATATTGGGGCGGCCACTGGACGCTGCCGAGCACAGACGACATGAAAGAGTTTATTGCCAACACAGAGATTGTGGGCACTGAGACTTTCGTGAGCGAGGAACTGGGCACAACAGCCACCAAAACCACCTTCAGAAGCCTCATTAACAATCGCGAAATCACGTTGGTGTCCGGTGGATATGGCAATGGCTCAATCATCTCATACCCCGCTGCCTTTTATTATTTGTCGGCCGGTCGCAGAAGCGCGGCCTATTTCACTACGCTCAACGACAGAAATGCATTGGGTACATACGATTTTTACCGCTGGGCCGGCTGCAACATCCGCCCTGTGCTCAAGCAAAAATACACCTTTACTTTGGCCGAAAAGAGCGACATAGTGAAGCGGCACATTGACGAACTTGGCGTGGACCTGGGCATCACCAAAACGGTGAACGAAACCGTTGACGGCGTCACTACCCCGGTGACCTATAAACTCATTTGGAGCCCCTTCAACTTTGGTGCCGAGGCCAAAGTTGATGTGTCGGCTATCAACAATCAGTCCGTCGCAGACGAAGAGTTGCTCGACAAATGTATGTCGAGTCCCGGCATACGTCTGTGTTGGGGCGACCTTGCAGAGCCGGCCGGTTTTTACTATTCCACTTATATTGGCAGTGCCATCCACAACAAATACCCCATCGTCAACTCTGCTGCCGAACTCGACGTCCGTCACCTGCAGCCCGAAGACGACATCGTGCAGGCCAACTGGCCCGACGGCTGGCACATCCCTACGGCCGAAGACCTCCGACTGCTCTATACCTACACCTCCTTCTCTACGCAAACCGTCGACGGGAGGAATTGGATTAAACTCACCGGCAAAACAGCCGGCTACGAAGACAAAAGCATTCTCATTCCGCCCACAGAGTATATCGACAATTCCGCCAATAACCCCAAATGGGGCACTGCCGCCTACCTGCACAGCGCCACGGTCGGTGCCCGAGGCAACACCTCCTACGCACCCTATACGGAATACGTGCTCAAACTCACCTCCTCAGGCGGTTCTCTCCTCAACACTGCCGGTCGTCCCACGGGCTTTATGCTCCGCCCCGTGAAGTATGTCAGAGTGGAGTAGAACACACACATATTCTTACTCCCCAAATTTCTTCGAGATTATCGGCGGCGCTCGGCATAAGGATGGGGCGTATGTTGCTTTTTTCTTTAAAATAATTGCTGATAGGATAATCTAAAGCATCTAAAAGTTGCACGATAAGACAACTTTTTATAATTTCGCACCATGAATCGACGGATATTCACATACGGCGGTTACTTTGAGGCATTTATGAGTGCCTTGAATGAAAAAGAGCAGGAGAAAATCCAATATGGACTTCTCTTGCTTAAAAGCCAAGACAGACTTCCCGCCAAGTTCGTCAAACTAATCAGAGACGGCCTCTATGAGTTGCGTACCGAATATGGAGGTAAAATCTTTAGGGTCTTTTTCATATTTGATGAAGGAAAAATCGTTGTCTTGTTCAATGGTTTTCAGAAAAAAACTCAGAAGACACCTATAAATGAAATAGATAAGGCATTAAAGATAAAGGAGGCATATTATGCAGACAAACAATCATCAACTCGTTGACTACGATCTCGTTCTTGACCGTAAATTTGGAAAGGAAGGCTCGGCCGATCGTATAAAAGCTGAAGAAGATGCGCTCTCTTTCTATTCTGGTCAAATTCTTCACGATGCACGTAGGGAGGCAAAAATGACTCAGACTGAGTTGGCTCGGCGCATCAACTCAACCAAATCATATATATCAAAGGTTGAAAAAGGCGTAATTGTTCCAAGTGTTGGGGCTTTCTATCGCATCATTCACGCACTCGGAATGAGGGTAGAGGTGGTTAAGCCGATAAATTAAGTAGTGTTCCCACAAGCTTTACCGCATCAATCCATTTTTTTCCTCCCAACCTTCCCTTAGTTCAAATCCGGCGGTCAAATGTGACAAAAAATATTTGGCGAAACATACCCCTATACTTTCGCTGAGCCGTATTTAAGGGTTCAAAAGCCCGTAATCTCACTTTGCACCGGTGGACATATTGACGCCACGGCCGCGCATAAGGACAGGCGCGGCGGCCTGAATATAAAAAGGAAGAGACCCTTTTGAGGCCTCTTCTTTTTTTCATATCCCAAGATAATATCTTGGCGGCGCAGGTCAAAATGCAATTATGGTCGCGATTTTCGGGGCGGGTTTATTTAATCACCAGTGCACGGTCGATGAGGTCGGCCAGCGAAGCGTAGTGGGCGCGTGTGGCGCGGTCGGCTCCGGCGTTGGCCGTCAGTCGCTTGCGCAGGTTCTTGAGTGCATAGAGCACGTCGGCCCGGGCTGCTTTTGCCGGAGTGGCTGTGGTGAAATAGGTGGTCAGGGCACCGATGTAGCTGCGCTGCAGGGCTTGGCGGTAGTTGGTGACGGCCTTGCCGCTGCGCAATTCGCTGAACAGCATCCGCTCCACGTCGGCAAGCACATCGGAGAGCGGATAGGTGGCGGTGAGGCGCTCCAGTGATGAGGCCGAGAAGAGGCGGTTCATCACGTTGGTGCCAAAGCGCTCTGTGATGGTCGACGGGTTGGGCGAGAGGCGATGGATGTAGGGCACGTCGATGAGCCAGGTGGGCTCTGTGAAGATGTGGCGGTTGATGAAATCGAGTGCACGTTCTTGTTTCTCACGCGGCGTATCGGCATAGATGTCGCCGGCTTCGTCGATGGTCTTGTAGGTCATCATTACGCCGCCGATGTTGTTGGCCACGTGGAAGGTGTAGCGCATGAACTGACTGATGACATTATCGTAGACGCCTTTGAGGCCCGAGAGGTTCATGTCGTTTGACCGGTAGGTCCAATCGGGCAGGTTGGGCATCATGCGTTGCAGGTTTTTGATGCCGTAGTCGCTCGACTTGACAGCATCGTCGCCGAGGTCTTCGGTCTGGCAGCGCGGGTCGTTGGTGCGGTTGGTCTCGCCGTCGCCAAACCACAGGCGGGGATTTTTGTCGAGTTCGGCAGCCTGCACGAGCTTCTCAAGTTCCCAATGGTCGCTGTCTATGTCGTAGGCGTCAAACATCGGGGTGTAGCCCCACTTGATGGCCCAGAGGTCGTAGTCGCCAATGCGCGGGAAGATGCCGGCTGTGGTGATGCTGTCTTCGGGTTGGGCCACGTAGTTGAAGCGGGCATAGTCCATGATGCTGGGCGTATGGCCGTATTTTTCGGTAAAGCAGCGGCTGCGCAGACTGTCGGTCGGCACGGTGCTTGAAGAGCCGAAGTTGTGGCGCAGGCCGAGGGTGTGGCCCACTTCGTGTGACGAAACGAAACGGATGAGTTCACCCATCAGTTCGTCGCCGAATTTCATTTTGCGTGCAGCCTCGTCGATGTTGCCGGCCTGTATCATATACCAGTCGTGGACAAGGCTCATCACGTTGTGGTACCAGCAGATGTGGCTTTCGATGATTTCGCCCGAGCGCGGGTCGTGGACATTGGGGCCGTAGGCGTTTTCGATGTCAGAAGCCAAATAGCGGATGACGGAGTAGCGGGCATCTTCCATCGACATGGTCGAGTCGTTTTCGGGCCACTCCTTGCCGATGATGGCGTTTTTGAAACCCGCCTGCTCAAAAGCCTTTTGCCAGTCGTTGACACCGGCAATGAGGTAGGGGCGCCACTTTTTGGGCGTGGCCGGATCGATGTAGTAGACAATGGGTTTGAGGGGCTCGACGAGCTCGCCGCGTTTCATCTTCTCGCGGTCGGTGCTGTCTTTGGGCTCCAAACGCCAGCGGGTGATGAACCGACGGACGTCGACGCGCTGCTGATTGTCAGTGAATTCATTGTAACGGTCGGCAAAATAGCCTACGCGCGGGTCGAAAAGACGGGCCTGCATCGGCTTCTCGGGCAAAAGCACAAACGAGACGTTCAGTCCGAGAGTGACTTTGCCGGTATAGACACCCGAATAGGTCTTGGGCTGGGCCGACATCCACGTCTTGGTGGTGCGCACTTCCACATTCATGGGGAAAGACTTTATCGACTCAATGAACGAGGCCGAAGGCAGGTAGCCCTGCAGGCCAAAGGCTTGTTTGGTGAACGTATTCACGCCAATGGCGGGGTTGTCTTCGTTGAAAAACGACGTCACCTTGATGCGGCGCAGCCCGCGCTTGTGGCTCTCCACCTTGAACGAGCCGATGATGGGGTTGGAGTTGCTGATGCTCACGGCGCGGTCGATGGCGTCGAGCGAGTCGGCCACGTTGACGTAGAGGTCAGAGCGCAAAAGGAGCAGGTCGCCGGGAGCGGTCTCCCAATAGACGGTCTGTTCGCCCAGCATCTCGCCGCCGTATTTCTTGGTGCCGGCGGGGGCGTTGGTGAAGCGGATGGTGGTGAGCAGGCGGCGGCCCAAGATGGAGTCGGGGATTTCAAAATACCAGTCGCCTCCCGACTTGACCACGTTGAAGAGACCGCGCGTGACGCTCTCTTTCGTTTGCGGTTTGTTTTGGCTCAGGGCGGCTGCCGGAAGTCCCAGGGCGAGCACGCAGAGCAGGGTGATGATTTTTTTGAGCATAATGTTGATGTGGTTATGGTTTTTCGAGAATATACAGAAACGGGTTGGCGCTCTCACTCGTCTATGAGCCGTGCAAATTTGTCGTAGTCCACGGCCACGCGGTCGGTCTGCCATGGTTCGAGATGCAGCGAAAAGGTGCCTGGAAGCGACTCAAGGCCGAAGTGGCTGCGCACGAGGCTGGCGGTCTTGAAGGCCCGGCGATGGCCCAACTTGAGCAGGGCCTTGTAGATGGGCACAATGCGCTCGGTGTCGCCTTCGATGGTTTGCAGGGTAGTGAAGAGGCGGAAGAAGGCCGGCGTGGTGGCGGCCCGGAGGCACGCCGTGGCAGCGGACTCTATGCTGTCGGCGGCAAAGCGCTTGAGCAGGTGGTCTGTCGTGGTGAGGTCGGCAGCCGGCGGCAACAGGGCGTCGAGTGTCTTGCGACGGTCAATGGCCGTGGCCCGGGCCGCAAAAGTGTCCCAACGATGGTCGGCGAGGTCGACGGTGCCGCGTGAGAGTCGCAAGGCTGCGGCTTTGAGGCAGGTGCCGAGGTGGGCACGCACATCGGCGGCCGTGAGCACGTCAAACCAATACATAAACGTCTCGCTCCCTTCCAGTCGTGGCAGCAGTTCTTCGCCCAGAAGCCAACTCGCCGTGCGGCGCTCACTGTTTGAGAGCGTCGGGAACAGTGCAAGCATGGCGTTGCCGTCCCGGCCGGACAGAATGGCCTCGAGGCGGCGGCGAAGCGCCGGATTGGTGCGGATGATGCCGGTCATAATCTTTTCGTCTTTTAGACTCTCAATCTTTTTGTCTCCTGTTTACCCTTCACGCTTGACGAGCAACACGACGTTTTCGACGTGGTGGGTGTGGGGGAACATGTCGACGGGCTGCACGCGCTCCACGCGGTAGAGGTCGTCGAGCAGACTAAGGTCGCGCGCCTGTGTGGCAGGGTTGCAACTCACGTAGACTATGCGACGGGGCGCGGCAAAGCGGATGGCCTCGATAACGTCGCCGTGCATACCTGCGCGGGGCGGGTCGGTGATGATGATGTCGGGCCGGCCGTGGGCGGTGATAAAGTCGGTGGTGAGGATGTCTTTCATGTCGCCGGCGTAGAAGAGCGTGTTGCCGAGGCCGTTAAGGTCGGCGTTGACTTTGGCGTCTTCAATGGCTTCGGGCACATACTCAATGCCCACCACCTGCCGGGCCTGTCGGGCCACGAAGTTGGCGATGGTGCCCGTGCCGGTATAGAGGTCGTAGACCAACTCGTTGCCGCTCAGTCCGGCAAAGTCGCGAGCCACCTTATAGAGTTCGTAGGCACCTGCCGAGTTGGTCTGGTAAAAACTCTTCGGGCCCACCTTGAAGCGCAAGCCTTCCATTTCGGCATAGATGCAGTCTGTGCCGCTGTGGGTGGCCACGGGCAGGTCGGCAAAGGTGTCGTTGCATTTTGTGTTGTTCACGTAGAGCAGCGACGTCACCTCGGGGAAGGTCGTGTGCAGGTGGTCGAGCAGGTCGTGTGCCTCACGGTCTTCTTCGGGCGTATGGATGCAGAATTGCATGAGCAGCATCAGTTCGCCCGTCGTGGAGGTGCGTATCATCATGCCGCGCAGCAGGCCTTCGCGGCTGTGGCAGTTGTAGAAGGAGAGACCGCGGTCGAGGGCGTAGTCGCGTATGGCATTGCGCAGGCGGTTGTTGATGTCGTCCATAAGGCGGCACGTCGTGATGTCGAGTATTTTGTCGAACGAGCCGGCTATGTGGAAGCCCACGGCGTTCATTTGGTCAAACTTCACGCCGGTTTTCACTTCTTCTACCGTGAGCCAGCGTTTGTCTGAAAAGCCAAACTCGAGTTTGTTGCGGTATTCCCGCTCTTGCGGACTGCCTATGATGGGCGACACCTCGGGCAGTTCGACTTTGGCAATGCGGCGCAGGGTCTCCTCCACCTGTTTTTGCTTGTGGTGGAGTTGGAGCCGATAGGGCAGGCATTGCCATTTGCAACCGCCGCATACGCCGAAGTGGGGGCAGAAAGGCTCTGAGCGGTCGGCCGACGGCGTAATCATCCGTGCAATCTCGGCCTCGGCATAACTGTGTTTCTTGCGCTTGATTTGCAGGTCCACGACGTCGCCGGGCACAGCGTAGGGCACAAACACGGCCAGGCCGTCAACCTTGGCGATGGCTTTGCCTTCGGCGGCCACGTCGGTGATGGTTATGTTTTCGAGCAGGGGAAGCGGTTTCTTCTTTCTTGACATATATATTATATAGGAGTGTGGCTGGTGGGTTATAGTTTGCGCATCAGGCTGTAGGCACTGAAAAGGCCGAGTTCGCCGGCGCGGCTCAAGTCGGTGCGTGCGCCGGTCTTGTCGTTGAGGCGGATTTTGGCCAGTCCGCGGTTGTACCACGCTTCGGCCAGTCGGCCGTCGGTCTTGATGGCTTCGTCGAAAGCCTCAATGGCTTTGGCCAAGTCGTTTTGGGCCATATAGGCGCACCCCAGATTATAGAGCAGGTAGAGACGGGCATCGCCGGCGTCGGCCAGAGCCTCTTTGAGGTTTTTGACAGCGAGGTTCAGCAGCGCTTGCCGTGTCTTGGACTCCTCTGTCCCCGTCTCGGTCATGGCCGTAGCCGACTTGATGCAGACGGCACCTGTCTGGAGTCTGACCAAAGCCTTGCCCTGTGGCGTCGAAGTGGCGGTCATGGCACGGCCGAGCAGAGTCTGGGCGGCGCCATAGTCATAGTCGTCAGAGCGGCTTATGGCCTGACAGACGAGACTGTCGGCGGCCGTGGGCCGGGCTTGTTTGGCTTCGGTGAGATGAGGCTCGAAGTCGTCGTTGCCGGTGCCTGTCGAGGCCGTGAGGCTGATTGTGCCCGTGCGGAGCAGCGACGAGAGTCGTGCCGCTTCGGGCAAGAAACCTATGGAGCGGTAGCCTTTTTCTTCAGAGGGTTGGCGGAAGGTCAAGGTATAGGGCGGCAGTTCGGTCTCCGTAGCCGTGCGGTATTGCACTTTACCGAAAAGGTCTTTGGCCAGCAATCGGCCGAAACTCATCTCGGTGGAGTCGGCCATGGTGTCGTCTACGAGTTGGTCGTAGCGGTCGAGGCTGTGGTCGGAGCCTTTGCGCACCTTCTTGACGATGCGCCGTTGCGGTTTGGCAAACATCACGTCGAGATTGGCGCGTGCCACAACGGTTTCGTCGCTAATGGCACCTTTGACGTCGCCTATTTTCCGTCGACATTCGGCCCGTGCCTGATAGCCGTAATAGAAGGTGGGGTATTGTCGGATGAGTCGGGTGAAGTCGGCTGCCGCGCCGCGCCAGTCGCCGGTCTGTCGGCGCAGAAGTGCGCGGTTGTAGAGGGCCAGCGTGTTGTCGGGTTCGCGGGCCACGACAAAGTCAAAATCTTCGAGTGCCTTGTTGTCCTCGCCCACGAGCGCCAGGATGAGACCACGGTTATAGTGGGCCACGAAGTGTTCCGGCACCAGGTCGATCACCCGTGTATAGTCGTCGATGGCAGCCCCGAAGCGGTTCATGCCGTGACGGGCCAAGGCGCGTGAGAGCAGGTCGTCGTGGCGTCGTGGACTAAGCGAGATGGCACGTGAGAGCAGGCTGTCGGCGCGTGCATAGCGGTTTTGTCGGAGGGCATAGCGTCCGAGAAACGACCAGGCGTCGGTGTTGGTCGGTTCGCGCTCGGTCAGCTCCGTGAGCCATTTGACGCCGGCGGTGGTGTCTTGTCGCTCGAAGGCAATCTGTGCTTTCAGCGGATAGGCGCGATAGAAGTTGGGCGCCGCCGCCATAATCGAGTCGACGTCGGCCTCGGCAGCGTCAAACTTTTTCTGTTCCAGCCGGCAGAGTGCCCGGTTGTAGCGCGCACTGCGGTCGTCGCGGAGTTCGTCGAGCGTGCGTGAATAGTCTTTTTCAGCCCCCTCGAAGTCGCTCATTCTGATGCGGCAGATGCCTCTCAACTGATAGAGCTCCACCATATAGGGGTTGATGTCGATGGCCTTGTTGAGGTCGGCCTCGGCACCGCCGAAGTCGTCGAGCGAAAACTTGGCATAGGCCCTGTAATAGTAAGGCTTGTAGAGGAAAGGCTTCACCTCAATCACGCGGTTAAAGAGACTGATGGCCGTGAGATAGTCTTCGGCAGCAATGGCACTGCGGCCCATCAGCAACACGTTGTCGGTGTTGATTTGGGCTTTGGCGCAGAGTGCAAATGCCACGAGCAGCGTGGCCAGCCATCTTTTCATTGTCTGTTTAGCGTGGGTGTTGAGTGAGCATGTTTGTTTTGGAAACGACTCCACAGCCTGTGGGAGCGGGTGGGGTTGTTGAGGAAAAGCCGTTTAGCGGCGTGCCGGCTTCACTTTATAGCCGCAGGCAAAGCGGCCTTTGGCCAGCGAGGTGAGTTTTTTGCTCACGAGTTGTTTGCGCAGGGCCGTGATGCGGTCGGTGAAGACGTGGCCTTCGAGATGGTCAAACTCGTGTTGCATCACGCGGGCCAGATAGCCTTCCACCCATTCGTCGTGGGGCTGGAGCTTTTCGTCGAGATACTGCACCCTGATGCGCTTGGGGCGGCGTACGGGTTCGCTCACGCCGGGCAGGCTCAGGCAACCTTCGGTGATGACTTCCGTCTCGCTGGTGTCGGCGTCGACGATGTGGGCATTGATGTAAGCATGGCGAAATCCGGCATACTCGGGGAAGTCTTCCTTGAGCACGTCGAGCGAGATGACCACCACGCGGATGGGCAAGCCGATTTGTGGAGCGGCCAGTCCCACACCCTCGGCGTGGTCCATCGTTTCGTACATATTCTCAATGAGTTCGTCGAGTCCGGGATAGTCGGTCGGGATGTCTTCGGCCACCTGGCGCAAAACGGCCTGGCCATAAGTGTAGATGGGGAGTATCATGAAAGGTGTCTTGTAGGTTTGCGTGAAATGGATGAGTGTTGTCGTGTTGTCGGCGTGTGGTTTAGCGGCCGTCCATATACTGTTGGAGGATGAGTGTGGCACTGATTTCGTCGACCAGCGCCCTGTCTTGCCGGCGTTTGCGGCTCAGTCCGGCGTCTATCATGGTGCGGTGGGCAATGACCGAGGTGAAACGCTCGTCTTGCTTCACCACCGGCACGCCGGGGTGGCGCCGCTCAAAGGCGCGGACAAATTCGGCCACACGCCGCTGGTTTTCAGACGGTTCGCCGCTGGTCTGAGTGGGCCATCCCACCACGACACGCTCCACGGTCTCGCGCTTCATATAGTCGTCGAGAAACTTGAGCAGTTCGCCCGTGGCCACCGTGGTGAGTCCGCCGGGAATGATTTGTGCCGGGTCGGTCACTGCCAGTCCGGTGCGCCGACGGCCGTAGTCTATGGCTAAAATGCGTCCCATAGCGGGCAAAGTTATTCAAAATTGGCGAGATAGACGGATTTCGCTCCCGCTTTGTTCATTTTGTCGGGTAGAGCGTGACGCTATTCAATGACTTTTTAACATCCCGCCACAAAAGGATTAAAAAAACAATCCAACGCTTACGATTTGTGAAAACCGACGTCGACGATTTTGTAAGTAACTAATCCATAAGTAGATATAATTTCCAAAATGTCTTACTTTATCTCGAAATCGACTGAAAGGCACATAAAAATGACGTTGCGGCGGTCAAAATCAGTCGGCCTTTGGCGCAGTTTCTCCTCTCAGTATCGCCGTAACGTCCTGTCCTTATGGCAGGAAAAACTGTCCTTATGCCCGTAAGTCGTTGAAAACTAAAAAAGAGGCCTCATCGGCCTCCTCCCTCTTCTTTGCTACCTCAAATTTAATCCGAAACCGAGGAAGAAAATAAGACAAAACCCGAGGTGGAGTAGGGAATAGGAAAGCGACAATCGTTGGTATATGTGGGGACAACCAAAGTGTTTCCGGTTCTACATTGTCGCCCTTGTCGGCAATTTTTCCCATATCAAAACGTATATTCATTTAGAGCAATCGGTCTCAAAAACCTTTATCCACGCATTTTTCTCTCAATTTGCCACTTCTAATTGCCAAAAAAACAAAAAACGGAGCCGTAGCTTTCGTGTTTCGCGCTTTTCTGCTATCTTCGCAAGATAAACCGCACCTTTACCGACGCATCCCGACAAGACCGACAAAAGGCATAAACCAACCAGCAAGCGACGACCCAACCATATGACCATTCACGTCAAATCCACCACACAAGGCAACCGCCCACTTCCGCTTCTGCCCATCATCCCCGTGGGGCTCACCAAAAATACCACGCTTCAGGGGGCTTGTATGATTATTTTCAAGATGTTGGAAGAAGAGCGCCATTTGCCCTTTTTTATTGACCGAAAAGCCTATGCCCTGCTTGAAAGCGTGATGTCGGACGACGAAAACACCCAACTCTCACTTTCGCACACCATTCTCGAGGCCCTGGGCTATCGGCTGGCCTATGTGTGCATCTCTCAGAGTGAAGACGCCGTGAGTGAAACACGTCTGGCCGTTTTGCCGGCAGATGCCGAAGACGATGAAGAGCCCAAATACATCGTCTGTCCCTTTGTCGAGGGCGTGGCGCTGGCTCTGCAGGTCGGAGTGCCCTTTTATGTCACCATGGGCGACGCCCTCCAGTTTGTGGCCGGTGAGTCTGAAGACGGTCGTGTGGCCGTGCCCATACGCAATATGCCCGAAGAACTCCTCAAAGAAGCCATCCGTCAGGCCGTGGCCGGCGACAATTTCGAACTCGCCTCGGCCTTGCGCGACGAACTGCGCCGACGGGCCGCAATTGCCAAAATGGCCGACTGACCACGCCACCCGCCGCCGCTCCTGAAAGCAACAGACATCTTCAAGCCCCTCCTACATATACCATGAAAGAATATCACCTGTTTTATGCCCCTTATGTGGCCGACGACCTGCGGTTGCCCGAAGACGAGGCCGCCCATGCCGTGCGCGTGCTGCGCATGAAAGAAGGCGACGACGTGTTGGTCACCGACGGACAAGGCAACTTTTTCGACTGCACCATAACCACCGCCTCGCCACACCGCTGCCTCCTGCAAATCAACAGCCGGAGGCCCGTTGCTTCGTCGTGGCAAGCACCCATTCACATTGCCGTGGCGCCCACCAAACATATGGAGCGTATGGAGTGGCTTGTGGAAAAATCGACCGAGGTGGGGTTTGACCGCCTCACGCTCCTGGCCTGCAAAAACTGCGGCCGTCGCGTGGTCAAGACCGAACGGCTCGAGAAAGTGGCCGTGGCCGCCTTGAAACAAAGCCGTAAGGCCCGCCTTCCCGAAGTCACACCCTTAACGTCTTTCTCCGCATTTTTGCAGCAACCGTTTGAGGGACAGAAATTTATCGCTCACTGCTATCAGATGGACAGCCCCGACCTGCCGCCCCACCTTCGCCCCGTGGGCACCTCCAAACTGCCTGAGTTGCGCGAAGTGGTATCGCCCGATGAGCCCACCCTCGTGGCCATAGGGCCCGAAGGCGACTTTACCATCGAAGAAGTACAGGCTGCCATCGCCGCCGGTTTCCGGCCCATCTCGCTCGGCACCAGCCGCCTGCGCACTGAGACGGCGGCTCTGCTGGCCGTGGTCCAGATGAACATGGCCAAGACACCGACCGACAGATAAGACTTACACGATTACTTCAGATGGATAAACTTAAATCTCTCTATAAAAGCCATTTCGGTCGCACTGCCGCACGCATCGAAAACCTGCCTAAAGCCGGCAGCAACCGCCACTACGTGCGCTTTGTCGACGACAACGGTCAGAGCGTCATAGGCGTGGTGAGTCCCGACGTGGCCGAAAACCAATGCTTCATCTATCTCAGTCGGCATTTTGCCTCACACGGTCTGCCCGTGCCCGAGGTACTGGCCGTTTCGGCCGACGC
>JBJFGJ010000120.1:0-3320 GCA_051892575.1 Alloprevotella sp. | reverse complement strand
TGACAATTTTCGGGGATTCTTTCCATCACATTGTGGCACTAGGATTTCAGAACCATCTTTATAATAGCGGGCACTTAGTGTTCGGGAAATCCCATTGAGATCCACCATTCCATACCCAAATCCATTTCCTTTAGCACGATGCTTTTCGGCATAGTTCTGTAAATACCCCCAAAGCTTATCGCTCAATGTATATTTGTCCTCAATATTGGGATCGAGTATTTCTTTAATTGTTCGTTTTGCTTTCGTTTGTTCAGGGAATGCAAATTTTTCTTCTCCATAAAAAATATCACGGTCAAAGCCTACAATCATAATACGTTCCCGATGCTGAGGTACATATGATTGTCCGTCCATAACAAGATAATGGAGCGAATATCGCAATTCTTCCAATGTTCCTTTTATTACTTTGAATGTATTTCCTTTGTCGTGCGACATCAGATTTTTTACGTTCTCCAAAAAGAATGCCTTAGGACGATGACGACTGATAATATCAGCTACGTCAAAAAACAAAGTACCCTGAGTCTTGTCTTTGAAACCTGTTTCCCTGCCTAAACTTTTCTTTTTTGATACGCCGGCAATGGAAAACGGCTGACATGGGAACCCGGCACAAAGAACATCAAAATATTTAGGGATATAGCGTTTGGTCATTTCTTTGGTAATATCGCCAAAAGGCATTTCACCGAAGTTTGCCAAATAGGTCTTTTGGGCGTATTTATTCCATTCAGAAGAAAAAACACACTTGCCTCCTTGCGCTTGCATCGCTATGCGGAATCCTCCCATACCGGCAAATAAATCTATGAAAGTGAATTTAGGCTCTTTCGGAGCAGGAAACGGCACCTTGAAAAACTCGGAGAACAAATTGTATTCAGCGGGGTTTTCGGCCACCTCGTTGATAAAGCTATCCGTTATTTCTTCTTTGGTTCCTTTCTTCTGTTCTATGAACTCACGGATGGCAAAGATAGCTTCCTCTTTCTTGATTTCTTCCCCTATGTATTCGTTATTATGCAAATAATGGCTAAGCACGGCGATTTGGTTTTCCCAACTTGTTTCACCGTATATCTTTATGCCATTCTGTTCATCAATTTCTTCTGGAAAATCAACGAGTTTTACACTTGGTATGGTTGTCTTCTTGGCTGTCATTCAATGTGTGATTAAATATCAACAAAAGTAATGCTTTTAATTGAAAAATACGAAAATCGCAAAACTTCTTTTCTCTGTATCCGGCATTCCCGCTCTCTTCGGGTCAGGGCCGCAGCGTTTTGTTGCATACTTTCGCGGCCTCGCGACGAGCCGCATTCTTGCCCACCCAAGTGAAGCCATATGATCTTCCATATCCTACTGCAAAAACAGTCGTATTATTCGACTGTTTTTGCAGTGCAAAGATAATATGATATTTCTGAACAGAGCAAACAAATGGCTAATCTTGTGCGGTTTTATCCAATTCTCACTTCTTCCTGAGGAAAGACTCAGAAAAATCATCAAGGATGCGGGGTTTGTGAGGCTATGAGTGTGCCCACCATACGCCTTTCAAAGCCGCGGGCAAACAGTGCAACTCTACATTGCGGGGGCGTAAGGGGTTTGGGGATAGGGCTTTGGCGATGTAGGGTTGGGGAGGTGAAACTCTACACGGCCAAGCGCAACTGTGCATGGAGGCAACATTGGCCATTCTCACTTTGCGCGCCACAATTATAGATTTATCTACCTCGCTTCAGTCAAGCTACCGAGCCGGTCGGCGGAAAAACATACCACGCGCGCGTATATACCCTAAGTTTGCCCTTTTCTCCAATCACACAATCACGCGGCTGTAACGCGCCGAAAGTCAGACAGATGCTGTGACTGGACGCCCTGATCACGCTCAGTCACGGGATGAATGGGACTGGGGCGATTTGAAGACGTCAAAACCGACGTGATTGGGGCGGATTGAGCGGAATTTTACGCCTAAAGGTGGCCATAGTCTACCTTCAAACGTGTTTTTTCGAAATAAATGGTGCCAATTATACTCTAAATTCACTCCGCCGCGCGGATTTCGGCCAGGTAGTCGAAGTGGTCGCCGTGGGCGAGTAGGGTGGCCTGGAAGCCGGCGGCATGGGCGGCGTCAGCGAGGGTGGCGAAGTTGATGTAGAGCCAGGGGAAGGAGCGGCCTTTCACTTGGCGGTATTGCATACGGTAGGTGAGTTCGCCGTAGTAGTGGTTGGTGGGGAGGTCGAAGTGGCCGTCTTCGTCTTCAAAGAGGTAGCGGATGTCGGTGGAGTCGAAGATGAGGCTGCCGCCGGGAGCGAGGAGGGTCTTGATGTGGGCGAAGAACCGGGGCAGACGACTGACGGTACCCACAATGCCAATGCCGTTCATGAGCATGAGCAGGGTGTCGAAACGGCCCTGCATGGTCCAGAAGTCCTGCTCTATGGCGTGGCAGACGCCGCGGGCTTTCATTGTTTCGACCGAGAGCGGCGAGATGTCTATGGCCGTGACGTCGAGACCGCGGTCTTGCAAGACGAGCGCGTGGCAACCGGCACCGGCACCGATGTCGAGCACGCGGCCGCGGCAGTGGTCCAGAGCCTGCTGCTCGAGCGGCGACATGGCGTCGTAGTGGCGGAAAAGCATGTCGACGGGCATTTCGTCTTCGTCGAAGTCGGGCGAGAGCACGCGCAGTCGGTCGGCCCGTCCGTTTTTGTGATAGTCGGCAATGGCCGCGCCCATAGGGTCGTGTTGGGGAGTCATGTGAGAAGAAAAGGATAAGGGATAGAGAGGGTAAAGAGGGTAGCGAGAGGCCGTGGTGTCTAAAACAAAGTCGGTCGGCTTGCTTTGTGTGCAGACCGACCGACTGTATGTATGGTCAATGAATGATGCTTGGATTAGTTCTTGAAGAAGTCTTTTACCTCTTCGTTGCGAACCATCTGTTCGTCGAAAATATAAGCGCCGGTTTTGGGGCTTTTCACCATGCGGATAACTTTGGTGTAGGCGCGTCCGTCTGTTTTGCCTTCCTGAAGGGTGGCGACTGCTTTCTTTGCCATGTCCTAAATTACTTGATTTCTTTGTGAATGGTCATACGTTTGAGGATGGGGTTGTATTTTTTCAACTCCAGACGCTCGGGCGTGTTCTTGCGGTTTTTGGTCGTGATGTAACGCGACGTTCCGGGAAGGCCGCTTTCCTTCATTTCGGTGCATTCAAGGATGACCTGCACTCTATTTCCTTTAGCTTTTTTGCCTGCCATAGTTGGTTACAGTATTAATGCGTTAGCCGATTACTTTGATGTCTTTCCAGTCGCAAAAGCCTTTGGCCACTGCGTTTTTGATAGCGGCGTCGAGGCCCACCTTGTTGATCAT
>JBJFGJ010000119.1:0-3339 GCA_051892575.1 Alloprevotella sp. | reverse complement strand
GTGCCGTTGGGGCAGGCCATCTGGCAGAGTCCGCACCCGATGCACTTATGCTCGTTCTGCTCATTGTGGGGCATGACGAGCGAGCCACGGAAGCGGTCGAACATCTCGAGCGTCTTGCGGTTTTCAGGATATTGTTCGGTGATTTTCTTGGTGAAAAGCTCGCGCATGGTTGTCTTGAGGCCCACGCAGAGTGTCTTCACGCCGCCAAACAGTCCTTTGATATAATTGTCTTGATTGTTCATAATGCTGAAAAGTAAATCTTCGTTTGTGCGTTGTTAGAAATGCCAGCCCATTGCGACCACGAGGGCCATGAGCACGAGGTTGACCATGCTGATGGGCACAAGATATTTCCATTCGAGCGACAAGATCTGGTCAATTCGCAGACGCGGGAAGGTCCAGCGGAGCCACATGAGCAGGAACACCACAAAGAAGGTCTTGCCCAAGAACCACACGAAGCCGGGCACGGCATCCATCACGCCGTTGAAGCCCTCAAGACCTGCAATGTGCAACGGTGCCCAGCCGCCCAGGAAGATGGTCGAGGCCATACCGGCACAGATGAAGAGGTTGAGGTATTCGGCCAGATAGTAGTAGCCAAAGTGCATACCGGAGTATTCGGTGTGGTAACCGGCAGTCAGTTCGCTCTCGCTCTCGGGCAAGTCAAACGGACCACGGTTACACTCGGCGTTGCCGGCGATGAGGTAGATAATGAAGGCCAGCACGGCAGGCAGATGGCCACGGAAGATGTTCCAACCGTTGACGGCCTGGTCGGCACAGATTTCAGAGAACTGCATCGTGCCGGTGAGGCAAATCATGGTGAGCATGGTCATACCGATGGAGAGTTCGTAACTGATGATCTGCGCACCGCTACGCATGGCGCCGATGAGCGAATACTTGTTGTTGCTACTCCAACCGGCCAGCAGAATGCCGACCACACCGATGCTCGAAATGGCCAGGAAGAAGAACACGCCGACATTGAAGTCGATGATTTGTGCACCTACATTCCAGGGCAGACAGGCAAAGGTGATCATGGAGGCGGTCACCACAAGGAAGGGGGCCAGGTTGTGGAGGAGCAGGTCGGTCTGACGCAGGTTGATGATTTCCTTGGTCAGCATCTTGAATACGTCGCTGAACACTTGGAGCGAGCCCCAGGGGCCTACACGCATCGGGCCAAGACGGCACTGGAAGGCGGCACAAACTTTGCGCTCCATATAAATCAGGACGATGGCAAACACGGCATAGAGCGTGATGATGACCAGGGCCACGAGGATGCTCTCAGTGAGGGTTGCACCCCACTCGGGCAGTCCGAGCGTACCGGTCAGCAGGTTGTGAAGCCATGTTGTGACGATATCAAAATTAAACATATCTATATATTATATGTGTGGGTGATTTACAAAAACGCAATGGGGTTATCGGTCGATGTCGGGCACGACGTAGTCTACCGTTCCGCCGATGGTGATGAGGTCGGCAATCATATTGTCTCTGCAAGCCGTGTCCATCACGGCCACGAGGGGCAGACCGGTGGAGCGGTAGTGCAGACGGTAGGGGCTCTTGTCGCCTTTGCTCTCAAGCAGCACGCCAAACTCGCCACGGCTACCCTCGACGGCACTGTAGTAGAGGCCTTCGGGCACCTTGATGATGGGCTTCATCTTTTCCTGGAAGTTGCCTTCGGGGATGTTGTCGATGAGCTGCTCTATGATGTTGAGGCTCTCGAGTATCTCGTCGAGACGTATCATATAGCGGGCAAAGCTGTCGCCTTCGGTGCGCACCACTTCTTTGAAGTCCACGCGGTCGTAGGCGGCATAGGGACGCAACTTGCGCACGTCGTTGTGCCAGCCTGCAGCACGGCCCGTACCACCGGTGCAACCGAACGAGATGCACTGCTCTTTGGTGAGCACACCCACACCTTTGGCGCGGTTCTGGAAGATGACGTTGCCGGTGAAGATGTCGTGGTATTCCTTGATGTTCTTACGCATGTAGGTGATGAATGCCTTCACGCGCTTCTGGAAATTGGGATGGATGTCGGCCATCACACCGCCAATGGTGTTGTAGTTGAGGATGAGGCGGCCGCCACAGGTTTCTTCAAAGATGTCAAGGATTTGCTCGCGGTCGCGGAAGCCATAGAGGAAGGCCGTCGTTGCGCCGAGGTCTTGACAAAGGCAGGAGAAGAAGAGGATGTGGGAGTCGATACGCTGGAGCTCGTCCATAATGGTGCGGATGACTTTGACACGGTCGCTCACCTCCACGCCCATAGCTTGCTCGATACACATACAGAGCGCGTGGCGGTTTTGCATGGCGCCGAGATAGTCGAGGCGGTCGGTCAGGGCGAGGGTCTGAGGATAGGTCATCTTCTCGCTGATTTTCTCCACACCGCGGTGGATGTAGCCCAACACGGGGTCAATCTTCTTGATCTTTTCGCCCTCGAGGCTCACACGGAAGTGGAGCACACCGTGTGTGGAGGGGTGTTGCGGACCAATGTTGACGACGTATTCGTCTTCTTCAAACAGACGGCGCTGCGCCTTGGTCACCGTGCCGTCGCTCTCGAGCGTATAGGTGTCGGTGAAGTCTGAAAGCGGCTCGGGCGTCATGCGGAGGGGATTGTTCTTTTCGGTCTCGTCGTCCTTGCGCATGGGATAGCCCACCCAGTCTTCGCGCATAAAGATGCGGCGCATATCGGGGTGTCCGGTGAAACGGATGCCGAAGAAGTCGTAGACCTCACGCTCGTAGATGTTGGCGATGTCCCAGAGGTCGGCCACTGAGGGCAGATAGGGATTTTCGCGGTCGGTGGTGACGGTCTTGAGGCTCACGCGGCGGCTTGCGTCGGCCGTCGAGGCGAGTTGGTAGACCACGCCGAGGCCGTCGGCCTCCCAGTCAAAACCGGTGAGATTTTCGAGGAAATCAAAACCCTCTTTGTTTTTCAAGGTCTCCATACGCTCGCGCAGGGCCTCGGGAGCCACACACTCGGGCTCAATCTGGTTTTTGGCAGGCTGAGCGGGTGCGGCGGCTGCAGGGCGTGCAGCGGCAGGAGCGGCGGCAGCGGGTGCAACTTTGGGCTGAGCGGCCTGAGGCTTTGCGGCAGCCTGGGCTTCGCCTTTCTTTTCCAAATTCATATCGTTCATGCCTGTTCCTCCTCTTTATAGATTGCTTCGGCTTTTTCAGCCATACTTTGGCGATAGGGATCTTTCTCTTTGCGGTTGGTGGTGCCGAAGAAGTTCTCGACCTTGACCTTGCGCTGCAATTGCATCATACCGTAGAGGAACGACTCGGGACGCGGCGGGCAGCCGGGAACGTAGACGTCTACGGGAATGATGTTGTCCACACCGTTGACCACATGGTATGACT